>JAMOAX010000054.1:0-17611 GCA_039908555.1 Magnetococcus sp. DMHC-8
CCCGCACACCCAGCTCGGCCAGCGAAGTCACCGGGCGGTCGGCCAGACCACAGGGAACGATGCCACGAAACAGGCGCAAATCCGGATCACGGTTGATGGCGATTCCATGATAGGCAACACCCCGGTCGATCCGCACGCCCAGCGCGGCCACCTTGGCATTGTCCACCCAGACGCCGGGATGGGACGGGTCACGCCGGGCTGCCACGCCCAAGGCGGCCAACGTGCGGATGGCAGTCTCCTCCAGGCGGTTGACGTGTTGCCGAACCCGGGCCAGGGCGTGGGGACGCAAATCGCGGATGAAATAGACCACCAACTGTCCGGGTCCGTGGCAGGTGACCTGCCCCCCCCGATCCGTCTCGACGACCGGCACAGGGGGGGTACACCAGGCCGCATCCAGCACATCCCGTCGATGGCCGGAACGACCGATGGTGTAGACCGCCGGGTGTTCCAGGAGGAGCAAGTGATCCACGTGGTCAAAGTGGGCCGACGGGGATTGGCCACTCCAGGCACACCCACCCGGGGACTCTTCCAGCACCGCGCATCGCAGAATGGCCGCCACCCGCTCTTTCTGCCATGTCAACGCCGACTGATAATCCCACTGGTCGTAACGACACCACCGCACACACCGTGCCACGCCCTAGCCCGCAGCAGGCGGGTCCGGTATCTGAAAATCAGCTTCCCGCATCGCAGCAACAATGATCCGCACCATCTGTTCCGGAGAATAGAGATCGGAATTCAGGACCAGATCATACCCCTGCACCCGGGCAGGATACCGTTTGGCCACTTCTTCGTTGAACTTGTCCCGTTCCTTGTTGGTTTTGACAATCTCTTTCTCGGCATCCGCTTTTTTCAGGTTGTCCGTCTCCATCAACCGTTTGCAGCACACCTTGAGAGAACCATCCAGGCGGACCCGGAAGGCGGCCCGTTCCGGCAGCAGCAGGTGGGCAGCCCGTCCGACAATCACGCCGCCAGAGGGACCAATCCCTACAATCACCTTGGCCATGTAGCGAAAATAGGAATCCTTGTTGGTGCTCTTCTTGGAAAAGAAGGCATGAACCATGTCGTCCACCAGCGAGGTGACCCGCTCATCCAACCGTTCCAGCAGATGCTTGTCCCCCTTGGCCTCCTTGATGATGGCATCCAGCAGCTTGCGATCATACAGCGGCACGGCCAGTCGTGCCGACAGCAATCGGGCCGTCTCTTCGTCTGGCGTGCCGTAAAAACGCGACAGGGTCACCAGCGGTTTGCCGGGACGGGGTTGCTTGTTCTTTTTTTGCTCATCCACCGGATACATGCCGGAACCCACTATGGATTGCACGAGACCGAGAGAGACAGCGTGTTTGGCCATGATTGATTTCCCGTTGAATATCCTGTGTCACCCCACCCGATGGAAACGGCACGTCACGTTCCCACTACCCGTATGCCAACGCGGATGAGAGACTTTGGCCCCATCCGGGTTGACAGTCATCTGCCATCAATCGATGCCCATCTCTTCCTGGACAGTCCGCACGATGCGACGGTCATACTCCAGCAATTTTTTGTTCTTGTCCTTGTAGTTCAGCTTGCTGAGAAAATATTTGATCCCTTCAATCCGGGCGCGCTTCTTGTCATCCGACTTGATGATGGTCCAGGGACATTCGGCGGTCGAGGAGTAAAAAAAGGTATCCTCTTTGGCCTTGGTGTACTCTTCCCACTTGTCCTGGGACTCCTTGTCCACCGGGCTGAGCTTCCATTGCTTGAGGGGGTCCACCATGCGGCTGTTGAAACGGCGCAACTGTTCCTGTTTGGTGACCGAAAAGTAAAACTTGAACAGGATGATGCCGGAGTTGACCAGCATCCGCTCAAACTCGGGCACGGCCCGCAAGAATTCCCGCACTTCCGCCTCGGTGCAAAAGCCCATCACCCGTTCCACCCCCGAGCGGTTGTACCAGCTGCGGTCACACAGCACAATCTCACCGGCAGACGGCAGGTGCTGCACATACCGCTGGAAATACCACTGGGTCCGTTCCTTGTCCGTGGGTTTTTCCAGGGCGACCACCCGGCAGCCGCGGGGATTCATATGCTCGATAAACCGTTTGATGGTTCCTCCCTTGCCGGACGCATCCCGTCCCTCGAACAAGGCCACCACGCGCAGACCGTGCTCTTTGACCCAGTTTTGCATCTTGACCAGTTCAATATGCAGGGGCGCGATCAGCTCCAGGTATTCCGGCTCTTTCATGGATTTGACCTTGGGTGGTGCCGAACGGTTGGCGTTGCTGGAACCACGACCCAGCACCACCTCGGCTGCTTCACTCTTGGCGCGACTTGCCGCAGCATGCCCCTTGGGAGAGGATGCCTTTTTCTCGGTGCCCTGGGCTCCATCCGCCGGGGCCGCCGCCGCGCGCGTGCCACCCGTCCCAGCGCTGGCCGTCCTGCTTGCGGGCGCCCTGGTTCTGGTCACCTTGGCGTCTGCCACGTCCGCAGCCGCGTCTTTGGAATCAGTGCCGGATTTGTCTCCGGTTTTAGCCCCTTTACTGTCCGTCATGCCGCTCTCCCGGTATTGGTGTAATGTTGATACGTGCCATGGGTTGCAACCGCCCGAGCCCCTCTGTCCTCGTCCGCAGGAAAAAACCATGGAATCATAGAGGATCTGGTTCGTCTTGTCCACCCAATTATTACGATGGTGACAGCAAAGATCCACCGGTTGGGGGAGGTTGGCCCACCCTTGCGGGTCATTGCCGGGGGCACATTGATCATTTATTGATTTTTTTTCATGAATTCCAGAAATGCTTCTTCCGACAGGGGGCGACTGTAGAGATACCCTTGTATCTCGTCACACTGTTCCATGCGCAGGAACTGCAATTGCTCTTCGGTTTCCACGCCTTCGGCAATGATCGTCAAACCCAGACTGTGTGCCAAACGAATGACGGCGCGAATAATGGCCGCATCGTCGACGTCCCGGGTACAGTTGCACACAAACGACCGGTCAATTTTCAGGGTGTCAATCGGAAATCGCTTGAGATAGCTGAGAGAGGAGAAACCGGTGCCAAAATCGTCAATGGCCAGTTTGATTTGTGCATCCGACAGGATTTTCAGCTTGGCAAGAGTGGCCTCCACTTGCCCCATGGCAATACTTTCGGTCAACTCCAGTTCCAGTTGGTGGGGGTCCAGTCCCGAGGCGGTCAAGACCCCGGTGACCGTATCGATAAAATCCGGTTGCTTGAACTGGATGCCGGACAGATTGACCGCCATCCGCAACGGCGTCAACCCCATTTTCCACCAGGCCCGGGATTGCTGGCAGACCGTTTTCAGGGCCCACAGTCCCATGGGCACGATCAAGCCGATCTCTTCAGCCAAAGGGATGAACTCTCCCGGTGCCACCATGCCCTGCTGTGGGTGCAGCCAACGAATCAACGCCTCCGCGCCCACCAGTCTGCCCGTTTTGACATCCATCTGTGGTTGATAGTACATCAAAAATTCGCCCCGTTCCATGGCATTGCGCAGGTTGCCTTCCATCAACATGCGGGCCATGGAAAAGGTGTTCAGGGAGTTGCGGTAAAACTGGAAGTTGTTGCGTCCCTGTTCCTTGGCGTGGTACAGCGCGGCATCGGCATTTTTCATCAAGGTCAGGACATCCTCGCCGTCCAGGGGCGAAATGCCGATGCCGATGCTGGCTCCCATGAAATATTCCATACTGTCGATCACAAACGGCTTGGCAAACAGCTCCAGCAGGGTCTTGGCCAACTGGGCGGCCTCCTGGGTATGGGTCAATTGGGACAGGATGATGCCAAATTCGTCCCCCCCCAGTCGTCCCAGCGCGTCGATGCCCAACTGTTGCTGATGGATCGTCAGCAGATCGGTCAACCGTTGTCCCACCTGGATCAACAACCGGTCACCCACATTGTGCCCCATGGTATCGTTGATCACCTTGAACCGGTCCAGGTCCAGCAACAGGATGGCGACCATGTTCTCTGCGCCATGGGTGTTGTTCAAGGCGAAGGAGAGTCGTTCCTGGAACAGGTGGCGATTGGGCAGATAAGTCAGGGTATCGTGGCCCAGCAGATGGAGCAGGCTCTCTTCCGACTCCTTCAAGGCGGTCAGATCGGAAAAAACGCCGACATAGTTCTGCACGGCACCGTCCGGCCCGTGGATGGCGCTGATCGTCAGCCACTGCGGATAGTCGCGCCCGTCCTTGCGCCGACTCCAGAACTCGCCCTGCCACTTGCCGGTACTGGTCAGGGTGTCCCATATTTTTTGGTAGAAGAGCGGATCATGATGCTCCGAGCGGATCAATTTGATGCTGTTGCCCAGGGCATCGTCTGCACTGTAGCCGGTAATGCGGGTGAAGGCAGGATTGATGGATTGCACAACGGCCTCGGGATCGGTGACGACAATGCCCTCGTTGGTGTTGTCGAACACACTGGAGGCCAGGTAGAGCTTGCGTTCCGCCTCCAGTTCTCGGAGCAGATACCCGACCCGGTTGCGCAGAATGGCCCAGTGGACCGGTTTGGTGATAAAGTCGGCCGCACCCGCCGTGTAGGCCCGGTCTACCGATTCATCGTCGTTGAGACCGGTGATCATCAGGACAGGGACATGCCTGGCTTCCGGGCGGCTTTTCAGTGCGACACACGCTTCAAAGCCGTTCATGACCGGCATGTTGGCGTCCATCAGGACAATATCCGGCAACTGCTTGTCGAACGCAGCCACGGCCTCTGCGCCATTGGTCAACCCCACGACCCTGTACCCGCATCTTTCCAAAAAGCGGCTCAGCATCAGGCGGGTGACCGCATCGTCATCCACCACGAACAGGACGGGCTTGTTGTTCATGACAGGGGTATGAGTTCCACGTGCGCTGTTGCTGTGTCATATGCCATGACGGTCGCTTCCTGGTTGAAGCCGTGGGCCGTTCCCGGGTTCAAGACCCGCGTCCGTCCGTCCAGGCGATCCGTCACGCGATGGGTATGACCGGTGACCACCAGATCATATTCCTGGCTGCGGATCAAGGCATGCAGAATGGCCGATACCGTACCATGGTAGACGGCAATCCGTCCCATGGGCATCGTCATTTCCAACACCTCATCTGCCAGTGTCCCACCTGTTTTTGCAAACATTTTTGCCAGTCCAGCCCGTTCGCCATCGTTGTTGCCGTACACGCCATGCACCGTCAAGCCTTCCAGGCAGAGGACCGATGGCGGACTGACAAAATCCCCCGCGTGAAAGACCTGTTCCACCCCGCGTTCCCTGAAATGTCGGGCGGCCTGGCGCAAATGGTCCACGTGGTCATGAGAATCGGCAATCAGTCCCAGTTTCATTGTGTCTGGTTCTCCCCAATAAGGTTTCCGGTTGCATCCGCCGCCACCGGTTGACCACGCCTGCTGTCAACTTCACACGCAAGCAGTATACCAGCATCTGGCCTGCCCACAAAGGCACACATCGGCATGGCGGTTGTGCATGGCCCATTTTATGGGGATTGCCGGGTGTTCCGGGCATACTTCCCCATTTACAACGGCTCCAGTTACTGGCAGAATCCACCAGTTTGTCTGAATCGTGATCGCCCGGGTGCCATCGCCGTTCCGACGCTCGGACGGTACAGAACGGAGTCAGAACCACACCCATGACCGCATCCGGTACGCCCATCATCGAATTGCACGGCCATCTGGTACGGGACATCTTCCACGGGGTTGACCGGTCCGAGCGGATGTTCCTGCAGGGAATGGCCAGCAGGACGGATCTGTTGTCCACCGTGCAGATGCGCCTGTTTTTGCTGGTGACCGCCATGCTGCGGCTGGTTCTGTCGTTATACCGGTCTGTCGGCATGGTACGTCCCCTGTTCGGCTGCAAGGATGAAGTGACGCTCCGCTTTTACAAGGAGCATATCGATGTGTACACCGACTCCATGCGATTCTGGGTGGCCGGCCAGTCGCGGCAGCACCAGCAGATTGCCTGGCATAATACTGCCGTGCGCGGCAGCAGGGTGGCTTTTTTGCTGTTTTTCAGGAGATGTCATCTGTGCATCACCCACGGCGGCGGACCCTCCCGGATCACCGACCTGGGTCCCATGCCCGAGGAGGCTTTCCGGCAGTTGGTCGAGCGGTTGAAATCCTTTGCCAGTTCGCCCGTCGTTCGCCAACAGGTGGCCAGCGCCGCGCCGTTCCGGTTTCGTGCCGAAGGTCTGCAACGGCTGGCACTGGCCATGTTTGCTGTTCTGCTGGCGGTGAGCATGGCCTGTGGGGTCGTACTGTTTGGACCGCAATTGCTGAAGTGGCTGTACCCGGACTCTCAGGAGGCGGCGGCACCGGTCCAGCCTCCCGGGAATGCCGAGCCACCAGCGGCGCAACCACCGAAGGTGGAGGAGGATTACGCCTTCATGACCGACCTGGAGGCCAGGTATCGACAGGTGCTCAGTGTGGACCCCGACAACCAGGAGGCCAGGCAGGGGTTGCTCCTGTTGGCTGAGCAGTATGTCGGTCTGGCAAGAAAGGCGGGGGAGGATAAATTGTGGAGCAAGGCCGAGGGGTTTCTGACCCGGGCGGAGCAGATCGAGCCGACCTTGCCCAGTATCGAGCCGGCCAGGGAGAAGATCAGGCGGGCCCGTGAGTTGGCCGAAGGCAACCGGACCGTGGCGGCCGGGGGCTGGTCTCCGCCCAAGGTGGCCCAGCAGGCCGCACCGCAGGAAAAAAAGTACAGTTGGCTGGTGGACAACGGGGATGGCACGGTGACCGATACCCGATCCAGGCTGATTGGCCTGAAAAGCGCCTGTTTTGACAAGGACCCGTGGGAACGTTCCATGACCATCGTGGTCCGTCTGGCGGATGGCCAGTGCGGGTTGTCGGATGACTCCGTCGAGGGGTCCTGGCGCCTGCCGACCAAGGAGGAGTTGCCCAGACTGGTGGAGTGGGAGAAAAGCGGTCTGTTTGCCGTGGTGCCGGGACGCAGTTACTGGTCGGGCACCACCCATTTTGGCAACGAGTCACTGGCGTGGTTTGTGGACCCCAGAAACGGGTATGTGGATTATGGCAGCAAGACGACGGGCCGCCATTATGTCTGGCCGGTGCGCAATGAGCCGCGCAGTGAACCGGAGTAGGGCACCGTCTGGCGATGGCAGGATGGTGGGCAGGGGTGGCCCGGATGGGCGACGCCTGGCCGGCACGACGGACCAGGAAAGAGCAAAGGCATAGGAGGAGGATGGAATGGCGGTTCTTTTGAATGTATCTCCATCGGAAAAATTGTTGCAGTTTCGCGCTATTGTCCGGGTTGTCTCCAAGACCCATGCCGGGGCGATGTCAAACCAGGTGCGGCAGGTGTTGCAGCAGGAGGCGGAGGCCATGGAATTGGATGCCATGGATGTGCGCCGGGTGTTGAGCATGTACAATTTTGCCCAGGAGTCGTGGGACCGGTGGGTAACGGTGGCGGAGACCAAACTGCCCCGATGGAAGATCATGCCCAACCAGCCTGAACTGGGCACCTATTGGCGGGATTTGCGTACGGGCATGGAGTTTATCTGGGTGCCCGGTGGCGAATTCGAGATGGGCAATCTGTTCGGTGGCGGTTTTGGCAACGAAAAGCCGGTGCATGAGGTATCGTTGAACGGCTTTTGGCTGGGCAAGTTTCCGGTCATCCAGGAGGAGTGGATCGGGATGATGGGCAGCCATCCTCCGCATTATCAGGAGGGCAGCCGGTATCCCGTGGAGAAGGCTTCCTGGGATGATGCCCAGGCTTTCATCGAGAAAATGAATGCCGATGAGGAGGGTCGGTTCCGTCTGCCAACGGAGGCGGAATGGGAATATGCCGCCCGCAGTGGGGGACGCAGGGAGGAGTATGCGGGTGGCATGGAGGTGGATCAGGTGGCGTGGCACAGCACGAACAGCGGCAATGCCGTGCATCCGGTGGGTATGAAGGCCCCCAATGGCCTGGGATTGTATGACATGAGCGGCAATGTCCTGGAGTGGTGTCAGGACTGGTTCGACGAGGAGTACTACAAAAAGGTTCCCTCCGCCAATCCGAAGGGACCGCTCAAGGGCACCTATCGGGTGTTGCGGGGCGGCAGTTGGGACAGCGCTCCCAATTATGTCCGTACCGTCGCACGCAACTACTGGGAGCCGGACAACCGTGATTTCAACACCGGTTTCCGCCTGGTACGGAACAGCGTGTAGACCAGTGAGGTTGGACAGCGGCAGGCAGTTGCCCTGGGGTGGATGGCATGTTTTATTCTGGGCTGAGACGTCATGAAGAGCACAATCCTGCTGGTTGATGATGAGGATGCGAATCTGGAACTCCTGCAGGGGTTGCTGAAGGATGAGTATACCCTTGTCTCTGCCAGGAACGGTCCGAAAGCCTTGTCGCTGGCCGCTCAGAAGCCGGATTTGATCCTGCTGGACATCATGATGCCGGGCATGGATGGCTATGAGGTCTGTCGGCGTCTGAAGGCCAATGAGCAGACCAAAGACATTCCGATCATCTTTGTCGCCTCCAAGCGGGAGATGGCCGACGAGATCGACGGTTTGAAGATCGGCGCGGCGGACTATATTGCCAAACCGATCACTGCGCTGGAGGTCAAGGCCCGGGTCAAGGCCTATCTGGCGTTGGGGGCGGCGGACAAGTCCGATGGCGGTGCGGTGGGTTGTGCCACCTGTCGCAGTCTCCAGCCTCCGGTCGAGGCGATGGTCAAATGGACGGATACCCTGCTGAAGGATGCCACCCTGACCGCAGAGCAGCGGAAGGTGTTGCTGACCGTTCGCAGCAATGGTTTTCACGCGCAATGCCTGCTCCATCTCTCCCTGAGCCTGTTGTCCCTGGAACAGGGCGGTTACGCCCTGAAACCGGGCAATCTCGATCTGTTGTCCCTGCTGCGGGCTGTCCGGGCCTATTTGGATGCTGCTATTCGCGCCAAGCGTTTGACTGTCAAGATTCAGCTTCAAAATCAATCGGATGCCGAGAAAAATACCTTTATTGTTCGTGGCGAGCGTCTGTTGAGTTATGCCCTGTTGGCCAACCTGCTCGAGCGTGCCATTGCCGCGTCGCCGGCTGATCAGGCCATCACGATCTCCATGGAAGAGTCCGGCAAGAACGGCATTGTGCGTATTTGCGACAAGGGGACTGTGGCGGCTGAGATTCGTGAGCAGTTTTTTGCCAAGGATGCGGCGGATGTCAAGAAGGCGGGAATGGCCGCCACGGCCTATGCGGCCCGGTTGATCACCGAGCTGCAAGGTGGTCGGATTCGCATGAGGACCGACGAAGTCAAGGGGACTGAAATTGTATTCTCCATCCCGAAGGGGGAAGCGGTTGGCTAGGGGGTTTGGCACGCTGAGCGGTGTCCAGCCATCATCGGGCCACATTTTATGGGAGCTGCAGTGCTGGGGATGAACAAGGACAAGATACTTGTCGTCGATGATGAACAACTCATCTTCGACTCGATTGAGGACACATTGGCAGACGACTATCAACTGTTCCACGCCGAAAACGGCGAGGCGGGTTTGCGTCTGCTGGCCGAGTTGCAGCCCATCCTGGTCATCCTGGACATTCGCATGCCCGTCATGGACGGTTTTGAGTTCCTGAAGCGGGTCGGTGTGGCGCCTGACGATCCCTATGCCGTGATTGTGCTGTCCGGCCATGCCGCCGGCTCGGAGATCGGTGCCTGTTACGACATGGGCATTACCGCTTTCCTGCGCAAACCCTTTAATGTGTTTGAACTGAAAGGGCTTGTCAAACAGTGCATCACCGCCAAGAAGCAGTACCGCTCCCTGCTCCATGAACGGCAGTACATACGTGCCATTTTCGACTACTCCATGGACATGATCGTGGTCATCAACCAGGATTTACAGGTTATCGATGCCAATCCGGCGGCTGAGATGTTGTTCGGCTATGATATCCTGGAATTGAAAGATGTCTCCCTGAGACAGTTGCTGGTCCAGGAGGAACAGTGTGCGGCACTCGAGGCTTTTCTTTCCACCGGGGCGGCCTTTCCGGAAGAGATGACGGTGTTGTCCCGCAGTGGCGAGTTGCATTCGGTGTTGCTGAAACTGGCGGTGCTGCATGATGCCGCAGGCAATCCCATCGATACGGTGGAAGGAGAAAATGGCCCCTGGGATTGGGCCACGGCCAGCATTTTGTTGATACGATCAGGGGAGAGGATGTGAGCAATCCGGCTGTGTCGTTTTTTGCATGCCCATGAACCGTCTCTGCCTGATGCTCCTGACGGCCTGTCTGCTGTGTCCCTGGTTGGCGGAGGCCGGCCGGGATGTGCGGGTGGGGGTCTATCAGAATCGTCCCGGCGTGTTTATGGATGAGGGCGGCGAGGCCAGGGGATTTTATATTGATATCCTCGAGGAGGTTGCTGCCCGGGAGGGATGGCGGCTCGACTATGTGCCCGGCACCTGGTCCGAGGGGTTGGCCCACCTGGACAGTGGCACCATCGATATCCTGGTCGCCATTGCCCATACCCCGGAGCGGGTGAAAAAATATGCGTTCACCCGGGAGACCGTCTTTTCCAACTGGGGACAGGTCTATGTGCGCACGCCGGACATTCAGTCCATTTTGCAGTTGGAAGGACGCAAGATTGCCGGTCTGAAGGATGACATTTACACCATCCGTTTTGTTGAGCTGATGAAGAGTTTCAACATTTCGCACCGCCTGGTGGAGACCACCGAATACCGGGAGGTACTCAGGCTGATCGCTTATGGTGCAGTGGATGCCGGGGTCCTTTCCCGTTCCAATGCCCAGATTATTGAGGGGGAGTACGATGTATTCCGCTCACCGATTGTCTGTTGTCCTGTAGAGATACGGTATGCGGCCCTGCATGGCAGGAACCAGGATCTGCTGGACGCCCTGGATCGCAACGTTCAGGTATTGAGGGCCGACAAGTCGTCCCTGTACTACCGGTCCATGGAGCGCTGGTTCGGCAGCCAGGGGAAGGAGGGTTTCCCGACCTGGTTGCTCTGGGTGCTGGCCGTCGTGACGGGCGTGACCGTGTTGTTGACTGCCGGTGTCATCATGCTCAGGCGGCAACGGCGCCTGATTGAGGCCAAACTGGAGGTTTCATACAACAACCAGCGGGCCATGGAGATCAAGATGCTGGCGGCCTCCAAGCTGGCAACTATCGGAGAGGTGGCCACCGGTGTTGCCCATGAACTCAACCAGCCGCTGACCTATATCAGCACCTTTACCCAGAATCTGGAAGTGGCCCTCCAGAGTGACACCGTCAACCTGGAGCGGATCAAGAAACGGATCGTCACGGTCAATGAGCAGTTTCGCCGCATTGACGAAATTATTCGCCATTTGCAAACCTTCGGTCGCAAGGAGGACACCATTGGCTCGGCCAACACCCAGGACATTCGCCTGTCGGAGGTGGTGGAGAAGACCCTGCTGTTTCTCGGCGAGCGGATTCGGTTGCGCAATATTACGCTGGACAAGCAGTTTGATCCGCGTGTTCCGCTCATCCAGGGGAACATGACCCGCCTGGAGCAAATTTTTATCAATTTTTTCCAGAATGCCATTCACGCCCTGGCCGGTCGGGACAATGCCACCATCACCATTGCCATCCATTACCTGCCGGACAGCCAGAAGGTGCAGGTTCAATTTACCGACAATGGCACCGGTATGGAACCGGAGGTGCGCAAAAAAATATTTGAGCCGTTTTTTACCACCAAGGGGGTCGGGGAGGGGACCGGGCTGGGGTTGTCCATTGTCTACGGCATTGTTCAGGAGCACGGTGGCTCCATTACCTGCATTTCCGAGCTGGGGTTGGGAACGACCTTTGCTCTGCTGTTTCCGGAGAAGAAGGGGCAGTAGCCCCTGGCTGGTTTCAGCCGAACCGTTCTGCGGCGATCAATCCCCACACCACGCCGACCAGCAGCAGGGCGATCAGCACGGCAGCCGATCCCAGGTCTTTGGCCTGGCCGGAGAGGGGGTGGCGTTCGGGGCCGAAGCGGTCGATGGCCGCTTCGATGGCGGAATTGAGCAGTTCTGCAATCCACACCACCAGCAGCGAGCCGATCAGCACGGCCCTCTGGAGTCCATTTTCTCCCAGCCAGAACGCAGTTGGCACCATCAGGGCGGCCAGCCCGACCTCCTGACGGAAGGCGGCCTCGTGTCGCCACGCCGCCCGCAGGCCGGCCAGCGAGTAGCCGGTGGCGTTGACGAGGCGTCGCCAGCCGGTTGCCTTGGCGGGTTGATCGGTCATCGGCCCAGGCCGCCCCGCCGCCCCGTCGACGGGTATGGTGTCAGAAAATCGTGTGTCACCGATCCCTCCTTCTGAAAAAATTGTGACAATTCGTCATGTCTTGTTGATGTGGCCGGGTTGCCGTCCTTGCCGGGCACCCCGGGTGGTGCCGTGGCCATTTTGCACGTTCTCTTCCTTTTCCCGCAACCATTTTTCGGTTAGTGTGCTCCTGTTTTGATCCGGTCTTGTCCGGTTGGGGGAGGGGGAGGGTTGTGGTGCCGTATTGGCCGGCGCGGTGTTGGCTGGCATGTTGCATTCCTCATCTGTCGGTATGGGGGGAAAAGCGGACGTATCTCTTTTTCCAGTTGACGGTACGGAGGAAGCGGCAATGATCATGAAGTGTGAGGACAGGTCAGACGGCCTCTGGCGGTGGCAGGCCATCAAACAATCCCTGCTGCTGGTGACGGCCATTTTTGTGTCCACCATCGTGGTGGTGGCGTTTTCGACGGTGATGCAAAAGGCAGCGCACTTTGTAACATATTCGGTTCGTTGGTAACATTCAGGCATTGACAGGGAAAATGATGAGGGAAGACGCACCGCATCCGGTCCCCTTGCGACGGACTTTTGCCATCATTTCCCATCCCGATGCGGGCAAAACCACGCTGACGGAGAAGCTGCTGTTGTTTGGCGGTGCCATTCAGTTGGCGGGTCGGGTCAAGGCACGGGGTCAGCAGCGTCTGGCCCGTTCCGACTGGATGAAGGTGGAGCAGGAGCGTGGCATTTCCGTGACGGTATCGGTGATGACCTATGAATATCAGGGTTTGACTTTCAACCTGCTGGATACGCCGGGCCACGCCGATTTCAGTGAAGACACCTACCGGACCCTGACGGCTGTGGATTCCGCCATCATGGTGATCGATGCGGCCAAGGGTATCGAGTCGCAAACCCTCAAGCTGTTTGAAGTGTGTCGGTTGCGCAATGTGCCCATTATCACCTTCATCAACAAGATGGACCGGGATGGGCGCGATCCTTTCGACCTCATGGATGAAATTGAACAGAAGCTGGCCCTGGATGTGACGCCGGTCACCTGGCCCATCGGCATGGGGCGGGAATTTCTGGGTTGTTATGACCTGCGGCGGGAGCAATTGCTGTTCATGGACCGCAGTGACGGGCGGGAGGTCATGGCGGGGGAGACCTGTGCCGGGCTGCATGATGACAAACTGGATCGTTTGCTACCGCCTGCGGCGGCCCGCGCCCTGCGGGACGAGGTGGAGATGGCGCGTTCCTTGTGTCCGCCGTTCCAGCTGAATGCCTATCGTCAAGGCAATATGACGCCGGTATTTTTTGGCAGTGCGATCAATAATTTTGGCATCAGGGAATTGTTGCAGGGTGTCTCTGACCTGGCGCCGTCTCCCCGTCCCCAGTTGGCCAGTGAGCGTCTGGTTGATCCTCTGGAGGAGAAGGTTACCGGTTTTGTTTTTAAAATACAGGCCAATATGGACCCCAACCACCGGGATCGGGTGGCTTTCGTGCGGTTGTGTTCCGGTCATTTTCTCCGGGGCATGAAGATGCGCCATGTGCGTACCGGGAAGATGCTGACGCTGCACAATCCCATGATGTTTCTGGCGCAGGACCGGGGGCTGGCGGAGGAGGCCTGGGCGGGGGATATCATTGGCATTCCCAACCATGGGGTCTTGCGGATCGGTGACACCCTGACCGAGGGGGAGGATTTGCGTTTCCTGGGCATTCCCAGTTTCGCACCCGAATTTTTGCGTCGGGTGCGTGCCGATGATCCCCTGCGGCTCAAGCATTTGGGTCGGACCCTGACGCAACTGGGGGAGGAGGGGGCGGCCCGGGTTTTCAAGACGGAGTTGGGGTCGGACTGGATTATCGGGGTGGTGGGCGGTTTGCAGTTTGAGGTGCTGACCGACCGGATTCGCACCGAGTATAATATTCCGGTGCATCTGGAATCGACGGCCATTCATACGGCCCGCTGGTTGGAGGCGGATGATCCCCGTCTGCTGAAGCGGTTTGCCGATGCCAACGTCGGCGAGATGGCCCGGGATCATGACGGGTGTCCCGTCTTTCTGGCCCGCAACGCCTGGCGGTTGGACAATGCGATCAAGGAGTGGCCCGGGGTACGTTTTCTCAAGGTCAAGGAGTGACCGGAAAAACGCTTGACTCGCCTTTTTTCTCGCCGGCACCGTGACCTCTCAGGTTGGCAGTCTGGCGTGGTTCTTGCCTGCTCTTTGTCCGTTGTGGCATTCATTCAATAACCTTTTCCAGTCTGGCGCCTGTCGACAGCCATCTGATTGGAAAGTGGGTCGAGGAGAAAAACATGGCCCCGTCTTGGTTCAAGCGGTTTGGAAAAGGCAAGGAGGCGGCAGAGTCGCCGGTTGATCAGGACAACCAGGAGCCGCAGGTCGTCTCCACGGACTGGGATGGACCCGATCTGGATGCCGTTTACCCGGAGTCCCGGCCCGGGGAGGCGGGACCGGTTGCCGTCGTGGCGGAGAGGAAGAGCACGGTCACCGAGGTGCTGGCATACTTGTTCATCCTGCTGGTCCTGCTGTTGCTGGTGCCTGCCACCATTGTTTCCACCTTTGAGATTGCCAACAGGGTGGATTTTATTGCGTATCTTGACAAGGAACTGGCCAGGCACAAAACGGAACTGGGTGAGTTGGACAAGATGCAAACCAAGGCGGACCCCAACCAGAAGGCCAGAACCGCGCTGGTTGCGGAGGTCAATGCCCTTGAAAAATTCCGGGAGGCCGCTTATGTGATCACGGCCAATGGTGCCATTCCGTTGACCGGGGATCTCTTTTCGTTTCGGGATTTGATCGTCCTGAAGGCCAAATCCGCCCAGGGCGCATCGCCTCTGGCTGCCATCCTGCAGGGCGATGCGGCGATCAACAAGAGCAAGTCTGCGGAAGGTTCGCCGGTCATTGCGCACATTCACAAGGTCAATCAGTTTGTGGACAACCTGAACGACGCTTTTTCCGGTTTTGTCTGCCATTACAGTTCCAACTCGCTGCTGGCCGTTTCGCTCATTCTGTCGAGCATTATCGGATCGCTGGCCTGTTATTTTAACAGGAACGGGGAGTCGCCCCTGCTGTTGCGCGGCATCATATCCGGACTGGTGATGGGCTTTATTGTCTATCTGGTGGTCAAGGGCGGTCGGGATATATTCATGGCGGGCAAGGAGCATGATCTGTCGTTGTCGTTGAATCTGTACGGTTCGTGCCTGGCGGCCTTTCTGGCCGGGACGCTGGCCGACCGTCTGTTCAGACTGCTCAGGTCACTGCTGGGTCTGCTCGGTCAGAAGGGCTGACGGGCGGATGCGCCCGGACTTGGTGCCAGGAATGCGGATTGGAGAGTTGGCCAGACGGACCGGTTGTGATGTGGAGACGGTGCGTTATTACGAAAAAGAGGGTCTGCTGTCGGTACCGGAACGGGACGGTTCGGGGTATCGTCGCTATGTCGCCCGCCATCTGGAGGATCTGCAATTCATCCGGCATTGTCGTTCATTGGGAATGAAACTGGTTGAGATCAGGATGTTGCTCAACTTGCGGTATCATCCCCAGCAGGACTGCGAGCAGGTCAACACCCTGTTGGACACCCAGATCACCCGGGTACAGGAGCAGATGGTGGCCATGGGCACCCTGCTGGAGCAGTTGCATGTGCTGCGTGCCGAGTGCGCCATCCGCCATCGGGCTGGCGAGTGCGGCATCATGAAAACCTTGAACCAGGCGGCCCGGGGTGGGCAGTGCCCGTGTCATCTGCCGGTTGCCTGAGCCGCCCGACTCTCACATCCCGTACCAGGAGGGCTCCATGCAGACTTTCAGCTATCACAATCCGGTGCACATTCTGTTTGGCGAGGGGACCATTGCCCAACTGCCCACCCTGCTGCCGCCCGACAGTCGGGTCTTGATGACCTATGGTCAGGGTTCCATCCATCGCAACGGGGTCTACCGGCAGGTCAAGACCGCCCTGGACGGGTGGCCGGTGTGGGAGTTTGGTGGTCTGGAGCCCAATCCCCGCCACGAAACCTGCCTGCAGGCGGTCGAACTGTGCCGCCGGGAGGGGATCACGTTTTTGCTGGCCGTGGGCGGCGGTTCGGTTCTGGATGGCAGCAAATATATTGCTGCCGCCATTCCTTTTGTCGGCGACCCCTGGACCATTCTGAGCAGTCAGGCCCCTGTCGAGCGGGCCATTCCCCTGGGCTGCATCCTGACTTTGCCGGCCACCGGTTCGGAGATGAACGGTTTTTCGGTCATCTCCCGGCATGCCACCCGGGAAAAGCGGGGGTTTGGTTCGCCCGCCGTCTATCCCCGTTTTGCCGTTCTGGACCCCACCACCACCATGACATTGGATGACCGGCAGGTGGCCAATGGCATTGTCGATACCTTCGTGCATGTCGTGGAGCAGTACATAACCCGTCCTGCCCAGGCTCCCCTGCAGGACCGGCAGGCGGAGGCCATCCTGTTGACCCTGGTGGAAGAGGCCCCCAGGGTGCGGGTTACCCCTCATGAATACGCCGTGCGGGCCAATTTGATGTGGTGTGCCACCCAGGGTTTGAACGGTCTGATCGGTTGTGGTGTGCCCCAGGACTGGTCCACCCATCTCATCGGTCACGAGTTGACCGCCCTGTATGGCCTGGACCATGGCCAATCCCTGGCTGTTGTGCTGCCCGGTGTCTGGACCTTCAACCGGGTGCCCAAACAGGCCAAGCTGGCCCAGTATGCTCGCCGGGTCTGGGGCATGACCGGCGACGACGACGCGGCCCTGGCCCTGGCCGCCATCGCCCAGACCGAACAGTTTTTCCGGGAGGTGGGCATCAAGACCCGTTTGTCGGAGTATGATCTGGGTCCGGAGGCTGCCACGGCGGTGGCCGACCGTTTGACGGCCCGGCAGGCACGCCTGGGGGAACTGGCCAACATTGGCGGCGAGGAAGTTGCTGCCATTTTGCGCCTGCGGCTGTGATGGGTTGGCCATGGCACCGTCATCACAGCGACGCACACAATGTCACAATCCGGACAATCGGGGCGCAGTTGTCCTGTTTTTTGCATTTTTTATGTTGATTGTCAATCTGTTGCACTGTTCAAGATGCGCGGCATAAAATCTGCATTTCTTCTGCCAACCGACCAATAACGGTATGATCTTTCGGGAGAAGCAGATGAACGGAACGCAGACAGTGGTCATGGTATTGCAGGGCATGTCCGAGAAATTCAGAAGGAAAATGCGCACGTTGTGCTGGGAGACTCTGGATGAGGGGGTGGTCTGCTTTTTTCGCCTCAAGGCGTACGTGGCGCAGCGGCGGCATACTGCCGGGCCGATGTCCTTTGGCGGTCGTCATGCTTTGGCCAACCGGTAACCTGTCTGGCCGGCGTGAGACGGTGGCCTGGTGGTTCAACCAGGCTTGACAGACTCCGAACCGTTGCTGCGGGTCCAGGGGGGTCACCCCCCTGGCGGGTC
>JAMOAX010000219.1:0-3453 GCA_039908555.1 Magnetococcus sp. DMHC-8
ATCTGACCGTCCGCAGCCATTCCACCGGGCAGCCTCTCAACATCGGCTTCCAGGTGGTGATCACGGACCAGCCCGTCGTCGGCCTGTTTGATGAGTTCGGTTTTGCCAGGCAGGGCGCCACCGTCCCACACATGCCGTCTGTTTGAGTGCCCGGAATCTGCCATGCGTCTGCTGCCCTCCAAACGCGCCCATCTGTACCTGCTGGAACGGGTCAGAATTGTCGTCCGCGATCAGCGCGTCGAATACGTGGAGGTGGACGACAGGTTGTCACGTGCCTTCAACATTCCCGTCGCCAACACCAGTTTTTTACTGATCGGCCCGGGCAGTTCCATCACCACAGAGGCGGTACGGCGGTTGCGTGAGGAAGGGGTGTGCATCGGTTTCAGCGGTGCCGGCGGCACGCCGCTCCTGGCCGCCCAGGACCCCTATCCCGATCTGCTCACCCCGTTTGATGAATACCGTGACCCCCGCTTCCTGCAAAAATGGATCGAGATCTGGCGCGATGAAGCACGTCGACTGGCCGTGGCCAAACATTTGTTCCGGATACGCCTGGTACAAATCGAACGTTGTTGGACCACCCTGGATTTTGGTATCGGCATGCCGGACCCTCCCTCCCGCCGCGCGGTCGGGCGGGTCGTTGGGCAGGTTGATCAGGCAGAAACGGTGACGCAGCTTTTGGGTATGGAAGGGGCCTTTGCCAAGGAGTTGTACCGGATTCTTGCCAGCCATTTCGGGTTTGCCGATTTTGCACGCCAGCCCCGTGACGGCCGGGAACCCAACAATCCCAATGCCCTGTTGGACCATGGCAACTATCTGGTATACGGTCTGGCGTCGGTGGTTTTGTGGTGTCTGGGCATTCCGCCTGCCCTGGCCGTGATGCATGGCAAGACCAGGCGGGGAGCCATGGTGTTTGATCTGGCGGATGTCATCAAGGATGGTCTGATCCTGCCACTGGCCTTTGCCACGGCCAGTCGGGTGTGCGCCGGTCAGGCCATCGGCAAGAGCGATTTTCGTGCCCACTGCATCACCTTGTTTGACGATGCCCAGGCCCTGGATCTCCTGTTTGACACCTTGATCGAGGCCATTGACCAGTGCTCGTGATTGTGGTCAGCGAGTGTGTGCACCAGGCATGGCCACGCACCCGGGCCATTGTCGATGCCTATCTGGAGCGGGTGGGAGAACGCACCTGGCGTGGACGTCTGACCCAGGACGGGCTGGAGTCGTTGCGTCGGGAATTGACGCAGGTCGCCACCCGACAAACATCGGTGGCGGCTTCGGTGGGCAGGCGCCAGCAGCGGTTTGAACTGGAATGGATCGTCGGTTCGAGCAGGCCGTTCGGTGACAATGGCCAACGCAGCACCTACCACGGCCATGCCTATGACCGCTATTTCGATACCCGGTCTCCCCGCCCGTCTGCCTTTTCTCTGTTGTCCCGCCTGTGCGAACTGGCCGGTCTCTGGCATGACCTGGGCAAGGCCCATGCCGATTTTCAGGACAAACTGCGCCGCAACGGCCATGAAGCGGACACGGTCCGCCATGAAATACTCTCTGCCCTGGTTTTCATCCATGCCATGCGCCAGTTGACGCAACGGTGGCAAACCGGCCAACCCATCGATGCTGCCAGTGTGCACCAGGCCATCCTGACCGCCATGGCGGCCCTGCCACAGATCATGGCTCCGCAGGAGCGGGTGGATCTCATGCCGACCGATCTGCCAATGGCCCTGCGCCTGACGGCCTGGCTGATCGCCACCCATCATCGCCTGCCCGATGCCGAGATGGTGTTGCAATCGATCCCCGAGCAGGGGCTGTTCACCTTGACCTGGCATGTCCAGGCAGACCGGTTGCCGGGCAACGTCACGCTGGACCGGCGGGTGATCACCGACACCCTGGTTGACCATACCCGGCGTTTATTGCTGGACATATTGAAGACAGGAACCGGAGAGGGGTTGGACGACGGACCGGCCACCACCGCCTATGGTCGTCTGGCGTTGATCCTGGCTGACCGCCATGTGTCGCGGCAGGGGTTTGAGCGGAGCTGGCATGACGGCATCCGCCCGTTGTCGACGGAACTGTGCGCCAATTATCAGTTGGCTGCCGGTCTGGCCGGCGTGGATGCGGATCTCCAGGAAAAACATCGCCCGGCCCAGGCATTGGCCGTGCACCTGCTCAAGGTCGGGGAGTATGCGCCGGTCGCCCTGTCGGATCTGTTCGATCTGCGGGAATGGGGTCCCTCATTGCCGACCGCCGGACTGCCGCGCCTGTTGCGCGCACCCGCGCCGGAGCGTTACCGATGGCAAAACAGGGCCGTGGAGGCCGTCAAGGCACAGCGCCGACCGCAGGCCGGGTTTTTTGGCGAACTGATCGCCGGTACCGGGGCGGGCAAAACCCGGGCAGCCGCCCGGTTGTTGGCTGCGACCGGCGAGCGGTTGCGCTATTCCCTCTGCCTGCCTCTGCGCTCGCTGACCCTGCAGGCTGGCCACGACTACCGTCGGGATCTGGGGCTCAACACCCTGGAGGTCATCACCGTCATCGGCAGCGGTGCCATTCTGGATCTGTATCAACAACGCCATCCCGGCCACGGTTCCGAAAGCGCACTGTCCGACAGTGGACTGGCCGTTGATATCACCGACACCCAGGACCGTTCAACCCTGAAAGGCAAACTGCCGGACGGGATCTGGAAGTATGTCCGGGACGACCGGGATGCCGCCCATTTTCTGGCCAGTCCGATTGTGGTGTCGACCATTGACCAGTTGATGGCGGTGGCCGATGCGCGGCGTACCGCCCATCTGCTGCCGGCGCTGCGGTTGGCCAGTGCCGACCTGATCCTGGATGAAATAGACGGTTATGATGCAACGGATCAGATAGCCATCGGTCGGCTGGTTTTTCTGGCCGGGGTGTTTGGTCGCAAGGTGATCATCGCCTCGGCGACCTTGTCGCAGCCCCATGCCGAGGGGCTGTTTCATGCCTATGCCGCCGGTTTTGCCGCACACGCCCGTTTTCATGGTCTCCCGTTGCAGATCGATGTGGGGCTGTTCGCCGACGCCGGCCAGCAGGCAACGGTCTGGGCGGGGGAGGAAGAGGGGAGCTATCCCAGGCAAACCACCCTCTTCCGTCAGGCCATGGTTGGGGAACTGCGGCAGCGTCCACCGGTGCGGATCGGGACCATCCTGCCGCACCTGCCCATTCCTGCCAGCGATTGGAACGCCCTGTTCGAGTCGATCCGCACCGCAGCCCGCACCGTGCATCAGCACCATCACGTCATCGAACCGCGCACCCGCAAGCGGTTGTCATCGGTGCTGGTGCGCCTGGCGCACATCCGCTCGTGCGTCGGTTTGGCCCGCTGGCTGGCAAAACCGAACTCATCAAACAGGCCGACGACGGGCTGGTCCGTGATCACCACCTGGAAGCCGATGTTGAGAGGCTGCCCGGTGGAATGGCTGCGGACGGTCAGAT
>JAMOAX010000055.1:0-17572 GCA_039908555.1 Magnetococcus sp. DMHC-8
CGGCATAGGTCTTGCCGGGACTGATATGGGGAGCCAATTTGCTGCGTCCCCAACGCCGCCCCGCAAAAAAGGCGCCGACATCCGTCGCCCAGATCGTCAACAGGAGAAAACAGATCAACAGGCCGCCCTGCTCTGCAGCACGCACCTCCAGCAACAACAACAGGGGCAGGGCACAATACAAAACCCCGAAAAACCGCCGCCCCACATCCTCCAGAACTGGCACGCCCGGGCGATGGTGCCACAACCCTTCGGCAAACAGGAGTACCAGCAACACGTTGCATGAGAGGGAGACAGGCAACCGGGCGACGGTCACCCACCCCCCCCAACCGGTCGCTGTCTCCGTGCCGATACCCGTCGGTCCAGACAACAAAATCAACAACACCCCGATCAACAGAGGCAACAATCGCGGCAAAGACAAGGGCTCACGCAACCCGTGCCATTCGCTGATCAGGAGCATTGCCACTGGAATAAACAGCAAAAACAACAGATAGGCAGGCCCCACCAACAACAGATAGAGCAGCGGTGGTGCCAGCAGCAGGGCGGACAGGGTCCGAATGATGACGGGAGAGTTCAAGAGGCTTCTCAAACAGCAGCACCAAAACGCCGCTCCCGACCACCGAACTCTTCGATGGCCATGCGGAGATGGTTGGCGTCAAAATCGGGCCAGTAAACAGGTAAAAAGACAAGTTCGGTATATGCCATTTGCCAAAGCAGAAAGTTGCTGATACGTTGTTCTCCACCCGTCCGGATCAACAGGTCAGGGTCATCCATGCCGACCGTCGTCAGGAACTGGGCAAACCGCTCCTCGTCCACATCCTCCGGGGCAAGGCGACCCGCCACGGCGGCCCTCATCATGCTGCGGGCGGCGTCCACCAACTCCTGACGTCCACCATAGTTGACGGCAATGTTGAACCGGAGTTGGGCGTTGCCCTGTGTCCGATCTTCCAACTCCCTGACCTGCCTCTGGATACTGTCCGGCAACTCATGCACGCGACCCAGGGCGCGAAAACAGACCTGTTCCCTGACCAGCTCATCCATTTCATTGCGCAAATGGAAAGCCAGCAAATTCATCAGGGCCGACACCTCATCCTCGGGCCGTTTCCAGTTTTCCGAGGAAAAGGTATACAATGTCAGGATGGGTATATTGAAGTGAAGACAAGCCTCCACCGTGCGCCGCACCGCCTTGACCCCCTGGCGATGCCCTTCGACCCGCGGCAACAGGCGCGCACGCGCCCAACGCCCGTTGCCATCCATGACAATGGCCACATGACGAGGGAGTCTCCGCTGGGAGAGGGTCAAGTCAGACATGGCACAACCGAAAAGAAAAAATCATATCCGCAAAATATCGGCCTCTTTGTGTGCCAGAATATCATCCACCTCCTTGATGAAAAGGTCGGTATGCTCCTGGATTTTTTTCTCGGCAACGTGCAGGTCGTCCTTGGATATTTCCTTGTTCTTTTCCATTTTTTTCATCTGTTCCAACACGTCCCGCCGCACATTGCGCAACGCCACTTTGGCCTGTTCGCCGTATTTTTGCGTCAACTTGACCAGCGACTTGCGCCGTTCTTCGGTCAACTCCGGCAACGGAATGCGCAACAATACGCCATCATTCATCGGATTCAGCCCCAGATCGGTCTCGCGCAGCGCCTTTTCCACCGCTTTCAGGGATTTTTTGTCCCAGGGTTGCACGGTCAGCATGCGACTCTCGGGCACGTTGATGGAGGCCACCTGATTGAGGGGCATGGGGGAACCATACAGATCCACCATGACGTGATCCAGCAAAGAGACGGAAGCCCGACCGGTACGGACGGTAGTCAGCTCTTCCCGGAGAGCCGCCACACATTTTTTCATCCGCTCATCCAGCGAAGCATAGAGTGCGTCCGCCATTAGTCCGCTCCTATCCGCGTGCCGCGATTGTCACCCCGGATGACAGCCGCCAGCGCGCCCTGCTCCAGGATGGAAAACACCATAACGGGAATGCGATTATCCCGACACAGAGTGATGGCTGTCAAGTCCATCACCCGTAAATTCTTGGCCAATACCTCGTCAAACGAAAGCCGGTCATACCGTTGTGCGGTGGCATCCTGCCTGGGATCGGCGCTGTAGACACCGTCCACCTTGGTCCCCTTCAACAACATGTCGGCATGAATTTCCGCTGCTCTCAGGCTGGCGGCGGTATCGGTGGTAAAGAAAGGATTGCCTGTGCCCGCCGCAAAGATGACCAGCCGTCCCTTTTCCAGGTGTCGCACCGCCCGACGGTGGATGAAAGGCTCGGCCACCTGCGGCATGGTGATGGCCGATTGCACCCGCACCGTCAAACCGATCTTTTCCAGGGCATTCTGCAACGCCAGGGCATTGATCACCGTGGCCAGCATGCCCATGTGATCGGCGCTGGAACGTTCCATGCCCAAAGCGCCGCTGGAAACACCGCGAAAAATATTGCCACCGCCCACCACCAGCGCCAGTTGCACGCCCTGCTCGTGAACATCCTTCAACTCACCTGCCAACCGTTCCAGAAAGCGGGGGTCGATGGCAACCCCTTCGCCCATCAACGCCTCTCCGGAAATTTTGAGCAACACCCGCCGGACTGGTTGTACCGTCATCGCCTTTCTCGCTCCCAACAGGTTGTCTAACCAGCCGCTTTGGCCACTTCGGCAGCAAAGTCCTCCTCTTTTTTTTGGATACCCTCACCCAGAACATAGCGGACAAAACCACTGACCTCGATGGTGGTGCCCAGCTCTTTGGCCCTGGCGGCCACCACGGCATTCACCTTCTGGTCCGGGTCCATGACAAACGGTTGTTCCAGCAGGCAACTCTCTCCATAAAACTTGTCCAGCCGACCGAGCACCATTTTGTCAATGATACTCTCCGGCTTGCCGGAACTGCGGGCCTGTTCGGCCAGCACGTTGCGTTCCCGCTCCAGGGCATCGGCGGGCACGGCAGACCGGTTCAACCAGGGAGGCGCAGAAGCCGCCACGTGCATGGCCAATTTCTTGCCCAGATCGGCCAGGGCCGCCTGGTCACCGCAAGGCGATTCCAACCCGACCAGCACCCCGATCTTGCCCTCCATGTGAATATAGGAGACCACGGCCCCCTGGCCGACGCTCAACCGCACCAGACGACGCAGGTTCATGTTTTCGCCGATGGTGGCTATCTTGTGGGTCAACTCCTCGGCCACCGAACGCCCCGTCTCCGGATATCCCAGAGTCTGCAATTGCGTCACGTCCGTCACGCCCGCTTGCAGACCCAACCGGGCGGATGTCTCGGCAAATGCGACAAAATGTTCGTTTTTTGAAGTAAAATCCGTCTCGGTATTCACCTCCAGCAGCAGACCGTGGAGGCCATCCACCACGGCCACCACCTTGCCGTCGGCGGCCACCCGCCCGGCCTTTTTGGAGGCGGACGACAAACCTTTCTTGCGCAGCCAATCCACCGCCGCTTCCATCTCGCCACCGGTCTCTTCCAGGGCCTTCTTGCAGTCCATCATGCCGGCACCTGTCTGCTCCCGGAGATCCTTCACCATCTTTGCGCTAACCGACATCGTCTCTATTCCTTGCTGAATGTATGCAACCCACACCCGACCCGCCGGTCGGGTAACACAAATTCCTGTCAGATGACCAGGATGGCGGTTCAGCCGTCGCTCTCAATGACCATCTCTTCCATGTCGCTTTCCGCCGGGGCAGCCCCCTCCGGCATTTCCGGCTTCTGACCCGCATTGGCATCGGTCCGCGCCATCATCTTGCCTTCCAGGATGGCATCGCCCATCTTGTTCAAAAACAGCTTCAGGGAGCGAATGGCATCATCGTTGCCGGGCACCACCCAATCAATCGGATCGGGGTCGCAATTGGAATCCACCAGCGCCACCACTGGAATGCCCAGCTTGTTGGCCTCTTTGACCGCCAGAGACTCCCGGTTGGTGTCCACCACCACGATGACGTCCGGCAGGCGGCTCATGTTCTTGATGCCCCCCAGGGAGCGTTCCATTTTTTCCCGTTCCCGCTCCAGCTTTTGCACCTCTTTTTTGGTTCTGGCCTCATAGGTGCCGTTGGTCCTCATCTTTTCGATGTCTTTCAGGCGACGGATCGAGCCCTGAATGGTCTTCCAGTTGGTCAGAGTACCGCCCAGCCAGCGATGACTGACATAAAACTGACCGGTACGGCCTGCCTCCTCTTCAACCATCTCCACCACCTGCCGCTTGGTGCCGACAAACAGCACCACGCCGTGATTGCCAGCCCGTTCCCGCAGGAAATTATAGGCATCCCTCAACATGACGACCGTTTTTTGCAGGTTAAGAATGTGGGTGCCGTTGCGCGCGGTGAAGATGAACCGCCCCATTTTGGGGTTCCAACGTTTGGTCTGGTGTCCGAAGTGAAAGCCCGCGTCCAGCAATTCGCGGATAGAAAATTTGGCCATTGCGACTCCTGTTTGTTTTTCGGTTGTTCGTCCGCTGTTGTTGTTTTCGCGCGGCCCACAAACTCTTGCAGAGACACCGGGACCGCCAACGGTACAGCGTGAAAATTGGGTAAGGTTAAGATCAACCGGTCGATTCTAATCGGTCGGCCGTCCGTTTGCAAGTCCCCTCGGGAACCTGCCTGCAATTCTGCCCGGCAGACCAGGACCGGCAAACGGCTTGATTCGACCGGGTCGCCGCAACCTCAAGAATCCGGAACAGGGACCGGTGGCAACGGCATGGTGTCAGACCCTGTCTGCTCCCTAACTTTCATTAGCAATTCCCATGCGTTGTCCACCTGCGACCGACTGCCGGTCAGATGCAGGATGAGGGCACCGGTGCAATCGTCCAGACCACCGGCGGCCACCGGAGTGGCCCGCACGCCGCACAGGTGCCCCAGAGCGTCCAACTCGGTGACGATGGTAGCGCATCCGGCCATGATGGGGATATAGCCCACGGGAGAGCCCATGACCCGGTCCACCCGACCCTGGCCCAGCAAGCCGCAGGCGGCGGGTACGGAGGGAATGGTTTTTTGCAGGGAGACGGGCAGGATCAATTCGCCGCCCCTGGCCTGCAGGATGGCCAGGGCAACCCCGATGGTACCGCCGACCGGAGAACCGACCAGCACGGCAGCGTTGCCCTGGGCATCCAGGGCGTTGGCTCCCTTGATGTAGATGTCGCCGGATTCAAAGCGGTCCAGCAGGGGGGCAGGCCAACCTCGGGTCAAGTGACCATTTTCAAACAGCAGCGGTCCAGCGCCCCGTCCTGCCCGCGGCGTCTCCCCCAGGAGGCCATCCCGAACCCAGCCGACGGCAAAGCTGGCCAGTCCGGGGTCCGTTCCGGTCAGGGCCCAGGCGACATGGCGGGTTGTGCTGCCACCGACGATGGCCATGCGCCCGGTGCGGGTCCGTGCCTGCACCTGTGGCAGGGCAGCCACGGCTTGACCAATCAAACACCGCCCCTCTGCGGGGCGAATGACCACTACAGCGGTTGCCATGATGAGTACACCCTTCCTGTTATGAGCTGAAAACACACCTGGGTCCGCATGGTAACCCATCCAGGCATGCCATGCACGACTTTCCTGCCCAGGACCGACTACCGAAAAATTGCACACACCGCGATGAGGAAACTTGCAATGGTTTGGCAACCGTTGTAGACTGGCTGGGTTGGTGAGTCCTGTTCGTCTAGTGGCCTAGGACATCGGCCTTTCACGCCGGTAACACGGGTTCGATTCCCGTACGGGACGCCAATTTTATCAAGCACTTAGCAAATCGATTCCGTCCAAAATACCCGGCATCTCCAATTTTTCTCCAATATCCGTTCCGGCTCTTGAGCCCCTGTATCGGCGTGCCCCTCTCCTCCAGCCAGACACCCGCCGTCACCGCATCACCCTGGGGGAGTTGTCTGCCTGGTCGGGTGGAGTCGTCAGCGATCCCTGCCAGGGTGGAGACCTTCCCGGCCACGTCGTCTTCTCCTGCTGCTTCCAGACGTTGTAGATCGGCGGGTCGAAGTCGCTGGAGTGGTTGGCGAGAGATTGGCTATTTTCCTGGCTGGTCACCGTCGATGAACAGGTGGGCCAGCCAGGGGGGTGGAGTCAGCATGGTGCGGAAAGTATCAAAAGGAGATGAGCATGGACAGTGAAAAAGATGCGGCTGTTGGACAAATTGTCCAAAAAAATCAGACGCCGACAGGCTGGGAGCACAGTACGGAGTCTCTGGTCGTACCGTCCGGCGGGCTGCCGCATTCGTCGAAATGGTGGATGCGTCGCCAAGGCTGCAAGAGATGATTGCCAAAGGCATCCCGATCAATAAGTCACAGCTTTTGCGCGGGGAAGGGCTACTTGTCACGCGGATGAATTGGAAGCTGGAAGCAAAACGCCTTACTGAAAAGGTTGCAGAATTGGAAGCTGAACTTGCGGACTGGCGTGAGGGTGTGATGGAAAAATTGATTGGACAGATTGTCCATCAACGGTTGAACGCGCAGGACGACTGCGACGCTCTCTGACGCGCGGATTTCAACGGCGCATCACCGGGCAGGCTGTGTGGGTGCGGGTGCCGTAGGGGGAGCCTGGAGCGCAGGGGCAGGAACCTGCTGGCGCATCTCCTGGGCGGGGGGCTGGTATGCGGCAGGAAGAACCGGCTGGTTCATCTTCATGACGGCGAACATGGCACCGATGATCAACGCCGTCTGGGCGGCGAACATGCCGGCGGTCCATTTGAGCGTGTCTGACTTGGCGGCTTCAATGTCTTTTCGGACTGACTCTATTTTACCTTCCAGTCTGAGTTCAGCTTCCCGCACATCTCCCTTTGTGGCCAACTCCTGCGTCCTGGATGCTTCCACCTTCTGAAGAACATCGGAAAGCATTTCCACCTGAGCCTCTGCCTGGGAGGATGGGACGCCGGCAGTCTCCAGCTTCTTGACAAAGGCCAGCGTGTCAAACGGTATGGCAAAGGTGGCTGTGCTCATGGTGGCTCTTCCTCCTGGTTGGACTCCCCCAGCACTCTATCGGATCTCCCCGACTATTGCCACAGCTTTTTTCCCGCGCCACGAGAGCCATCACAGGGCCGTTGCCGTGCGACGGACAGGCCAGAGTAACCTATCGCCAAGCCAAGGTAGTCGTGGCCAATGGCACCCCTGAGTTGGTGGAGGCGACAAGGGGGAAGCTTGGCCGGACAGGGTTATCCTGGACGGGAGCGTGCCGATTCCCCCCGGCAAGGCAGGATCATCTGGCAGGGAGAGGTGACGGCGGGGGAGTGTCAGACGGGGATTGTTGCCAGGGTCGGAGGGTGATTTCAGGGGTTGTCGGGATTCTGACAAAAAGTGCAGCAAAAATTTTTGTTGGTAACTTTGATGGTAACATTTTTTATGCACACAAAAAATTTATTTAAAACTGCACACTTACAAATCAATTTGGTGTCCGTACGGGACGCCAAAACACCTTCTGAAGACCGCCGAAAAACACCAAAAAGCCAATAAATTCAACGTTTATTGGCTTTTTTTGTGTCCGAAGAGAACCGAAGAATACCGTTGACAGCCTGCATGCATGTCGGTCTGGCCGGTCCTGCGGTGGATGTGTGGGCCTGCCAGGGCAAGATTATCAGCGTGCTGGTGCGACGGGTGCCGAAGGGGAAGCTTGGGGGGCAGGGGCAGGTAGGCGCATCTCCTGGGCGGGAGGCTGGTAGTAGGTCGGGACAGGCGGTGCGAGTCGGTTGATTGCGGCCACGCCCCCCAGGATGGCAATGCCCGTGACGATCACCCACTTGATGGTTTCCACCTTGGCAGCTTCAATGTCTTTGCGCAATTCGGCCTTTACGAGTTCAACTTCCTTTTCCAGTCGGAGAATGTCCCCCTTGGTGGCCAACTCCTGAAGCCGGTACTCCTCCACCTTCTGAAGGACGCCGGACAACGCCTTGGCTTGAGCTTCCGCTTGTGCAGGCGGGACACCGGCAGTTTCCAACTCCTTGGCAAAGGCCAGGATATCGAACGGAATGGCAACGGTTGTGCTCACAGTGGCTCCTCCTCCTGGATGGACACGCCGGCACTGTACCGCACTGGCCATGATTCGGTAAAGCGAAATGCGCCAAACGTGCGTGCGGCATCCCCTGGCTGGTTTCAGGGGCCCAGAATACCAGAACGGCGCCCGGGGGGCTTGATCCTGCTGGTTCCCTTACAAGCCGACAGTCGCCAGTGCCGGGCCGGGATCAATATGCAAGCGTGCAATACCCAACCGATCCGCCGAAATCCCCATGGTCAGACCAAGCAGTTGAGCAAAGTTCATTTCCGGAAGCTGGATGGCCTGCTGCACCGTCTTTTCCGCCATCTCCTGCACCGAACCCATCACCATGTCGCACAGGGTACACGGTGTTACCATCACCTGCGCCCCCGCTCCCTTGGCATCCAGACAGTTGTTGGCCGCCATGGTATGCACCTCACGCTTGTCCGACAACATGACGTGAAACCCGCAACAGCGATCCTGGCCGCGATAGCTGACCGGCGTCCCCCCCATGATCCGGATCAACCGGTCAAGATGGTGTACCTCGGTCTCCTCCCGCTCGTAGATCTCCGCCGGTCGCAGACCGTGACACCCGTGGAAGGCCGCCACCCGCAGACCACGCAGCGGCCGGGTGATCTTGTCCCGCAACAACTGGCCATCCACCTGTTCAGTGACCACCCACAGCAGATGCCGGGGCTTGATCGTGGCCCCATACGGGCGAACTCCGGCATTGTGCAGCACCCGATTGACCTGCTCCAACAGTTCCGGCTCGGCTTGAAACCGATGATTGGCATGGGTCAAGGTCTGCAGGCAGGTGTTGCAAATGGTCACCAGATCCCGGTGCATCGCCTCTGCCTCGGAAAGAATCCGGGCTGCCACCGCCAACGCAAAAGCCGGCTTGGTCTCCCGCAAACTGACCGCCCCACAACACGAGGCCCGGGGCATGGCATGCAGGACAATACCCAAATCCTGACACACCGCCCGGGCCGCCCAATCGGCCTCCCGCTGGATCTGCTGGGCCGCGCACCCGGGATAATAGGCAAATTCCAAAGACATGATACTCTCCTCCAAGACAGATATGACAGATCGGGGCCCAACTCGGCATTATTCAGGTACCGCTTCCTTGGCCTTGGTCTCCACGTTAATGGGAAACTGCTCCAGATGGTCATACATCCGACGCAACTCCTCCACCCCCTCGACACCATGCGGGAAAGGCGACGGAATCTTGCCTTTCTTGGCCAAATGCAGGGCCATGCCGGTCTCCATCAGGCTGCCCCAGATACCCAGGGTGCGCATCATCAGGGTAAATTCGTTGAGCTGACCGCTGCGACGAATATCGTCGTGAAAGGCCAGCGCATGCCGGGCACCAGGCGAGTCGGTCACCCCCCCGGCCACCGCCCGGGTCCGCAGCTTGACAATGGCCTCCATGGGAGCCACCTCTTTGGGACAGACATCCACACACAAAGCACACCGGGTACAACTCCAGATGGCATGCGGCTCGCCCAACGCCTGCAGACGCTCCCCCTTGCGCCCCTCTCGCGGATCGGCCACAAACCGGAAAGCCTTCGCCAGGGCGGCCGGCCCGACAAACGCCGGATTCACCTCGGCCATCGTGCACTCCGAATAACAACAGCCGCACAGGATGCACTGGGTCACATGATTGACCTGATCGTACGCGGTACTGGTCACCTCGGTCGCCCGATCCGGTCCATCCAGCAGATAAGGAGTCACCCCGCGCACCCGCTCGAAGAAAGGCCGGATATCAATGGCCAGATCCTTCAAAACCGGCTGATTGCGCTGCGGCGCGATCTCCACCACCCCCTCGGCATTGGCCACCTTGCCCACGTGGGTTTTGCAGGCCAACCGGGTCCGCCCGCTGATCCACATTGCACACGAACCGCAAATGGCCGACCGACAGGATTGACGAAAGACCAGCGTCCCATCCCGATGACCCTTGATCCCATCCAACAGGGTCAACACCGTCGTATTGGGCTCCGCCTGGATCGGGAAATCCTCCCAATGGCTCTCCACCCCGCCACCCTGTGTTGTCGTGTTGCGTTGAATCCGAAAGATATAGTCCTGTAACGCCATGCTGATCTCCTTTTCATGCCGCCTCTCCACCGGAACGGCACGTCATGATTCAATAGGTCCGCTCCTTGGGAGCATACTCGGGTTTGCCCACCGTCCGTACCGGCTCATAGGAAAGCTGAACCATCCGGCCACCGACATCCCAATGGGCCAATGTATGCTTTCGCCATTCGGCATCATTCCGGTTTGGCAGATCCAACCGATAGTGGGCACCCCGCGATTCCCGACGCGCCAGGGCTCCCCGGACGATACATTCCGCCAGATCCAGCAGATTGCGCAACTCCACCGCCCGCAACAGATCCAGGTTGAAGATCTCCGACCGGTCATCCAGATGAATCCGCTCGTAATCCTCCCGCAACCCGGGAAACATGGCCGCCAGTTGCGCCATTCCTTCCGGTTCCCGATACACCCCGCAATAGGTGTTCATCGCCTCTGCCATCCGGTGATGGAGCGCCGCCGGTCGCACCCCCCGGTCCGGGCGCCCCTTCAGATCCCGGATATACTCCTGTTCCTCCTGCAACGCCTGCCGGGGAAAATCACGCAGGGTAGCGCCTTGCACGTATTGGCTGGCATGCCGGCCGGTAATCTTGCCGAAGACGATGGTATCCAGCAGCGAGTTGCCCCCCAATCGATTGGCACCATGGACCGAAACACAGGCCGCCTCACCCGCCGCAAACAACCCCGGCAGAGATGCCGCCCCCCACTTGTCGGTGCGAATTCCCCCCATCGAATAGTGGACGGTCGGCCGCACGGGAATCGGTTCATCAATCGGGTCCACCCCTTCCAGGTCCAGGGCCAATTGGCGAATCTGCGGCAACCGTTCCAGAATCTTGTCCCGCCCGAGATGCCGCAAATCCAGGAAAATGGCACCATCGCGGCCCCGTCCTTCCAGAATCTCGGTCTGCTCAGCCCGGGAAACCACATCCCGCGAGGCCAGTTCCCATTTCTGGGGCGCATAGCGGCCCATGAATCGCTCACCGCCGGCATTGATCAAATACCCCCCTTCACCCCGCGCCCCCTCGGTGATCAGGATACCCGAGGTGCGCAGGCCGGTCGGGTGAAACTGCACAAATTCCATATCTGCCAACGGCGCCCCGGCCCGCAACGCACAGGCCATCCCATCGCCGGTGTTGGTCGTCGCATTGGTGGAAGAGAGAAAAACCCGACCATAGCCACCGGTTGCCAGCAATACCCCCTTGGCCCGCAGACCAAACAATTGACCGCTCTTGATGTCACACACCACCAGACCGGCTACATGCCCATCCTCCGCCACCACCAGGCGAAAGACATGGCACTCCTCGTAAACAGGCACGCCGGCCTTGACCAGTTGCTCCCAGAGAGTGTGCAACAATACCTGACCGGTCCGGTCCGCAGCATAGCAGGTCCGATCAAAGCTGGCGCCACCAAAAGGCCGCTGGGCAATCTCACCCCGATCAGTACGGGAAAAGGGTGTCCCCATCTGGTCCATCTCGTGGATCACCGCCGGCGCCTCCTGACACATCAGGTCGATGGCATCCTCGTCGCCGATAAAATCCGACCCCTTCACGGTATCGTAGGCATGGACCTCCCATTTATCGCGCGGATCAATGGCAGCATTGACCCCGCCCTGGGCCGCACAGGAGTGGCTGCGCAACGGATGAACCTTGCTCACAACCGCCACATTGATCCCGGCCTTGGCCCCTTCGAGCGCCGCCCGCATCCCGGACAACCCGGCACCAACGATCACCAAATCGTGGCTCTTCATGACACTTTCTTCCTCCCTTCACCCGTTTTCACATTATTCATCAAAAACATATGTTATATACACACCCGCCGCCGGCGTGCTCACCGCCACCGACAGACGCGCCGACTGCATCACGGTGGCGGCAATTTTTCAGACACCAGCTTCTCCAGAGGCCCTGGCAGCCACCTGATCGAAAGTATCGGCCAAGGTGGGCAGCAACTGCTGATAATAGACGCCTATCGCCGGATTATCGAGATCTTCGGCCTGCTGCATGGCGACCAGGCGGTTGCCTGTATCATGACCAACGGGCAGATCGCGTACCTGCATGCCCAAATTGACGTAGGTCTTGCTGGTCTTGTCGAAGGTGACACAGGGACTCAGGATATGCAGATAGGAAAAGCCTCGATGGGCAATCGCCTGGGTGATCATCTCCCGCAACTGATCCGGACGACCGGCATATGCCTGGCCCACCCAGCTTGCCCCATAAGCCAACACCATCAGCAACGGATTGAGCGGGCGTTCGGGATTGTCGAACGGTGAGGTGGAGGTACGCAACCCCACTGCGGAGAGGGGCGATGTCTGTCCCTTGGTCAGGCCATAAATGCCATTATCGAACAAAAGATAAGTCATATCCACATTGCGCTTGGCCGCATGGGCGATATGACCACCCCCGATCGCAAAACCGTCGCCATCCCCGCCGACCCCGATTACCGTCAATGTGTCGTTGGCAGTCTTGATCCCGGTCGCCACCGGCAAAACCCGACCGTGCAGGGTGTGAAATCCGAACAGATTGACAAAAAACGGGAAGCGGGAGGAGCAACCAATGCCGGACACCACCACCGCCTGGTCCTGGGCAATCCCCATCTCGTTGCAGGCATGGGTCACCCCTTCGACAATCGCAAAATAACCGCAGCCCGGGCACCAGGTCGGCAAGGCGCGCGAGCGGTACTCCAACCGGCCGCTTTCCCGCACCTCTTGCAGTTTGACATCAACAAATACCGGTTTTTCCATTATGGACATGACAATACTCTCCCACCACGGATTCAGGAGGCAACGGCCGTCACAACGCCACGGGCCAACCGCCGGATCTCGCCAAGAATCAACTCCACGGGCATCGGGGCGCCCGGCACCCGGCTCAACCGCACCACCGGTCTGGCCAATACCCCTTGCACCAGGTGCGCAAACTGCCCCTCATGGTTGACTTCCGGCACCAGGACAACCTCGCAGTCATCCATGAAACTGGCCACCGCCTGCTCCGGAAAGGGCGACAACATCACCACTTTCATCGCGGCACAGGCGATCCCTTCCGCCTGGGCCTTGAACATGGCTTCCAGGCACTCTCCGAAAGTGGAGCCCCAGGCCAGCATGCCCACCCGCACCCGACCGGCATGGCCAAACCGCTTGGTCACGGTAAAATCCGGATGCTGCAACGCTGCCAACAACTTGTCGTGACGCTTGCGGCTCATCGCCTCGTGCACCTCCTCCCGATCATCCGGGCGCCCCAGTTCGTTGTGTTCCAACCCGGTGATGACATGCATGCAGCCGGCATCGCCCGGCACCGCCCGCGGGCTGATCCCATCGTCGGTCAAGGCATAACGCCGGTAGATCTCACCCGTTTCCAGACGGCGCAACGGCTTGTTGGCGTTCAATACGAAGGGGGAACCGGCATCGGCCAGGGTCACCGTTTCATAGCGGTTCGACAAATAGAGGTCCAACAACACAATGACCGGCGTCTGATAGCGTTCCGCCATTTCGAAGGCCTTGCCCGCACACCGGTAGCACCCCTCCACATTGGTGGGGGCGATGACAATGCGCCGGGAATCGCCAGGACTGCCATACAGCGCGGCATTCAGGTCGGACTGCTCGGTCTTGGTGGGCATCCCCGTGGAGGGACCGCCCCGTTGGGAAACAAAAACCACGCAGGGCACCTCCGCCATGGTGGCCAGACCGAGCATCTCGGCCATCAGGGCCAGGCCCGGCCCGGAAGTGGCGGTCGCCGCCCTGGCTCCCGCAAAACCGGCCCCGATGGTGGCCGCCATGGCGGAAATTTCATCCTCTGTCTGCAACAACCGGCGCCCCCGCTTCGGCAACGCCGTCGCCAACCGCTCCATGATGGAGGTGGCCGGGGTAATGGGATAACCAAAAAAGGTCTCCAACTCGGCGTCCAGACAGCCCTGCACAACGGCGGCATTGCCGCTCAACATGACCACCTTCCCCTGGTCAGGCTGGCTCCCGGGAGGCGCGCAGACCACATCGTCCAATTTGAAGGTGGTGGTCCCGGCTGCGAATCCCGCCTGAAAACCGGCCAGGTTGCGCGCCACCACTCCGGCCCCCTGTTTGGCAAACTTTTTCTCGATAACTCTCTGAAAAGCCGCCGGCGCCAATCCCAGCAGACCGGCAATGAAACCCAGCGCCACCAGATTGCGGGAACGGGCCCCACCGGTCGACTTTTCCGCCAACTCCCGCAACGGAATACCATAGGGAATCTGACCCGGCGCGACATGGCCGCTCATGTGACTGCCCTCCGGACAATGAGCCACCGGTTGGGATTCGTAGACCACTGCCCCATCGTCGCGCACCTCGCCCACCAGGGGAATGGCATGGCTGTCATCCAGCGACAGCAACAAATCCGACTGGCGCTTCAGGGCATACGACTGCTCGGCGGTAATGCGCAATCGGGAAATGCACTTGCCAAAGCCGCGAATCTCCGGGGGATAGAGATCGAAGCAGATCACCCGGTACCCCAATGCGGCCACGGCATTGCGCAGGATATCCCCTGCGGCAATGGTCCCGTCGCCCGCCGACCCACACAGGGCGATCTGGATATCCGTCATCGCCGTCTGCCCTGATGCCTCCGACCTCACCGGGTCGGGCTGGCGCAGAACCGGCTCAGTCATAGACCCAGAAGGGCGAGTCGATGTGGCCTTGGGCATCCTGGCCGAGGGTTTCGTCTTGGGTTGTGGAAAAGTGTTCATCGCCACCCGTCATGTTGAGAGCCGCCACCGCGCCCATGGCGCGAACATTTTGATAACCATAATAAAACCGGTAGGCATGCGCCTGCTCCGACCAGATCTGACAGACATCCCCGGCCGCAAAGATGCGGGGATCACTGGTCCGCAGCATCGGACTGACCAGCAACCCCCGCTCGATATCAACCCCCGAACCAACCATGAACTCCACCAGCGGCGTCAGCCCATAAAACGGCATCACCACATCCCCGTAGAGATCCCCGCCGCTCCGGAACCGCACCCGCCGGGCCGGCAAGCCGGCGGATCCCGGTTCGATCGCCACCACACCACCCATGGCATCACCATCCACCACCTCGATCCCCATCCGCTGAACACAGGCCAAGTGTCCCGCCCGTTGCTCCGGCGAGACCAGATGAGGCCAAAAGGTGGTCTCATGGGTCACCAGGATCACCCGGCAATCAGCCGTGAGCAGCACCCGGGCCAGATCCAGGCCGATCATGTCACCACCCAGCATCACGACCGTCCCCCGGTCCGGCAGGGCATCACGGACCGCCAAAGCCTGTTCGTAGGAACCGAAACCATGCAGCAGGTGGCGACCATCAGCCAACTCCTCGGGCAGATGCCAACGCCCGCCGGTGGCCACCAGCAGGGTGTCGTAAGCAACCGGTTCATGGTGCGCCAGCAACACCTGGCGCCGCACGGCATCCACCCCCACCACCCGACTGTCCCGGCGCACCCGAATCCGCCGCTGCTGGTAGTGGGCCACTGAATGGGCCAGCAGTTCCCGCCAATCCTGATGGCCCAGGAAAAGCTGGGGCAACCGATACCGATTGTAAAACAACAACCGGCTGTTGGTGATGATGGTCACCTGCCCTTCGGGGTCCCGGTCCCGCAACCCCTCTGCTGCCTGATTGCCGGCCACGCCGTTGCCGATAATCACATAGCGGTGGGGAGAGGAAGAAGAGGAGACTGTGTGCGCGGTCATCGCTTTATCCATCCACGGTTACGAGTTTGTTACGGGTTATGGAAATACAGGCCACCGGGCAGACCTTGAAGCAGGCTCCGCAACGGATGCACGCGTTGTTGTCAATCCAGATGGCAGCCACCCGGTTCCATTCCCGGGTCTCCTGGAGCTCACCATAGCTGCCATCCGGTCGAATCGCCACATCCTGCACCAGTTTGATGCAGTTGCGCGGCGCCACGTCGATGCAGGCCCGGCAATAAATGCAGCGATCCACGTCGATCTGATAACGCAGGTCACACAGATAACACCGTTTGGCCTCCTCATCGATCGATGGCCTGGTCAGACCACATTCCACCTCTCGCGCCAGCGGCCGTTCCGACAGCGGGGTGGTCGGCATATGCTGGCGACCGATAAAATCAAAGGCACGTTCCCGCAGCGGGGCTGCCACCGGCTCCATCTGCACCATTTGCCGCCGTACCCGGCCAACCAGCCAGGTATCCAGCTTGTCGGCAATCTGCCGGGCATGACCAATCGCCTCGATGGCCGTGGAGGCCCCCCGGACATAATCCCCGGCGGCAAACAGGCCCGGCACCGAAGTCATGCCATTTTCCGCCACCCGCACCCGACCCGAGCGGTCCACCTCCACCCGCACATCCAGAAAATCGTTCACCGTCTGCTGGCCAATGGCGATAATCAGGGTGTCGCACGGCTCGATAAACTCCGACCCATCGATCGGGATGGCCAGCCGCCGCCCCCCCTCGCGCCAGCCGCCCAACCGGTTTTGGGCAAACTCCACCCCCAGCAGACGGCCACTGCCATCCAACTGCAACCCGACCGGAGTGCGCAACCCTTTGATCCGTATCCCTTCCCGTTTGGTCTCGAACAGCTCCTCCCGGGTGACCGGAATATACTCCTCGCTGGTGCGCAGGTGGATCGTCACCTCCATCCCCCCCAACCGGCGCGCCACCCGGGCGCAATCCAGGGCCGTGAATCCCGCTCCCACCACAGCCACCCGGCGCCCCACCCGCTTGTTCTGGCCGCGGTGCAGATCCATCAGAAAAGTCAGCCCGTACTCCACATCCTGGGAAATCTGCGAGATGTCCTGGTCCTCCGGAACCCCGCGCAGGGCCAACCGGGTGGGTGCCATGCAGCCGGTTCCCAGCAACACGGCATCAAAATCCGCCAGCAAGGTGGAGACCCGCACCGCACCCTTCCCCACCCCAACCGCCGTGCCGGTGCGCAATTGCACCCCGAGGCGCAGGGCATTGTGGAGTTCAATCTCCAGCATGTCACGCGGCAGACGAAACTCGGGGATGCCATAGCGCAACATTCCGCCCGGTCTCTCCTCCCGCTCGAATATCACCACATCGTGCCCCAGCAGCGACAGATCGTGCGCCGCAGCCACCCCCGCCGGGCCCGCCCCCACCACGGCCACCCGTTTGCCGGTCGGCGAATAAAGCCGCTCGGTAATGCGATGGCGGGCATCCTTCAGGTCCGCGGCGGCCCGCTTCAAATGGCAAATGCTGACCGGCTCCCCATTGCCCGGCCAGCCATGCCGACAGGCCGACTCGCACGGCCGGGAGCAGATCCGGCCCAGCACGCCAGGCAGGACATTGGCCTCCCGGTTGATTTCGTAGGCCTGGCCATGCCCTCCCTCCGCAATGCTGCGGATGTAGGCAGGCACGTTGGTCCCGGCCGGACAGGCATTCTGACAAGGCACATTCTGACGCACCCAGCCAATATCACGGGGATCGTCGGAAAAACAGACGGAACCACCCCCCGAACTGCCCCGGGCAACAACCGTTCTGTCAGGATTGAAGAGATTGCCGAGCATGATCAACCACCCAATAGAGTTATTCCCTTATCCCGCTCGATGCGAAACGGG
>JAMOAX010000056.1:0-17537 GCA_039908555.1 Magnetococcus sp. DMHC-8
GGTTGTCCGGGGTGAAAGATCCGGGACTGGTGTACGATCCCCGGGTGTTTCAGTCCCTGGGTATGCTGTTCCAGGCGGTGGACCGGTGGTACAGTGGGGCGGTGCCGGTGGATGAGGCCGAGTGGCCGGTGTCACTGTGCGCTTTTCTGGCAGAGCATCAATGGGTGGACCGTCTGGCGGAAATGCGGGCCAACACCGCCTCCCTGCCAGCATTTCGCAAACGGTTTTTTCAGGGTTTTAATGCGTTTAATGTGTTGAAATATATACACTTCGCCACCGAACACAGTTGGCCGAAGGTGCCGGTGGAACAGGCTGCGGCGACGTTGCTGACCTGGATGGGGATGGCCGGTGCGGTGACGGAAAGCGAACCTTTGCTGACCCGTTACCGTCAACTGGACCGGGAAGGTTATTGGTTTGTTCGTCCGTAGTGCGCGCCAGGGGATCGGCCCACGCCAAGCATTCTGGCAGGATGTTGTTCATGATGGTGGTCCGGGGGGCCTTGATCATCGTTCCGGCCAGCCGGGCATCAAAACCCGCCGGCCTGCCTGCGGCGCATGCCGAGGACGCCGAAGCAAAAACCAGCTTCGTCTTTTTTAAAATCAACAGCAAAATCCAAGGGCTCTGCCCTGGACCCGCAATGTCCAGGGGCAGAGCCCCTGGTGGGGCCGGGGAGGGCTCCTCAGAACGGAATATCGTCGTCAAATTCCGGTGTCTGATCAAAATGATCCGGCGCCGGTGCGTGCTGTTGGGGCGCCCTCTGCTGGGCTGGGGGTGCGCCGGCGTATCCGGCGCCGGCGGGGGGGCCCGCGTAGGCCGGGGTGTCGCCATAGGCTGGACCCGGCATGCCGCCGCCCGGTCGATCCAGCATGATCATCTGACCGAGGAAGGGGGTGAGGACCACTTTGGTGGCGTACCGTTCGATACCCTGCTTGTCGGTATATTTTTCTGTTTGCAGTTGGCCTTCAAGAAAAACCTTGCTACCCTTGCGCAGGTACTGCTGGGCGATCTCGGCCAGTTTGCCGAACACGGAGACCCGGTGCCACTCGGTCCGCTCCTGTTTCTGCCCCTGTTTGTCGGTCCATGCGTCGGTGGTGGCGACGTTCAGGCTGGCGATGGCGCGTCCATCCTGGGTGAAACGCATTTCCGGGTCGGCGCCCAGATTGCCGATCAGTTGTACTCTGTTCAGGGATTTGGACATAGTGGCCTCTTTTCTTCACAAAATAGGTTTCCGAACGGTGCTGCAACCATGTAGATTGGGACACGATAAGGATAAAATGCTCATCGTGCAAGCACTCTCTCTTGCTGCTGGAGGATAGCGCATGAAAATTTTCCGGTTCTTCCGGACAGCTGCCGTGCCGCCTGTCTGGTTGGCGGGGTCTGCGGGTGGGAGGGGGGCATGAACACGGCGGATGGATGGATGGTGGCTGCCTGGCTGTTGTCGGCCTATCTGCTGGGGGCCGTGCCGTTTGGCCTGTTGGTGGCCCGCGGGATGGGGGCCGGTGATATTCGCCGACAGGGCAGTGGCAATATTGGTGCTACCAACGTGTTGCGCACGGCGGGCCGCCTGGCCGGGGCCATTGCCCTGCTGCTGGACATGCTCAAGGGTTTGCTGCCCGTGCTGCTGGCCCGTCAATGGTGGGGTGCGGATGCGCCGTTGATCGGCGGCATTGCCCTGGCGTTGTTCCTGGGCCATCTCTACCCGGTCTATTTGCGGTTCCAGGGGGGGAAAGGGGTGGCCACCGGTCTGGGCATCTATCTGGCCTGGACCCCCGAGGTCGGCCTGTATGCCGTGCTGACCTGGCTGGTGACCGCGCTGGTGTGGCGCACCTCGTCCCTGGCGGCCCTGGCGGCCTTTTTGTTGCTGCCCGCCCTGCTGTTTTCCCAGGGGTCCCGGACGGCGATGGCCACGGCGCTGATCATGGTGCCCTGGATTTTCTGGCGGCATCGGGCCAACATTCAACGGCTGGCGCTGGGCACGGAGCCCCGCATCGGCCGTTCTGACGCCGCCCGCGCGCCCGGTTCCCCCCCTGCCGATCCCGCTGGTGTGCCATGAGACCGGTCTGGCTGTACAGGGGGCTGGTCGGTGCATGGCTGCTGTGCGGTGCCGGTCCGGCACTCTTCGGCCTGCCGATGGCCGGGGCGGACGAACCCGGTCCTGTCCGGCACACACCCGTTGCTCCGGTGGTCCGGTCTGGCCAGTCGGCCCCGCCGGCCAGGCAAACCGTGACCCCGACCGTGCAGATCGGCCCGGCGGTGCGGCAGGCGGTGGACCAGTCCGGTGATCTGGGTCGGTTGCTCCAGCAGCGCCTCCGGGACGGGAACCACATTCTGCCACCCGACTGGTCGGATCAGGGCCACATACAGGGCCGATGGCTGGCGCAGACCCTGATCCGCCCGGGGGAGGAACTGCTGGTGCATCTGGCACAACCGGTTGCCCCGGGGAGCCTCCTGCTGATCTATCGGCCTGGGGCGCTCCTGACCGATCCCGCCACCGGCGAGAACATAGGCAGGGTAGCCCATACCCTGGGCCGGTTGCGCATCACCGGCGACCGGGTGGATCAGGCCTCCTGGCGGGCCCAGGTGATGACCATTCAGGGTGATGTGCAGGTGGGTGATCGCCTGCTGCGTGATCAGGAGATGACCACGACCGTACAGCCGCATACCCGGGTGCCCGTCCCGGTGCGGGGTCGGATTCTGGCCTTTGCGGACGGGGTGGAGATGGGGGGCGCCGGTCAGGTGGTGGTAGTGGGGGTGGGACGGCGGGACCGGGTCTCGCCGGGCCTGGTACTGACGATTCACCATACGCCTCCGCCCGGTATCGATCCGGTCAACGGACAGGCGGTGCGGGCCGGTCCCTATCCCATCGGCAGTGCCGCCCTGTTCCTGATCGGTGAACGGGCTTCGTTTGCCCTGCTGGGCCCGACCATCCACCCGGTGGTGCGGGGGGATGAGGTGGCCAGTTACTGAGGTCCGCGGCGCAGATGGATCGCTCGACACTCCTGGAATGGTTGCGACTGATCAGAACGCCTGGATTGGGTCCGGTGCGCATCAGTCGGTTGTTGCGCCATTTTGGTGGCGCACAGGCCCTGCTGGAGGCCCCTGAACAGGCGTGGGAACAGGTGCCGGGCATCCATTTGCCTTTTTTGCAGAAGGTGTTGCACCTGCGCCGGGAGATGCCGGCTGCCCCGATCCGGCAGGAGTTGGATCGGCTGCAGGCCATGGACGGTCACCTGCTGGTGCTGGGGGATGCCGGGTATCCCCGTCTGCTGCGGGAAATTTATGATCCGCCGCCGGCGCTGTTTGTCCTGGGTGATCCCGCCCACCTGCTGCGGGACAATGCCGTGGCCCTGGTGGGTTCCCGGCAGGCTTCGCCCTCCGGTGGCCATTTCACCCACCGTCTGGCCATGGATTTGGCCCGGCATGGTCTGGTCACGGTCAGCGGTCTGGCAGAGGGGATCGATACCGCCGCCCATTGGGGCGCCCTGGAAGGGCAGGGGGTGACCGTCGCCGTGCTGGCCACCGGTCTGGATGTCTCCTACCCGGCCCGCAACGCGGCCCTGCGGCGGCGCATTGTGGCCCAGGGTTGTCTTGTCACCGAAGCGCCGTTGGGCACCCCCCCGGCGGCCTACCTGTTTCCGCCCCGCAACCGCATCATCAGCGGCTTGTGCCGGGGGGTGGTGGTGGTGGAGGCGGCCATGCGCTCCGGTTCCCTGGTGACGGCCCGTCTGGCCCTGGAACAGGGCCGTGAGGTGTTTGCCGTCCCTGCCCAGGTGGGGGATGTCCGCTATCAGGGGAGCAATCACCTGTTGCGTCAGGGCGCCACCTATCTGGAGGGGGTCGGGGACATCCTGCAGGCCTTCGCCTGGGATGCCCGACCACCGGCCAACCGCTCGCCGCCCCGGGCGGCGGCGGTGGACACGCCGGTCGCGGTGGGCACGGAAGCGGCGGCGGTCCATGCCATGCTCCGGCAGGGGCCGGTCCAGGGAGATGAACTGGCACGGCGTTGTCATTTGACAGTGACCGAGCTTTCGCGCATTTTACTGCAACTGGAACTGGTCGGCGTGGTGCAGCGCCTGCCGGGCAATCGGTTTGCCTTGCGACACACCTGACCGGTGCCGACCCTGTTTGTTGACCTCTTACTCGTGAATCAAGTGGGCCATCATGCGTGCTCTTGTGATTGTGGAATCTCCGGCGAAGGCGAAAACCATCGAAAAGTTTCTGGGCGATGCGTATCAGGTCATCGCCACCTATGGCCACATTCGCGACCTGCCCAGCAAGGATGGGTCGGTGGATACGGAACACGGTTTTCGGATGAGTTATGAAATTTCCCAACAGTCCGCCAAACATGTCTCGGCCTTGACCACGGCGGCCCGGAAGGCGGAGCTGCTGCTGCTCGCCACCGACCCGGACCGGGAGGGAGAGGCGATCTCCTGGCATGTCCTGGAGGTGTTGCGTCAGAAAAAGGAGATTGCCGCCATTCCCGCCAAACGGGTGGTGTTTCATGAGATTACCAAACGGGCCATCCAGGATGCGGTCACCCATGCCCGTGACATTGACATGGACATGGTCAATGCCCAGCAGGCGCGGCGGGCGCTGGACTATCTGGTGGGTTTCAATCTCAGTCCCCTGCTCTGGAAAAAGGTGCGTCCCGGTCTGTCGGCCGGACGGGTGCAGTCGGTGGCCTTGCGGCTGGTGTGCGAACGGGAGGCGGAGATCGCCGCTTTCAAGAGCCGGGAATACTGGAGCATCCTGGTCGATGTGGAAAAAAAACGGGAGAAGGGAGCCCCGCCGGGTCGCTCCTTTCAGGCCCGGCTGGTGGTGGCGGAGGGCAGGAAACTGGGCAAGTTTGATATTCCCGACGAACGGCATGCCGCCGCGTGGGCGTCGGCCATCCAGGGGCAGGCCCTGCATCTGATCCAGTTGGAAAAAAAGCAGACCACCCGCAATCCCCCGCCGCCCTTCATCACCTCCACCCTGCAGCAGGAGGCGTCGCGCAAGCTGGGTTTTTCGGCCAAGAAGACCATGATGGTGGCCCAGCGTCTTTATGAAGGGGTGGAGTTGCCGGCCCTGAACGGGGGTGGCGGGGAGGTGGAGGGTTTGATCAGCTACATGCGTACCGATTCGGTCACCCTGGCACAGGAGGCCCTGGTTGCCCTGCGCGGGTTGATCGAGCAGCGGTATGGCAAAGCCTACCTGCCGCCCAAGGCGCGGACATACAAATCCTCGGCCAAGAATGCCCAGGAGGCCCATGAGGCGATCCGTCCCACCAACCCGGCACGCACGCCGGAATCGTTGAAGGCCGTTTTGCCCCGGGATCTGTTTGTGCTGTACGAACTGATCTGGAAACGGACCATGGCCTGTCAGATGGCGGCCGCCCGCATCGATCAGGTGGCGGCGACCCTGGCGGTCGGCGGGGCGGAGCTCGATGCTGCTTTTCAGTTGCGGGCCAACGGATCGGCGATCGCGTTTGCCGGTTTCATGGATGTCTACAGCGAAGGCATGGATGACGTTTCCCTGCAGGATCGTGACGAGGATGCGGCCGACACCATGCTGCCTCCCCTGCAGGAAGGGGAGGTGCTGCAGTCGCGCCGGGTGGAGCCTGTGCAGCATTTTACCGAGCCGCCACCGCGTTTTACCGAGGCCACCCTGGTCAAGGTGCTGGAAAGTTACGGGATTGGCCGGCCATCCACCTATGCCCCGACCATGTCCACCCTGCAGGATCGGGGTTATGTCCGTCTGGAACAGAAAAAATTTATTCCGGAAGATGTGGGCGTGGTGGTCAACAAATTTCTGGTGGAACATTTCCGCACCTATGTGGATTACCATTTTACCGCCCATCTGGAGGATGATCTGGATGCGGTATCCCGCGGGGAGAAAAGCTGGGTGCCGCTGCTGGACAGTTTCTGGCAGCCTTTCAGTCAGCAGGTCGGGGAGAAGGAAAAGAGCACTCGGCGGTCCGATGTGACCTCGGAAGCCACGGACGAAAGCTGTCCCGACTGTGGCAAGCCGTTGTTGAACAAGTTGGGGCGGTTCGGTCGTTTTCTGGCCTGTTCCAACTATCCGGAGTGCCGTTATGCGCGCAACCTCAAGAAGGAGGGTGCGGCGGACCAGCCGGCGGAAGAACCGGTGCCGTCGGACCAGTCGTGCGACAAATGTGGCCGGGTCATGTGGATCAAGGAGGGGCGTTATGGCAAATATTTGGCGTGTTCCGGTTATCCGGAATGCCGCAACAACCAGCCATTGGCCAAGCCCAAATCAACCGGTATCGCCTGTCCGGCCTGTGGCACGGGTTTGTTCCTGGAGAAGAAGTCCCGTCGCGGCAAAATTTTTTATTCCTGTTCCGGCTATCCCAAGTGTACCAACGCGCTCTGGAACGAGCCGATAGCCCGCCCCTGTCCGCAATGCGGCATGCCTTTTGTGACCCGGAAGGTGACCAAGCGTTTTGGTGTTGAGTGGCTTTGTGCACGGGAGGGGTGTTCTTTCCGGGAGAAGGTGGCGGACGGGGAAGGGTAGCAGGGCGGATGGTCCGGTTCTGGATGGTATGATCCACGGCAACAGAGGAGGTGGTTGACATGAATAAACAGGGATGGGTGGCAATAGGGGTGGCGGCATGGCTGGTCTCCGGTTGTTCGGGAGAGATGTGGTCCAGCAAGAATAAACTGGACGAGCATCCTCTGGCCAAATTCGGGCAGAAGAAGGAGGTGGATGATGCCAAGGACCGGGGCAGTGCCAACTCCGCCTATGAAGGCGGGCGGGAGAGCATCTTTTCCCTGGGGGGCGACAGTGGCGGTCTGCTGGGTGGCAGTGGCCGGAAGGGGGCGGACGTGGTGCGGGCCGACAAACTGTTTGCCGGCGCCATGGAGGTGGTGATGGGATTGCCTATCCAGGTGGCCAGTCGCGAGGGGGGGATCGTCTCCACGGACTGGAAGGTGGACCCGATCAATTCGTCGCTGCGGTATCGGGTGAACATTCATGTCACGGGTCAGGAGCCGTACGGTACGGTCCGGGTGGTGGTTCTGAAACAGGAACTGGTGCACGGTGCCTGGCAGGATCGTCCTGCCGACGAGGAGGCAGCGGTCAATATCAGCAAGAGCATTCGCAAGCATGCCCAACTGGCCCGTCCCTGACGGCCGGGTCCGCCGGTCGGGTGGGTGAACCGGTTTGGCGTTGTCGGTGTGCGCCGCAAGCCCCCCGGCGGGAGCGGGTGCCCTGCCGGGGGGCGGGAGTGGTCCGGGTCGACGGTCAGGCCAGCCTGGTCTCCGGTTTGTTGACGGTCTTGCTGGGATCGTTTGGCAGCATCAGGCAGAGGTTGACGCTGTCATGGGCGACGGGCAGCGTCAGGGGCAGAAACTGGTTGCCGCGCATGTCGACAAAGGCGAGGGGACTGTCCATCTCCTTGAGGCGTGTCAGGATTTCTGTCGCCAGGGTCCGTTTGGTGTTGGGCAGGCAGATGGCGGACCCGACCTGGTCGGCCACGATGATGGAAAACCGGGGCAGGCTTTTGGTCAGGCTGGCCAGTGGTTCGCCCTTCAGGTAGCCGGCCTCCACGAGGCTGTCGCTGGCGCCGGTGATGCGCTCCGGGTAGTGGCCGTAGTCGCGAAAATATTGCAGGCATCCCTTGCTCAGCATCAGGAAAATGCCTATCATTACGGTGATTTTATCGCTGGGCAGTTCCTCCGTCAGGGCGTTCTCGCGGATTCTGCGCAGGTGGAGGAGGAGCTTCAGCAGGGCGGTGATAAAGAGCAGGCCAATCAGGGTTGCGATCATGTCTGTATCCGTCACAAAGAGAAACACAGTCGGTCTGGTGCCGACCAGCCTAACGGTTGGTTGCTGCGGACTGCAACCACTTTTCCAGTATACATCATAAAAAAGAAAAAAATATTTGCAATCTGCGACGAATGCGTACCAGTATATCAGCGTTTGCTGTTTTTCTGGGCATACCCCTTACAGTACCCAAATTTTGGAGGTTAAACACATCATGGCTGATCAAACCCTGGATGCAAAAGGTCTCAACTGTCCTCTTCCCATTTTACGTGCCAAGAAAGCCCTGAAGGATATGGCTCCCGGGCAGATTCTGGCCATTGAGGCGACCGATCCTGGCTCTGCCAAGGACTTTGAATCATTCTGTTCCCAAACCGGCAACGAACTGGTCAAGGCGTCCGAGGATGGGAAGGTTTTCTACTACGAAATTAAAAAAGTCTAGGAGTTTCATACATGGCCAACCAAAAAAGACTGGCGATCATCGCCACGAAGGGCACCCTGGACTTTGCCTATCCGCCGCTGATTCTGGCCACCACGGCGGCGGCGCTGGACTATGATGTCACCATTTTCTGGACGTTTTACGGGTTGCAGGTGTTGAAGAAGGAGCGCAACCTGAAAATTTCGCCACTGGGCAACCCGGCCATGCCCATGCCGGTTCCCATGCCGGTTTTTGTGCAGATGCTGCCCGGCATGGAGAGTATGGCGACCATCATGATGAAGCAGAAGATGGCGGGCAAGGGGGTGGCCAGCATTGATGATCTGATGGAGATGGCTCTGGAGTCCGATGTCAAGATGATCGCCTGTCAGATGACGGTGGACCTGTTTGATTTCAAGCACGAAGAGTTGATGGACGGGGTGGAGTATGCCGGTGCGGCCCGTTTTTTTGAAGTGGCCCAGCACGCGGACATCACGTTGTTCATCTGAGGAGGTGGGTGCGGTTGCACCCTGGATCGGGGAGAGGCTGGCGTCCTGCGTCGGATTGCCAGCCTCTCCCCTGTTGGGGAATGGGCTGTGGCATGGAACCGGGGGTGTTTATGGGGCAGGAAGGGCATGCAGGTGAGGTGAACCGGATGACGGGTCTGTCAGGACAGGCGTCGTCGCCCCTGGGGCAGGGAGGGTCGGCTGCGGCGGCGCTCATGAGCACGTATGCCCGTTTTCCCGTGGCCTTCGTGCGCGGGGAGGGGACCCGGTTGTGGGATGATACCGGTCGGGAATATCTGGATTTTCTGGCTGGTATTGGTGTGAACGGGCTGGGGCACTGTCCGCCGGCGGTGGTGGCGGCCATTCGGGAGCAGGCGGGTGTGTTGATACACACCTCCAACCTGTACCGGATTCCCTTGCAGGAACGGTTGGCGCAACGATTGGTGGAGAGTTGTTTTGCCGACCGGGTCTTTTTTTGCAACAGTGGTGCGGAGGCCAACGAGGCGGCCATCAAGCTGGTCCGCCGTTACACCCAGGATCGGGACAAGGGTCGGGAGCGGGCCCAGTCCGGTCGTTTTGAGGTGATTACCGCCGTCAACAGTTTTCACGGGCGCACCCTGGCCACGCTGACGGCCACCGGTCAGGAGAAGGTGCAGCGGGGCTATGAGCCCCTGGTGCCCGGATTTCGTTATGTGCCCTACAACCAGCCGGAGGCGGTGAAGCGGGCCATTACGCCCGCCACGGCGGCCATCATGGTGGAACCCATTCAGGGGGAGTCCGGGATTGTGGTGCCGGATGAGGGTTATCTGCCCGCCTTGCGGGAGATCGCCGACCACCATGGCCTGTTGCTGGTGCTGGATGAGGTGCAGACCGGTGTGGGGCGCACGGGGCGGTTGTGGTGCCATCAATGGGGCAGTGTGACGCCGGACATCATGACGGTGGCCAAGTCGTTGGCCTCCGGTCTGCCCATGGGGGCCTGTCTGGCCACGGAAGAGGTGGCCCGTTCATTTTCGCCGGGTTCCCACGGTTCCACTTTTGGCGGGACCCCGTTGGCGAGTGCCGCCGCCCTGGCGACGCTGGATGTCCTGCTGGACCAGGGCGTGCTGGCCGAGGTGCCCGCCAAGGGGGCCTATCTGCTGGAGCGTCTGCATGCGTTGCAGCGGCGGCATGAGATGGTCCGGGCGGTGCGGGGACGGGGCCTGATGCTCGCGGTGGAATTGAACTCCCCTGCCGAGGAGATACTGGGTGTCTGTCTGACGCGGGGCTTGCTGCTCAGTTGCCAGATGGGGACGGTGTTGCGCTTTTTGCCGCCGCTGACGGTCACCCGGGCGGAGATGGATCAGGCCGTCGCCATTCTGGATGGGGTCCTGACGGATTCGTATTGATGGATTGCCACGGTTGAATTGGCCGGCAGGTTTTGCAGGCACTGCTGCGTGCGCCGCAGGTTGGCGATTTTGGCATGGCTGGGACCGTCAGATCAGGTTGGTTGTTCCACTCACAGCACAAGGTCAGGAAAAAAATTATCATGGATGTTCCATCTCTCCCCCCCAAACGCGATCTGCTCTCGCTGGCCGAGGTGCAGACCGAGGAGATTCACCGGTTGTTTGCCCGGGCTGCCCAGTTGAAGGCGGCCCAGCAGGCCAGGGAGGTGGTGCATACCCTGAAGGGTCGCACCCTGGCCATGGTGTTCGAGAAGCCTTCCACCCGCACCCGGGTCTCTTTCGAGGCGGGCATGTACCAGTTGGGTGGGCATGCCCTGTTCCTCTCTTCCAAGGACATCCAGTTGGGTCGGGGCGAAGAGCTGTCCGACTCGGCCCGGGTGCTTTCCCGGTTTGTGGATGGCATCATGGTGCGCACCTTTGCCCATGCCAATGTGGTGACGATGGCCGAGTATGCCACGGTGCCGGTGATCAACGGCCTGTCCGATGATTTTCATCCCTGTCAGATTCTGGCGGACATTTTTACCTACCAGGAGCACCGGGGTGCCATTGCCGGGCGCAAGGTGGCCTGGGTGGGAGATGGCAACAATGTGGCGCAATCCTGGATTCTGGCGGCGGCGCGACTGGGCTTTCATCTGGTGCTGGCCTCGCCGGCCAATTATGGTCCTGATCCTCTGGTGGTGGACTGGGCGCAGAAGGAGATTGCCGCCCACGCCGGGCAGGGTTCCATTACCCTGTTGCGCCACCCCCGGGATGCGGTGGCGGGCGCGGACCTGGTGACGACCGATGCCTGGACCTCCATGGGTCAGGAAAAGGAGCGCAAACGGCGGTTGCGGGCCTTTGCCAACTATTGTGTGGATGCCGCCCTGATGCGGGAGGCCCGCCAGGATGCGCTGTTCATGCACTGCCTGCCGGCCCATCGGGGCGAGGAGGTGACGGCAGAGGTGCTGGACGGGCCGCAATCGGTGGTGTGGGATGAGGCGGAAAACCGGTTGCACGTGCAAAAGGCCATTCTGGAATGGCTGATGGGCTGAGTGGCGCCGGGTGATGGTGCGGGGGGTGTGGGTGAATTCTATCAATGGCTGGGGAAGAGAAAACAGATGAATCCGGTACGCAAGGTGGTGTTGGCCTATTCGGGTGGTTTGGACACATCGATCATTCTGCGCTGGTTGCAGGAGGAGTATGGCTGTGAGGTGGTGGCTTTTTCTGCCGATCTGGGGCAGGGCGAGGAGTTGTCGGATGCGCGGCGGCGAGCCGAATCCATGGGGGTCAAGGAGATTTTTATCGAGGATCTCAAGGAGGAGTTTGTCCGGGATTTTGTCTTTCCCATGTACCGGGCCAATGCGCTGTATGAGGGTGTTTACCATTTGGGCACCTCCATTGCCCGCCCGCTGATTGCCAAGCAGCAGATCGAGATTGCCAACCGGACGGGTGCGGATGCGGTGGCCCATGGTGCGACCGGCAAGGGGAACGATCAGGTCCGTTTCGAGCTGGGCTATTATGCCTTGCGGCCTGACATTCGGGTGATTGCCCCCTGGCGCGAGTGGGATCTGACCTCCCGGGAAAAGCTGCTGGCTTATGCCGATGCCCATGGCATTCCGGTGGGTCGGGACAAGCGGGGAGAGTCACCCTATTCCATGGACCGCAATTTGTTGCACATTTCTTTTGAGGGCAAGATTCTGGAAGATCCCTGGCGTGAACCGGAGGAGGAAATGTTTGTCCTGACGGTGGCGCCGGAGCGGGCCCCGGACCGGGTGACCTACACCGAGTTGACCTTTGATCGGGGCGACCCGGTGGCGATTGACGGCGAGCGGTTGTCGCCGGCGACGCTGCTGGCGCGTCTCAACCGGTTGGGTGGGGAAAACGGGATCGGTCGGCTGGATCTGGTGGAAAACCGGTATGTGGGCATGAAGTCCCGCGGGGTGTATGAAACCCCGGGTGGGACCATTCTGGGGGTGGCCCATCGGGCCATGGAGTCCTTGACCCTGGACCGGGAGGTGGCCCATCTGAAGGATGAACTGGCGCCGCGTTATGCCGCCCTGATTTACAACGGGTACTGGTTCAGCCCGGAGCGACAGATGTTGCAGGCCATGATCGACGCCTCACAGGTGAATGTGTCCGGTGTGGTGCGCCTGAAGCTGTACAAGGGGGCGGTACAGGTGGTGGGGCGCAAGTCGGAGCGCAGCCTGTTTGATCCGGCCATCGTCACCTTTGAGGAGGATCACGGTGCCTTCAACCAGGCCGATGCGGGTGGTTTTGTCAAGCTCAATGCCCTGCGCATGCGCATTGCGGCCTTGCTGCAGCAAAAAGCGTCATGAGCAAGCTGTGGGGTGGGCGTTTTGCGCAACCCACCGATCAATTTGTGGAGACCTTCACGGCCTCCATCCATTATGATGCCCGCCTTTATCCCCAGGACATCCAGGCTTCCGAGGTGCACTGCCGCATGCTGGCGCGTCAGGGCATCATCGGCCAGGCGGATGCGGAGGCCATTCTGGCCGGCCTGGCACAGGTGCGCCAGGAGCTGGATGGTGGAAATTTGCCCTTCCTGGAGAGTCTGGAAGATATTCACATGCATGTGGAGAGCCGCCTGCGGGAGTTGATTGGTCCGGTGGCGGGCAAGTTGCACACGGCCCGTTCCCGCAATGACCAGGTGGCGACCGATTTGCGTTTGTACCTGCGGGAGCAGGTGGATGCGATGTGCCAGGAGGTGCGGGCCATGCAGGTGGCGTTGTTGGCCCTGGCGCAGGCCCATGTCGAGACCGTGCTGCCGGGCATGACCCATCTGCAGAATGCCCAACCGGTCAGTTTTGCACACCATTTGTTGGCCTATCTGGAAATGCTGGCGCGGGACCGGCAGCGTCTGGAGGAGGTGCGACGGCGCATCAACCAGTTGCCTCTGGGGGCGGCGGCCCTGGCGGGGACCCCTTTTCCGGTGGACCGCCAGTGGGTGGCGGATACGTTGGGCTTCGAGGGGATATGCCGCAACTCGATGGATGCGGTGTCGGATCGGGATTTTGTCATCGAACTGGCGGCGGTATGTGCCCTGATGATGGTCCATTTTTCCCGTTTTGCCGAGGAGTTGGTGCTGTGGTCGTCGCCGTTGTTGGGGTTTGTGGAGTTGCCGGACGGTTTTTGCACCGGTTCCAGCATCATGCCGCAGAAAAAAAACCCGGATGTCCCCGAGTTGGTGCGTGGCCGGAGTGGTCGGGTGATCGGCCATCTGTGTGGGTTGTTGACCCTGATGAAGGGGTTGCCGTTGACCTACAACCGGGACATGCAGGAGGACAAGGAGCCGATTTTTGACAGCGTGGATACGGTACGGGGTTGTCTGCGGGTTCTGACCGATTTGCTGCCTGGTCTGGTGGTGCGGCGTGAGGTGATGGCGGCGGCGGCCGAGTTGGGTCATACCACGGCGACCGATCTGGCCGATTATCTGGTGGGCCAGGGTGTGCCGTTCCGGGAGGCCCATGAGATCACCGGTCGGCTGGTGCGGGTGTGTGTGGAGCGGGGTTGTACGTTGGTGCAATTGCCCCTGGAGGAGATGCAGCGGGTGGATGGGCGCATTGCGGCGGATGTGCGGGCCGTCCTGTCGGTCCAGGCCTCGGTCAACGCACGGCGTTCGGTGGGCGGCACGGCCTTTGCGGCGGTCGCTGAGGAGATTGCGCGGTTGGAGGCATCGTTTGCAATAAATGAATGTTCATAGACAAAAAAACAATTGCGGGTCCAGGGGGGTCACCCCCCTGGCGGGTCCAGGGCAGCGCCCTGGGACGTTGCCGTTGCTGTTGATGTAAAAAAAACCGCAGCCGCTGTTTGCTGCGGCGCTTTCAGCATGCGCCGCAGGCAAGCTGGCGGCCATCCCACTTCCCCCCCTCCATCCGATTGTTCGTTCCCCAGTCACCCGGCACGACTCTGACACACGACCAGGAAAGCATGCGATTGGCAGTGGCGGCGGTGGTTGGTCGGCAAGTATGTCTGTCATTGCGGCGAGCATTGTGTTACACTCGGCGACGGGATTCAACGTGTGCATGGTAGACGAGGTCGTGGTGGTCAGCAACCCCCTCCAAAATGATGATGATCCGCCGGGCAGGTGGGTGGACGGTATGCCGGGACCGTGCTGGTCAGGCCCAGCCGCGGCTGGCGGCTGTGGCGTGGCCCGGTGGGGTGGGTGGTCGCGGCCGTTATTTCTTGTATTGTTTTGTATGAATTGTTTTGTTGTTGGATCGGGAGGGTGGCGCCGGTTGTGGGGTGTGGTGTTGCTGGGCATGTGGCTGACCGGGCTGGGTGTGCCGGCGGGGCTGCACGCCGACGACAAGAGGCCGCAGCGCGGTCAGGAGTCTGCTGCGACGGGGGTGCCCGCCTGGGTGATGGAGGCGGCGGCGCGGGGGAGTGCCCATGCCCAGACCCTGCTGGGCCATTTTTATCGGGAGGGCAACGGGGTGCCCCGGGATTATGTCGAGGCCCTGCGTTGGTATCGCCAGGCGGCGGAGCAGGGTCATGCGGCGGCCCAGAGCAGTCTGGGCAGCATGTACGGCAACGGCGAAGGGGTGTTGCAGGATTACGAGGAGATGCTGAAATGGTATCGCCAGGCGGCGGCGCAGCAGGATGTGTCTGCCATCAAGCTGTTGGGTGACCTGTACATGCGTGGTGCGGAGGTGCCCCAGGATTACCAGGAGGCTTTGAAGTGGTATCGCCAGGCGGCGGAGCTGGGGGATGGGGTGGCCCAGTACCGTCTGGGCACCCTGTACCGGGAGGGTCGGGGGGTGCCCCGGGATGAGGGGGCAGCGCTGGTCTGGTATCGCCGGGCGGCGGAGCAGGGGATGGAGGGTGCCCAGTACTGGCTGGGCCATTGGTATGCGGAAGGCGGGCAGGTAGCCCAGGACTACAAGGAGGCGGAGCGCTGGTTGCGCCGGGCGGCGACCCGGGGAGAGGCGAAGGCCCAGTATGAGCTGGGCATGCTGTACAGGGAGGGCAAAGGGGTTGCCCAGGACGACAAGGAGGCGTTGAACTGGCTGCGCAAGGCGGCGGGGCAGGGGGAGGATCGGGCCCAGTACACGTTGGGTCGCTGGCATGAACGGGGCGAGTTGGTGGCCCAGGATCACACGGAGGCTGTGAAGTGGTATCGTGCGGCGGCCGACCAGAAGAATGCGTTGGCTTGTCTGGCGCTGGGGCGCATGCATGCCGACGGGTTGGGGGTGTCCCGGGATATGACCGAGGCGGCCAGGCGGTATCGTGAGGCGGCGGAGCAGGGGGTCGGACCGGCGCAACTGCAGTTGGGTCATTGTTATTTTACGGGACAGGGGGTTGTCCAGGATTACAAGGAGGCCATTTACTGGTATCACGAGGCGGCCGAGCATGGCGAAATGGAGGCCCAGTTCAAGCTGGGAAATTTGTATCGCAGTGGTCTGCTGGTTGCCAAGGATGCCCGGCAGGCGGTGAACTGGCTGCGGGCGGCGGCAGAACAGGGCAAGATGGAGGCCCGGCAGGCACTGGGCGAGCTGTATGCCGAGGGTCAGGGGGTGGCCCAGGATGACCGGGAGGCGGAAAAGTGGTATCGCCAGGCAGCGGAGCAGGGCAGTGTCGGCGCCCAGTACTGGCTTGGCAAGCGGTATGCGGAGGGGAGTCGGGTGGCCAGGGACAAGGGTGAGGCGGAAAAATGGTTGCGCAAGGCGGCGGAGCAGGGTGATGTCAAGGCGCAACTGGAACTGGGCACGTTGTATGCTGACGGGGCGGGTGGGGAGCAGGATGGCAAGGGGTCCCTGGCCTGGTATCGTGAGGCGGCGGAGCGTGGGGATGTAAATGCGCAATATTTGCTGGCCAATCTCTATTTCACGGGTCGGGATGGTGTGCCGCAGGACGGCAAGGAGGCGATGAAGTGGTATCGCCGGGCGGCGGAGCAGGGCAATGCCTGTGCCCAGCTTCGGCTGGGGTGTGCGTATGTCAATGGCCGGCATGTGCCACAGAGCGATCAGGAAGCCGTTGCCTGGTATCGCCGGTCGGCGGAGCAGGGTCGGTCGGCGGCCCAGTATAATCTGGGTTGGTTGTATGCCAATGGTCGCGGTGTTGACCCCAGTCCTGTCGAGGCGGCCAAGTGGTTTCGCCAGGCGGCGGAGCAGGGGGACATGGATGCCCAGTATCTGTTGGGCACTCTCTATTTGGACAACAAGGGCATTCCCAGGGATGAGAAGGAGGCGGTCAAATGGTTGCGCAAGGCGGCGAAGCAGGGGCATGCCCGGGCTCAGTTTGATCTGGGGATGCTTTACAGCAAAGGCCATGGGGTATCGCAGGACAAGGTGGCTGCGCACATGTGGTTGAATCTGGCGGCGGCCCACGGGGTGGTGGATGCCGTGGCCAGGCGTGGCGAGGTGGCCAAGGGCATGACCCCGGATGACATTGCTGCGGCCCAGCGTCTGGCACGGGAATGGAAGGCACAGCCGACGCCGTAGTGTCTGATGAATGGGGCAGGGAATGCGAGCGCGTTACAAGTTGTTGATTATTATATTATTGATGTTGGCGCTGCCCAATCTGGGATGGTTGTCCATGGTGGTGGTGGCCGTGCCGGATCTGGCCTGGTTTGCCGGGGAGAAGCCGGCGGGCAATCCGGTGGAGGAGACCGTGCAATCGGTCAAGGATGGGAATGGCATCGAATTCATTTTGATCATGCCGGGCGGTTTCCAGATGGGGACGCCGTTTGGGGCCGATGTCAATGATGACGAGTTGCCCCGGCATGCAGTGACGATCAGCCGGGCCTTCTATCTGGGCAAGTATGAGGTGACCCAGGCGCAATGGGAGGCGGTCATGGGGGACAATCCCAGTGCGTTCCAGGGGGCGGACCGGCCGGTGGAGAGTGTGAGTTGGCACGATGTGCAGGCTTTTATTGGTAAATTGAATGACAAGGCCGGTGCCAGGCTGTATCGTCTGCCGTCGGAGGCGGAGTGGGAGTATGCCGCCCGGGCCGGGACGGAGACGGTGCGTTACTGGGGGAATGGGGCGGAAGAGATGGAGCAATATGCCTGGTACGGGAACAATGCCGGGAAAAAGAGCCATCCTGTCGGGCAACTCAAGCCGAACCCCTGGGGGTTGTATGACATGTTGGGTAATGTGTGGGAGTGGTGTGATGACTGGTATGGCACGAAAGTTTATGCCGATCCCGCCACCACGGACCCACGGGGGCCGGCGGAAGGGGTGGGTCGGGTATTGCGCGGGGGGGGATGGAACGGCTACGCCAGTCACATTCGCGCTGCCTACCGGTTTGATCTCAACCCGGCCTTTCGGCGGCGCAACCTGGGGTTGCGTCTGTTGATGGAGGTGCAGTGATCCCCGGGTTCGTGCCGCTCTGTTTGCGGGTCCAGGGGGGTCACCCCTCTGGCGGGTCCAGGGCAGAGCCCTATATGCGCTAACATTATATATTTCCTTTTG
>JAMOAX010000057.1:0-17531 GCA_039908555.1 Magnetococcus sp. DMHC-8
CAGCGCGCCCAACATGCGCCGCAGGCAGGCTGCTTGTCACCATAAATCCCGATATTTATCAAACAAATTGGCTCCATGTGATGGGCATAAGCCATGACATATCCGCCAGATTGCCTGCGGCGCATGCTGAGGACGCCGCAGCAAAAACCGGCTGCGGTCTTTTTAAAGTCAACAGCAAAGTCCCAGGGCTCTGCCCTGGACCCGCCAGGGGGGTGACCCCCCTGGACCCGCAATAACGACGTATCCCGGGATGGGTGCGGTTTAAATGGTTGTTTGAACAAGGATGATCTGTCAACCGGGCTGGCCATCCGGTCGGGGTCTCAATAACACTGGCCAGAAGATTGCCAGAAAAAGCCCGAAGGCCACCACCCACAGCAATCCGGACAACAGGAGGGTGCCGGTTGGCCAAACCAGGACGCCAAACACCCGGATGAGACCGGCGGCGGTCACCAGTACGTAGGCGGTGATCAAGAGGGGCGGGGCTGTCAGAGGGCGCCCGGTGTGGGCCAGAGCAACCCGGGACATGATGCCCAGGGTGAACAGACCCATGGCACCCACGCTCAAAGCGTGCAGGGCGGCGGTCGGAGGGATAATGCCGGTTATCTGGGCAAAGCCGCGCAGCAGCAGCCCCAGCACCAGCCAGGCATAACCCAGATGCAAAACCCATAACAATGGCATGGACAGGGTTTTCAAACCATGCCACTGGGAAAGACGAATACCCTGGACGATCCCGGCGCTGACCAGGAGCAGACCCGCCATGGGTTGACCCGGAACCAGCAGATCCCCCAGCACGACGCCGAGCATGGTGACCGCACCGGCTATTTCCAGGGCCGGGATGATTTTGAAGGGGGGCAGAGCCTCCGATTGTGCCAGGGCAGTGCGGGTAAACATGGGCATGATGTGACCGCCCACCATGATCAGAAAGAAAACGATGGCGTCCACCCCCACCGCCAGACCGATGCGGGCCGTGTCGGTACTCCAACCCAGGGCCTCCGCATGCACCAGGAGATTGCCGACGGCAAACAGAGCCAGCAGGGTGGGAAAAATTTTGTGTACGGGATTGCCGGTCGTCCACAGGTTGGGTCCGGTGGCCATGATCAGGGCAAACAAAAACAGCAGATCCAGCAACGCCACCAGCCAGGGAGGCAACCAGGCGGCGCCGGTGACGGCCAGACGTCCCACGATCCAGAGCAGCAGCAGCACCACCAGGGGCCGGCCGGTCAGGGCCGGCTGTTTCGACCAATTGGGTGAGGCGGTCAGCAAAAAACCGGCGGCGCTGGCACCGACAAAGCCGAACAACATTTCATGGGCATGCCAGATGGGGGGAGACAGCAACGTCAAAGGGTGCCAGTGTCCCTCCAGCATGAGCAACCAGGCGACCATCGTGACCACCGCCCAAAGGCTGGCAAAGAGAAAGAAAGACCGAAAACCGTAGGCAAACAGCACGGAGCGTGTATTCATGGTATTCCTGTATGATGGAGGGGCCTTGATAATCGTCTGATCCGACAGATGATCCTGCCGGCTGGTCTGGGGCACCGGTTTCCCGGGTTGGGCGACGCTCAACACTATAGCCTTTCTTCGACGCTGCTGTCATCCGCAAAAGGGCCCTGATCATCGTTTCGTCCATGCTCAGATCAGGGAACCGTGCCGGGTTTGCGGGTCCAGGGGGGTCACCCCCCTGGCGGGTCCAGGGCAGAGCCCTGGGGTTTTGCTGTTGCTGTTGATTTTAAAAAAGCCGCAGCCGGTTTTTGCTGCGGCGTTTTTCAGCATGCGCCGCAGGCAATCTGGCGAATATATCATGGCTTATGCCCATCACATAGAGATAATTTGTTTGATAAATATCGGGATTTATGGTGACAGGCAGCCTGCCTGCGGCGCATGTTGGACGCGCTGCGCGTGATCAAGGCCTGCAAAAGAGCGACCGGGCGGTGCAACACCACTGGTGAACAGGGGGCGACTGATGGTAAAAAAGGGGCCTGGCCACCAAGAAAACCCCCAACCCCTTTTGTACCGTTTGTCCGGGCCGCCATGATTCCACGCCTTTACTGGTCCCAGCCATTGCAAACCGGCGCGAGGGTGCTGCCTGACGACGGCATGCAGCGTTACTTGCAGCGTACCTTGCGACTGGGTCCGGGTGCGCCGGTCGTGTTGTTCACCGGTCTGGACGGTGGCGAATGGCATGGGGTGTTGACGGATCATCGACCTGCGCAGATTGAGGTCTTGCACTTTACGGCCGACCAGCGTGAATCAGCCCTGGCCATCACCCTGGTGCAGGGTGTCGCCAAGCCCGATGCCATGGAACTGGTCGTGCAGAAGGCCGTGGAACTGGGGGTGGAACGGATCATTCCCCTGCTGTGTCGGCGCAGCGCCAGCAATGCCGGCGGGGAGTTGACGGCCAACCGGCTGCGGCGCCTGGGGCGGATTGCCATCGAAGCGGCGGAACAGTGTGGCCGGACCCGGGTGCCGACCATTGGTGCGCCCTGTTCCTGGGAGTCGTTGACAGCGCACCTGCCGCCGGGGCCCCGTTGGCTCTTCTGGGAACAGGGCCGGGCGTCAATCGCTCTGCGTCAGCAGCCCCATCCGGGGGAACGCCTCACCCTGTTGGTGGGACCGGAGGGCGGTCTGGAGGCACAAGAGGTTTCTGACGCCCGGGAGTCGTTGGGGTTTGTCACCCTGGGGCTGGGGCCGCGTATTGTGCGGACCGAAACGGCGGCCCTGGCCGTCATCGCGGCCTGTCAAGTGCTTTGGGGAGATATGGGGGATCGGCATGAATGAGCGATGGCGTGGCAGGTGGAAGACAGGGTTGCCGATCCTGGTGGTCGTGATACTGGGAGTGGCGCTGTTGACGGGGCGCTTGTCGCCGCGCACTCAGGTGTTGACCACTACACGCATGCTGATGGGGACGCTGGTCTCCATCTCCACCTGGGGTGTGCCTCCGGCCCGCTCCGACCGGGCCGTCAATCGGGCGTTTGCCGAGATGGCCCGGATAGAAGATGTCATGAGTTCGCACCGGCCCACCACCGAGGTCAGCCGGATCAATCAGGTTTCACGTGAAACCTGGATACCCCTCTCGGATGCATTGGGGCAACTCCTGCAGCAGGGGCTGGTGCTCACCGAACGGTCCAACCAGGCCTTTGCCATGGGCCTGGAACCGTTGACCGGTCTGTGGGGATTCTCCTCCGACCGGGCTGTCAGTGCCCCGCCCCCCTCCTCTGCCTGGCAGGCCTGGCTGCAGGCTTATCCAGCCACAGGCGCCATCGAATTGCGGGAGCTGCCGGATCATACCCGGCAAATTCGTCTCAAGAGTGCCAGCGTCGGTTTGGACCTGGGGGGGATTGCCAAGGGGTATGCCGTCGATCAGGCCATCGCCGTGCTGCGTCAGGAAGGGGTTGACAACGCCATTGTGGATGCAGGAGGCGATTTGCGGGTGATCGGCAGCAAGGGGGGGGAACCCTGGCGTATCGGTCTGCAACATCCCCGTCAGACCGATCAGGTGGCAGCTGTCTCCCTCCTGCAAGGGGATATGGCCATGATGACCTCCGGAGATTATGAACGCTTTTTTCTCCATGAAGGGCAACGCTACCATCACATCATGGACCCCGGCACCGGCACGCCGGCCCAGTCCGGCTTGAGCTCAGTCTCGGTACAGGGAGTGGGGGGGAGCATTGCCCACGGCTTGTCAACGGCCATCTTTGTCCTGGGAGCGGAACGGGGGCTGGCACTCCTCAAGCAGTTTCCCGGGAGCGAAGCCCTCCTGATCACCACGGAGGGCCAGCCGATTCAGACCCCCGGCTTTGTCGGCACATGGCTGGCCAAACCGTGATGACCGGATGGTGGTCGGGCCAGATCGGGTGCCCTGATGCCTGACAGGAGCATGGATTTGTTGCGACGGGCCACCAACCGGGCAGACCGCCAGGTGATGGTGGGCAGCCTTTTGATGATCGTCGGCCTGGCCATTTACCTGTTCCTGCGCCCCGCCGGTCAGCAGGCCGTTGTACAACGGGACGACCAGACCGTACTGACACTGTCCCTGTCCCACGATCAACAGCAGGAGGTGGCGGGACGTTTGGGACCTGTGGTCATTCAGGTGCAGGGCGGTCGGGTGCGACTGCTGGAATATGCCAGTCCCCGACTGATCGGCACCCGCAGCGGCTGGATAGCCAGTGCAGGCGCCATGGTGGCCTGTGTGCCGTGCGGCATCCTGGTCCGGGTGGCCGGCGAGGAGGCGCCACAAAGCAGCCCCGACCATTTTGACGGTATCGCCCGGTGAGCCTTCTTTCCCAACCGCGCACGGAATTGCTGATCGCCTATCTGGCCGCCGCCGCCGTGGGAACCCACCTCCTGGAGGCCGCCCTGCCCGGCCTGGGACCCTGGTTCAAGCCGGGCCTGGCCAACACTTTTACCCTGGTGGCCTTTTTCCAGATGGGGTGGCGGGCGGCAGCCGGTGTCGCCCTGATCCGGGTACTGGTCGGTGCCATGGCCCTGGGAACCCTGTTTTCGCCCACCTTCTTTCTGAGTCTGTTCGGCGCAACAGGCGCCGTGCTGGCCCTGGGGCTGGCCTGCGGGTGGCGGACTGAAAAAACGGCGGTCGCCCTCCCGGGCGACGGATTGGGGCCGGTGGGTGTTTCGATCCTGGCCTCCCTGGCCCACATCGTCTGCCAGGTGCTGGCAGCCTGGCTGTTCATCATCGGCCACTCTGGCATTTTCCTTGCGTTGCCATGGTTTTTGTTGGGCTCCTGGCTCACCGGCATTGTGAATGGTCTGTTGGCATTCCTGATCCTGGAGCGTCTGACCCACTCCCATTTTCTGGCAGGGCAGAGATGAAGCACCCACGAAAACAGTTTATCATCTCACTGGGATTGGCAATGCTGCTGCACCTCATGGTGCCGTTGTCCGTCTGGTGGGTGTGGCAGGATCTATCCAGGCCGCCGCTGTCGGAGCCGGTGACCATGGTCAATCTGGTGTCGCTGCCGCCGGAGCCTGAGCCGGAACCGGTCAAGGCGGATGCCCTGGCGGAGGCCAACCATACGGCAGACCAACCGGCCCGCCCTGTTGCCGATGCGCCGCCGCCGGCCGTCGCCCCCCGGCGCGCCCCGCCGCCGGTACCGCCCACCCCGGCGGCACCGGCCGCCGCCAGCCAGCCGGATGAACCGGTGGCCACTCCCAAGCCGGTGGCCAAACCGGCCCGTCCCAAACCGGTGGCCAAGGCTGCGCCATCCAAACCGCAACCCGGCCACAAACCGCCGTCACCCGCCACGGACGACACGGAGGAGAGTGCCTCATCCCAGGAACCCTTGCCGGACCCGGCGCCGGAACAGCCCGCCAGCCGGAAGGTGGCCAAGGCCCCGCCCCGCCCCGCGCCCGCCGATGCTCCCCTGAACCTCATGCCGTCGGTGGAAAGCGTGGCCCGCTGGGATCGCAACCGACGCTATCAGGCGCAATCCACGACCCGCAACGAAGAGGTGGTGGATCTCAACACCCGTGAGGCCCGTTATGCCTCCTATTTTGCCCAGGTCAAACAGCGCATCGAGTGGGGCTGGGTCTATCCCGTCGAGGCCAAGCGGGACGGGTTGTCCGGCAATGTGGGCATGGTTTTTACCATTCTGCGCAGCGGCGAACTGCTGAATGTCCAGGTGGTGCGCTCCTCCGAGTCGGCCATCCTGGATCAGGCTGCCCTGCAGGCCGTGCACAAGGCTGCTCCTTTCGGGCCTTTTCCGGAGGACTGGTCGCTGGAAAAACTGACGATCCGTGCCACCTTTGAATATATACGCCGGGGCATGATGTGGCGGGATTAAACCACACCACACCCACACCACACCCATCTCGGGATGCGCAGTGTTGCGGGTCCAGGGGGGTCACCCCCCTGGCGGGTCCAGGGCAGAGCCCTGGGACTTTGCCGTTGCTGTTGCCTTTAAAAAAAGTCGCAGCCGCTTTTTGCTGCGGTGTTTTCAGCATGCGCCGCAGGCCGGTTGTCGGAGCCGGGCATTCTGCCGGGCGATGGGATCATGCATGTGAGTGATGACATGGCATCAGGGGGAGAGGAGGCCCACCTGCTGGCCTGCCGGTTGCTGGCCTTCTATGACCGGGAAGGGCGCGTTCTTCCCTGGCGCGGCGAACGGGATCTTTACCGGTTGTGGGTGTCGGAAATCATGTTGCAACAGACGGGGGTGACCACGGTGCTCGCCTATTACCCCCGCTTTCTGGAGCGTTTCCCGGACGTGCAGAGCTTGGCGCAGGCCACGGAAGAGGAGGTTTTGATCCTCTGGCAGGGACTGGGTTATTACCAGCGGGCGCGCCACCTGCACCAGGCGGCCCGCCAGGTGGTGACCGGGCCGGCGGGCCGGTTGCCGGAGGACGAGCAGGGCTGGCTGGCCCTGCCCGGCATCGGTGCCAGCACGGCAGCGGCCATTCTGGCCATTGGCCGGGATCAGCCGCTCGCCATTCTGGATGGCAATGTCAAGCGGGTGTTGGCCCGTCTGCTGGCCCTGCCCGAGCCCCTGTCCAGCCGGATCGCCCAGGAGCGGCTTTGGAGGATGGCCCGTGGGTTGACCCCGGTGCGGCGTCCGGGAGATTATGCCCAGGCCATCATGGATCTGGGGGCGACCGTTTGTACCCGTGCCAGACCGGCCTGTCATCGTTGTCCCTGGCAGGATCACTGTCAGGCCCATCACCTGGGCCGGGCGACAGATTTTCCGGTGGCGACCAGGCGCCCGGTCCGCCCACGGCGTCGGCAATTGACCGTGCTGATCGGTAATGCGGCAGACCAATGGCTGTTCTGTCGGCGCCCCGGTCGGGGCCTGCTGGCCGGTCTGTGGGAACCCCCCACCTTTGCCCTGACGGCTGAGGACCCCTGGCCGTTGACGGCCATGAGCGTGGCCCAAAAACTGTCCCGGCATTTCAACCGGACCACCACCCTGCCCGTCCCACTGGACCCGGTGGAACATGACTTTACCCACTTTCATCTGACCCTCTATCCGTTTGTCTGCCATTGGCATGGGGAGGGAGGGCCGGACTGGGAGGGCTGCAACCACAGTCGCTGGGTGGCCCCGGGGGCATGGCACAGCCTGCCGTGTGCCACCCTGCACCGCAAGGTGCTGGCACGGCTGGCAGAGCGACAAGGCTGATTTGACGGGTGCAAGCATTTCCATGATCGCCAGCTTGCCTGCGGCGCATGCTGAAAAACGCCGCAGCAAAAACCGGCTGCGGCTCTTTTTAAAGTCAACGGCACAACCCCAGGGCTCTGCCCTGGACCCGCCAGGGGGGTGCCCCCCCTGGACCCGCAATACCATGTATGGGCGCGGTTTAAAACCTGCTCATCACGCTGGACTGAATCGGATGCCACCCCTTGAAGAGCAGGCCGGCATTGCCGTCGATGCTGATGGGATCCCCCTCCCGGATGATCTCTCCATCCACTTCGCACCGGTCATCTGCCTGCCGTATGGTCAGGCTGGCGCAGCCCACGATGCAGGTCTTGTCCAGCCGGGCGGCCACGATGGCCGCATGGGAGGTCTGTCCACCCCGGGTGGTCAGCAACCCCTCGGCCAGGGAGATCTCCTTGATGTCGTCGGGCACCGTGTCATAGCGGATGAGGATCAATGGCATCGCCGGGTCGAGGGCCTTGTGGCGTTGAATCTGCTCCAGGTTGAACACAGCCAGTCCGCACAAGGCGCCTCCGCTGACCCCCAGGCCCCGGGCCAGACGACTCTGCTTCAGGGCCGGCGTGTCCCGGAAACAGTGATAGATGGCCGTGCCGTGCTTGGCGGTCAGCATGTCCCGGCTTTGCAATACGAACAGATTGTCCGCCTGGGGGCCATCGAAAGTGAATTCAATCTCCTGGGGATTCCAACCCTGTCCATAGACCAGATGACAGGCTGTTTCACGCAGTTTTTTGTAAATTTCCGGATAGCACACCTCCAGACTGGTGGCGGGGTCCCGCTGGTCGTATTGACTCTGCTCCAGGGAGATGGGATTGGTGGTCACCAGGCCGCCCACGATATCCTCACCCTGATTGCCAGCCGTATAGTCGCCCCACAACAGCACCCGATCCAGTTTGCGATGGGGATGCGCGGTGAACAGTACCCCGGAACCGGCCTGGTCGTGCAGATTGCCGTATACCATGCGCTGCAGCACCACCGCCGTGCCCCAATCGTCGGCAATGTCCATGATGCGGCGATACTCCCTGGCCTTGACCGAGTTCCAGGAGGCAATCACCTGCTGAATGGCCGCCAGCAACTGCTGCCAGGGGTCGGTGGGAATGGGTATCTGCAGACGGATGGCCGTGGCGTGGTATTCCCGGGCCAGCTCGGCCATCTGGACGGCACTGAACTGTTTTTTCTTCTTGATGCCATGCCGGATCTTGGCAGCCCACATCAGATCGCTGAAGGCGCTGCGGGGGGCGCTGAAGGACATGCTCCAGGACTGGATGAAGCGGCGATAATTGTCCCAGGCAAAAAAATCGTTGTGGGACTCCCGTGCCAGTCCGGCCACGATCTCTTCATTGATGCCGACATTGTGAATGGTCTGCATCATGCCCGGCATGGAGATCAGCGCGCCGCTGCGCACCGACAACAGCAACGGGGCGCCGGACTGTCCGAATTGCATGCCGGTTTCGGTCTCAATTTTGGCCACCTGCCGGCGCAATCGTTCCATGAAATCCTGGCGGGCGGGGGGATAGAGATGGATCACCTCCTGGCAGCGAAAAAATTCGGTGGTCAACACCACCCCGGACGGTACGGGCACGCCGCACTGCACCAGTTCCACCAAATGAAATCCCTTGTTGCCCAGATGGATCAGGTTGCTGGTGCGACGGTCCGGGGTATGGAGCGGGCAGAACAGCTTGGCAGGATCATAGGTCATGATACCGGTCAGCATCTCGGGCGGCAGGGACTCCTGCTGGTGCAGCAGGACACGGCGAATATGGGTGATCAACAGATCAAACGCCTGCAGGCCGAAGGTTTCGGCGATCAGATCCCGCAGGAAGGCCTCGCTGACCCGTTCCAGGGTGGCCACCTCGTCACCATCCTTGAGGGCCGCATAGCGGGGCAGCAGCATCTCCCCGGGAATCATGGCGACAATGATGGCCAGATTGTCCCGGTGATGGGTGGTGTAGTAGGTGTGGATGATGTCCTTCACGCCTTCGGAAAAGTTGCGAAAGATGTCCAGGTATTGATGAAACGAAAACTGGTTCAGCTCCAGAAAACGGTTCAAAACCTCGCACATGTTTTCCATGCGGCGGGAGACGATGCCATCCACCTTCAGGGCACGCAAGAAAACCCTGAGATATTTGGCCACCTTGAAAAAGGTGGCGCGGGTGACGAAGGTTTCCGGGATGCGACTGCTCAACAGTTCCAGATCCAGCTTGGCCAGGTTTTCCAGACGGAAGCTCAGGGCCAGGGCATCAAACTTTAACTCCTGGTAGCAGCCGTAGACCGAGGGAATATCCACGGCAATATGCCGTTTCTGGTAGATCTCCTCCCGGGCCGGAAACCGTTCCGGGCTGAGGATGACCGCCTGCAGGGCCTCCAGGGCGTTCAGGGTGGCTTCCAGACGGGGGAAGCCGGTGGCACCCTTTTCCAGTACTGCCAGCAGGGGGGCGATCTGGGGAATGCCGTGGCCGATGGCCTGCAGCAGGGGGACCCGAATTCCCAGGAAGCCCAGGTTGTACTTGAGATTCAGCAGATGGTACAACCGGATCAGCAGGACGACCCGCCGGCGGTCTGCCTCGGCAAATCCCGGTTGGGCATCAATCTGTTGTTGCAGGGTGGCATCGGACCAGTGCAGGGGGCTGCTCTCTTTGGCGGTATCCTCGATCTCGCTGACATCCCCCCGGGTGCAGATGGCCTTGACCAGTCGATGGACGCCATCAAACCAGGGGCCGGAGGGGCTGATCTCTGCCAGAATGGTCGGTGCCACCACCTCCTGCAAGACGACCGGATTGCCGGTTTGCCAATAGAGAAAAATGTTCTGGACCAGATCGACGATGCGATTGGTGCTTTCGACGTGGCACTGTTTGCGCAAAAAATGGATCAGGCGATCCTGGCGGCGGGAGATTTCGTCCAGTTCGGTGGAGACCTCGCGCAGCTCCCCTTCGGCGCCGATCTCGTTGTAGTAGACAGGCAGCAGGCGGGCAAACTGCTTGAGAAGATTGTAAATCGGTCGGATGTCGCCATTGAGCAGACTGGTGACCTCCTTCTGGAACATGTCGGTGTCCCGGATCAGGACGCCGCTCAGTTTCAGGTTGATGATCAGGGCGGAAAAGAGGGTGGAAGACCATTTCGGGTTGTGGATGATCAGGTTGAGCCAGACCCGGATGTTGTACAAATGGGAGGGATTGCAGATCGGCTGCCAGTCGTCCCGCACCCCCTTGAAACCGCTGTACTGAAAACCGAAACGCACCACCTGACCGAGAAAGGCCTCCACCAGCAGGTCGTTGCCATGTTTGAACACCTCGGCGCCCAGTACCTCGATGCTTTGCAGGGCGGTGCGCGGATATTTGACGACGTAGCTTTTGAGAAACACAAAAGCCCGCAACAACGAGCCGTGGATCTCCTCGAAATGCTGTTCCAGTTCCACCAGATGGACCAGACTGCGGTTGATCTCCCGCAGGGTCTCTTCATGGATGAGGGAGAGTCCATCTGTTTCCATGATGTGGAAGAGGAAACGCAGCTTGCGTTCTTCGACGATCTGCCGGTTGCTGGTGGAGGGATCGGTCGTCTGGCCCAGGCGTTCCGCCGCCGTGCGGTAACCGCGGACCACATCCGTGAAGGTGGGCAATTCGGCGAGACGGCGCAGCAGGTCCAGGTCGTGGGGTTCCTTGGCCAGTTCGGTCAGGATGTCCATGGCGCGCTGCAGGGCACGGTGGGAGATGGCGTCGCAGGAGTCGGAACCCAGCACGGCAAACCATTCCGGATCGGACTGGTGCAACCAGTATTGATAGGTGGCCAGCAGGGAACGGATGGCCAGCATGCAGAGCGGGCGGGGGTTCAGGGGAAAACCGGGCTGGGTGGTGGGCTGGCCTGTCCTGCCACTGTTTTCGCCCTTGCGGATCAGGAGGGTGACCGTGCGCCGCAGGGGATGGTGGGTCTGGGCCAGCAACAGCAAACGTTCCACCGGCATGGCGGACAGGTCGAAGAAGAGTTGATCGAAAGCGGCCGCATAGGCCGGCAGACGGGCCGGGGTGAGCAGGGTGGCCATCTTTTCGATATAGGCGGTCACGCCTTCCAGGGCAAGATGGGCGGACGACTCCTGCTGCAGTTCCCGCAGCGCCCCCAGGAAGAGGTCGCAAAACAGCGAAAAACAGTCCGGACCCCGGTCGTCGGCGACGAACCGGGTGGCATTTTTCAGGACAAAGCCGCGCAGTTCCGGCAAAATGATACGCCAGTTGCGAAAAGGGTGGTTCCATTCGGTCAGCAGACGATCCAGGATTTTGAGGATGCCGGCATCGCGGCCCACCACCGTGCGCAACACCTCCTGACGCGGGTCAATCGTGACCTGGGCGACCGACGTCTCGCGCAGGTTGGCCCGCAGGGCACCCGAATCGGGCTGTCGGGTGGTTGGCGTGGTTGTCTGTCTGGTCTTGGAAAAAAGGGTATGCATGGTGCACTCGATGGTGTCGGTCGGGAAAAAGATGGCAACGGTCGCAGGAACCGGACCACGTGGTCCCTTTCCTCACGGGTGAATTCGGGGCATACTGCCCGTGGTTTTGCACCCGTCAACCGCTCCTGCCAGAAATGACCTCATGCCCCAGATTCGCGTCACCGAAACCGTGCCGTTCAGCCAGAACCAGATGTACAACCTGGTTGTGGATGTGGAGCGCTATCCCGATTTTTTGCCCTGGTGCGTCAAAAGCCGTGTCCTGGAACGCAGTGAAAATCAATTTCTAGCGGAACTTACCGTTGCCTTCAAGGGTATTCGCGAAAGTTTTCAGACGGTAGATATCCTGACCCCGGAACACAAGGTGGAGGTCAACCTGCGCTCCGGTCCTTTTCGTTATCTGGCCAGCACCTGGACCTTCACGCCGCTGACGCCCCAGCGGACCCGGATCGATTTTTTTATTGACTTCACTTTTCAAAGCCGGATGAAAGAGATGCTGTTGGGCCCGGTTTTTACCCAAATCTCCAAACAGATGGTGGCAGCCTTTTGCAGTCGGGCGGCTGCCGTCTTCACGCCGACCACCGCCAACCTGTAACGTACGCCCATGTCACGACACACTGCTTCGACCGTGGTTCCCTTTACGCCGGGCCAGATGTATGTCCTGGTGACCGATATGGACCGTTATCCGGAATTTTTGCCCTGGTGCGCCAAGGCGCACAAGTATGATGACGACGAGACCGGTTTCAAGTCGGAAATGACCTTCGTATTCAAGGGCATACGGGAAACCTTCCATACCCAGGACCGGGTGGAGCCGGATCGCCGCATCCACATCACCCTGTTGTCCGGGCCGTTTCAGCATCTGGAAAGCGAGTGGCAGTTTACGCCGGTGGAGGGGGGCACGCGGATCGATTTTTATATTGATTTTCATTTCAAGAACAAACTGATCGATCTCACCTTGGGTCCCGTGTTCGGGGAGGCATCGCGGCGTATGGTGGAGGCCTTCAAACAGCGCGCCCAGGCACTCTATTGTTCCTGAAGCGGGTGACAGACAACGCAACGACAACGCCGGACGACAAAGGAGCGACGGGCATGCGGGTACATTGGCAGAGAATGGTGTGGATAGGGGTTGGGTTGATCGGATGGCCGCTGACCGGTTGGGCGGAGCCGGTGGCCAGGGTGGGGCAATGGGTGTTGGATCGGGCGCAGGTGGACCAGGCCCTGGCCAGCAAGTTTCATGAGCTGCGGGACAGTCATGTCCAGGAAGCGGTGGTGGAGCATTTGCTGTCCACGGAGGCCAAGACCTTGAACCTGAGTGCCGCCGAACTGCTGGAAAAGCAGGTGGACGCCAAGGTAACGCCGCCCTCCAAGGAAGAGGTGGCGCAGTTCATCGAGACCAACCGCAGCCGTCTGCCCAACGAGGGCAAGGGGGCGGAGGAGAAGATCCGGGAGTATCTGCTCGACAAGAAGCAGGAGAAGGCCAGGGAGACCTATCTGCAGGGGTTGTGGGACCGGTACAAGGTGGAAATTTTGTTGCAGCCGCCGCGGGTCCAGGTTGGCGTGCCGGCGGATCTGGCGCGTGGCAAGGCCGATGCTCCGATCACCATTGTGGAATTTTCCGATTTTGAGTGTCCCTATTGCCGGCGCGCCCAGGAGACCTTGAAGGCGGTGGAAAAGGCGTATGGTGACCAGGTGCGGTTTGTATTTCGTCATTATCCCCTGCCTTTTCATGAGCAGGCGCCCAAGGCTTCCGAGGCGGCCCAGTGTGCGGCGGATCAGGGCAAATTCTGGCCTTTCCATGATGCCCTGTTTGCCGAGGGGGCCCAACTGGCGCCGGCGGAGCTGAAAAAGCTGGCGGGCCGGCTGGGGTTGAACCAGGCCACTTTTGACGGTTGTCTGGACTCCGGTCGGCATGGGGAGCGGGTGGCCAAGGACAGTGCCGAGGGCAAACAGTTGGGCATCAGCGGCACTCCCACCTTTTTTGTCAACGGTCTGCGCCTGGTGGGTGCCGTGCCGCTGGACAAATTCAAAAAAACCATCGATGCGGAATTGAAGGCGAAAAAATAGCGGGGCCGACCGGCAGACCTGGCTTGTGATTGTTGTGGGTCCAGGGGGGTCACCCCCCCTGGCGGGTCCAGGGCAGCGCCCTGGGACTTTGCCGTTGCCGTTGCCGTTGATTTTCAAAAAGGGCCGCAGCCGGTTTTTGCTGCGGCCTTTTCAACATGCGCCGCAGGCAGGCGACCAATGCCGTTGTTGTTACTGTTGATTTTCAAAAAGGGCCGCAGCCGGTTTTTGCTGCGGCCTTTTCAGCATGCGCCGCAGGCAGGCGACCAATGCCGTTGTTGTTGCTGTTGATTACACCTGTGCGGCCTGTTCCATCCAGGCCTGCAAAGCCGCCTGGATAGGTGCAAAGGCGTTGCGCACCCTGGCGAGGTGTTGGTGGACCTCCTGCCAGTCTTGCTGGCGTACCGCCTCGTGCAATGATCGGGTCTCCTGTTGCAGGTCCGGGAAGAGAATGTGGATCATGGAACCGCACAATACATGGGAAATGGCGCGTACCTGTTCGTGGTGCATGGCCTGCAGTTCCCGCTCCAGCTTGTTCAACAACGCCGGCAGTTGTTCCAGGATCACCTGGACGACCTGCCGACCCTCTTCTCCCTCGAAGCCGATGGACTGCAAGGCCATGCCGACTGACCGGACATTCGGAGCCTGGGGAGTGGGTGGTGCAGCGCCGGCGCCAACGACCGTGACCGGCTCGGGCACGGCGAGGTGTTGCGCGAGTACCCGCCGGAATTCCTTCATGGAGACCGGTTTTGTTACAAAACCGTTCATGCCGGCCGCCTCGCCGGCCAGCCGATTGGCCTGGGTGACATCGGCGGTAAAAGCGATGATCGGTACGGCGGTCTCTCCCCGTGGCTGTTCCCACTCCCGTATCAGACGGGTGGCCTGGTAACCGTCCATGACCGGCATCTGGCAATCCATGAAGACGATGTCAAACCGTCTTTGCTGAAAGAGCGCCACGGCCTGCTGGCCGTTCATGGCCGTGGCGCACCGGTCGGGGTCACATCCCAGCCTGACGAGCATGCCCAGCGCAATGGTCAGATTGGTCACCTGGTCATCGACGATCAACACGGTGGCCGTCCGGAAAAGAGGCGTGTCTGATGGCGGAACGACGGGGGGGGGTGGAGAACCGTCATCCAACTGCAGCAGGGTGCACAGTGCGGTGTGGAGTTGATTCGTACTGAATGGTTTTTTCAGACAGACCGTGTCGCCGGGCAACGCCACGACCTGATCCGCCCCCTGGTCCAGACGGTCGATGAGCAGCAAAAAACAGGCCCTGGCCTGGTACGATTCGGGCAGGGCGCGGGGGCGCTGCGGGTCCAGCCACTGGTTGACGATCACCACCTGACACGGTTCCTGGCGGGTGGCCCCGTGTTCCAATATCGCCAGGGCGGCCGGCAGGTGGTCACAATCCGTGTAATGCACCCCCCAGGCATGCAAGGCATTGTGCAGCATGGCCTGTTGCAACCCCTGGCTGCCGACGATCAGCACCCGCAAGCCCGCCAGCACATCGGGCTGTGGGTCGACGCCCGGCAGGGCCTGCTCCAGCAATTGTACCGTGAAATGAAAGATGCTGCCCGAGGCGGCGAACGGATTGTCATCAATGCCAATGTCGCCGCCCATCAACCGGACCAGCCGCTGGCAGATCGCCAGTCCCAGACCGGTGCCGCCATGCTGGCGGGTCGAAGAGGTGTTGGCCTGGACAAAACGGTCAAAGAGATGATCCCGTTCCGCAGCCGGAATGCCAATGCCGGTATCCCGGATTTCAAACAGGAACTCCACCCACTCCCCTTTCCGTCCGACCGGACCGCCATGAAACTCCACCACCCCGCCCACGGGGGTGAATTTGATCGCATTGCCGATCAGGTTGGTAAAAATTTGCGAGAGGCGATGGGGATCGCCGCACACGGAAGCCGGCAGCTCCTGGGGGAAAAACGGGGTCAGATCCACCTGTTTGGCATGAGCCAGCGGTGACATGTTCAGGGCAATCTCATCCAGCAGGGTGCGCAGATTGAACGGAATGCAGTCCAGAACCAGTTGCCCGGCCTCGATCCTGGAGTAGTCCAGAATGTCATTGATCAGGTGCAGCAACAGTTTGCCGGACCCTGCCGCCAGTTGGACCTGTTCCCGTTGGTCCGGTGCCAGGTCGGACTCCTTGAGCAGTTCCAGGACCCCCAGGACGGCATTCAACGGGGTGCGAATTTCATGGCTCATGGTGGCGAGAAAATCGCTTTTGGCCTGGCTGGCCGCCTCGGCCCGCTGTTTGGCCTCCTGCAACGCCTGTTCGGCCATGACCCGTTTGGTGACATCCTGCTTGACGGCCACGAAATGGCGAATCTGTCCCGTTTCATCGCGCACGGGGGTGATGGTGGCCTCCTCGTGGACCAGTTGTCCATCCTTGCACTTGTTGATGAAAACGCCCTGCCAGGTCTGACCGGCGAGAATGGTATCCCACAACTGCTGATAGAAGGTGGCATCCTGCCGGCCGGACTTGAGGATGCGCGGATTGCGTCCGATGGCCTCGTCCAGTGCATAACCGGTGCTGTGGGTAAAAGCCGGATTGGCCCATTCAATGTTGCCGTCCCGATTGGTGATGACGATGGTGTTGGCGGCGGCCTGCATGGCCGTCTCCCGCAGCAGCAGGCTCTGGTTGACCTGCTTTTGCCGGGTGATGTCCCGCACGAAGGCCACAAACAGCGGGGCATCCTGTGGGTCATCCATGTACTGCAACCGGATGCTGGCCTCGTAGCGGCTGCCATCCTTGCGCCGGTGCACCGTTTCGCACTGGATGAACGGCTGGCTGTGATCCAGCAACGGTTGCAGCCATGCCCGGAACGAGGCGGGTGCATGTTCCGGCATGATATCCAGGGGGGTCAGCGCCAGCAATTCCTCTTCCCGGTAGCACAGATTGTGGCAAATGCTGCCATTGGCCATCGTGATGCGGAACGAGCCGGCCTCAAAAAAATAGATTTCGTTGACAGATTGTTCGATAATCCGCGCCAGGCGGGCGTTGCGCCGTTCAAATTGCCGGCGGTGCCACTCCTTTTCGTTCAGGACCAGCCAGGTACCCAGTGCCAGCAACAGCAACAAACCCCCGAAACCCAATCCCACCGTCTGATACTGCTGTTCCTGTCGTCCGATCTCCTGCATGATGGCCTGGCGCACCTGCCCGGTGGCCTGGATGGTCTGGCCGTAGAGCTGGTTGAAAGTCCGGTCGATGGGACTGCCCATGACGTCATGTCCCATCACGCGGCTTTTGGCCAGGTTGCTCAATTGCTGCATGTTTTGTAAGGTATTCAGCAGGAGCAGCCGGGTGGGGGGATCGGTGATGGGATGGTAGGTGCCGTCCTCGTTGGTGCCGCCCTCCAGCATGGCCTGGATGTGCCACAGGGCATTGTGCAGATATGACCAGGCCTGCTCCGGTGGGGTGGAGGCGCTGTCCTGGAGTGACTCTTCCAGGGCGAGATGAAAGGAGGCGATCTGGTATTGGATGTCGATGCTGGCGTGGGCCAGGGGGGCAGCCACCCGGGAGAGTCGGGCGCCAATGTACCAGTGAAATCCCAGTGTGCCCAGTACCACCCCGGTCAGCAACGCCACCCAGAACAGATGGGTTTTGTAATAGCGGGGCTGATGGGGTTCTGCCCTGCGGTGATGATCAGTCTTCATGTGCGTGGGCCTCGAACGGGGTGACGATGGGGTCATCCATACCCCAGGGCGCTGTCCCATATGCGCCAACCTGACGGGATTGCAGAATATATGATTGATTTAAAATATAAAAATTTATATGGGGTCCAGGGGAGATTATCTCCCCTGGCGGGTCCAGGGCAGAGCCCTGGGACTTTGCTGTTGCCTTTTGGCGCGATTTTAAGAGAAGCGTGACG
>JAMOAX010000220.1:0-3414 GCA_039908555.1 Magnetococcus sp. DMHC-8
CCCTCGCCGGTGCGGCGGATAATGGTGCCGGCATTGTAGTTGACGATGGGACTGTTGAGCAGCATGTGGATCTGGTCGATCCGCACGGAGGGAAACAGTCGACTGATAAACCGGAAGGCGCGTTGCCGCAAATAATCCTGCTGCCCCTCGATCAAAATGTCCAGGGCACCAAAAAAGGATTCCGAACCAATGGCCATCTCCTGGGTGGTCAGTTTGCGCGACGTATGCGCCAGGACGAGCCGTTTTGACAGATCCTGCCGGAAATCCTCGGCCAGACCGTGAATCATGCCACCGCCAATGTCCAACTTTTTCAAATCGGCAGGGCGCAAATAATTGCGCTTGATGTTGTCCATGAAGGCGGCCGGCACCCCTTCCGGACCATCCCCCGTCATATGATCCAGCACCTCGAAGGCAGAAAGATCGGCCCAATGGGCATAGGTCCGATAACCATCCCCCGCCAGGGCGCGCAACATGAGAATCGTGGTTTCCACAGGATGCGGCGAATACAACGGCATGACCTCCAGCCCATCACAGTCATTCCAATTGTCGACCGTCAGATCATGAATTTCAAAAAAGTCGGCGAATTTTTCTTCCGGCAGTGAGGTCAAAGCAGCAAACTTCTTGGCCACGGAGGCACGTACCAACGGCGTCGCGTAATATTTCAGGCGATGGTGGGAATGGATCAGGGCCGGCAGCCCGCCAAAGTGGTCATCGTGTCCATGGGTCTGAAAAACCCCTTCCACTTCGCTTATTTCTATCCCAAGTGCCATCAAAATCTGCAGGACAGCCGGGCTGACATCCACCAGATAGACACGCCCCTGGAACATGACAATGGAACCCATACTGGGCCGGTTGATGTCCCAGCCATCCCCCTCCCCGGTATGCAGAACGGCAAAATAGTGCTGTTGAATCCGATGCCGTCCCAGGGGATAGGGCACCTCGTAGATGGTGGCCGGCGGCAGATTGAGATCAATGTCGGCATGCTCGCCCCGGTAGGTAAAGCGGAAATGGTTGAGACCGGTCCGCATGACGCTCACTTCATTGCGGATCGACACCGGGTGCTCACCGATCTCCAGGGTATCCAGGAACGCATGCGGGGACCGGATCTCACCGAAGGCGAAAGAACGCTTGATGCGCATCATGATGTCCGCCAACTCCGGTTCCACACCACAGGCCATGATCTCCTCCCGACTGACGAGACCATAATTGCCCCGATGGATATACTCCAGTTGCGCCCGCACCTGGGCGGCAGAACCGATCAACAGGGGCCTGACACCGGTATTGTTGGGATGCTTGGGCAGTATCATCCCCTGGCGATAGAGCATCTGCAGGACGGGAAACTCGGACAAATTGGCAAACCCGCCATTTTGTACCAGAAGGTCCGACAGCAGGATGGCGTTCGGCCCCGACTCAAAGGTGACACCATGACGCTGCACAGTGCTGATCAGCCCCTTGCGCATCAAATGTTTGACTACCTCGCCCGGACAACCGCACAACACATACAGACCGGCCTCGGGCACCTGCAACCAGTAGACGCCGGGGGTCACCTGGATGACGAGCAGGTTGTTCATGGCAGAGCGCAAGGCCTCCTGTGCCTCTTCCATGGCAAGCGTCCGCTCCCTGACCAGTTGTTCGATCCGGCGGTTGTGGTGGGCCAGCGCCAGGTGGTTGCGCACCCGGACCAGCATCACCGGCGGATTGAACGGTTTGGTCAAAAAATCCACTGCCCCCAGTTTCAGACCGCGCAGTTCGTCACCCTGCTTTCTGGTAGCGGTCACAAAAATGACCGGTATCTGGGCAGTGGTCTCGTCCTCCTTGAGAAGCCGACAGGTCTCCAGACCATCCATGTCCGGCATCTGCACGTCCAGCAGGATAAGGTCCGGCAACTCCCGACCGGCCACCTGCAGTCCCTCCTTCCCCGACGTGGCGGAACAGACGACATACTCCTGTTTCAGCCATTCGGTCAGCAGCAGGATGTTGTCGACTGCATCGTCGATAATCAATATTTTTGAACGATTCTGGGTCATCTGAGCCAGCATCCTTTTCGGAAAATCTCCACACAACTGAGGCGACCTCACCGGCCGCAGACCGTCCAGCGCTTCCAGCCACTCGGCCTGATAGCACCGGCACTGGACACAGACCAAGCAGAGACCTTCCAAGCAATAAAGATACCAAACATTTTACAAACTCCACCGAATCAGGACTTGTCCCGCCCTGCCCCTTTCGTGGATCATGTCCCCCCGACAGGTCTCCTGCGCTGTGTCAGGGGGTGGTTCATCCGGGAACGGCCATGCTGCTTTCGATTATTATTCCAGTCCTCAATGAGGCCGGACATCTCTCCGCCTGGCTGACCCATCTGGTTGCGCTGCGGGCCGACGGGGCAGAAATCATCGTGGTGGACGGCGGCTCCCAGGACGATTCAGCCCTCATTGCCTGTCAATGGGGTGCCCGGGTGGTGCGCTGCGAACCGGGTCGGGCACGACAGATGAACGCCGGAGCCAACCTGGCACAAGGAGACATCCTGCTGTTCTTGCACGCAGACACCTGGTTGCCACCCGCCTGCAAAACGGCCACGCTGGCGGCCCGCCTGTCTGCCAGTCGACGGGTGTGGGGACGATTTGATGTCGCCATCCAGGGGCCTCCCGCCTTGCTGCGCCTGGTCGCGTGGCTGATGAATCACCGGTCCCGTCTGACAGGCATTGCCACCGGTGATCAAGCCATTTTTGTCTTCCGCCAAACTTTTGTCCAGATCGGCGGTTTCCCTGACCAGCCGCTGATGGAAGATATTGCCCTGTCCAAACGCCTGCTGACCCTGTCGCCGCCTCTCTGTCTGGCCGAACGGGTCATCACCTCCGGACGCCGATGGGAAACCCGGGGGGTATGGCGCACCATCCTGCTGATGTGGTGGTTGCGGTGGGCCTACTGGCGCGGCACGCCTGTCGACCAGTTGGCCAAAAGTTATCTGTCGTGACGGATTGTTCGGCGGTATGGCAGGGCGACCCGTGACAGCCACCATGACCCGCATCCTGCTTTTCGCCAAGGCGCCACGGCCCGGTTTTGCCAAAACCCGTCTGATACCACTGCTGGGAGCAGAAGGCGCGGCGGCCATGGCCCGCCGCATGCTGATGACCACCCTGGCCAGTGCCGTCGAGGCCCGGGTGGGCGCAGTCGAACTGTGTGTCACACCGGAGAGCACCCACCCGGCCTGGCAGTCGGTGGAGATCCCGGCAGGGGTGATCGTGACCCATCAAGGCGAAGGGGACCTGGGGGCGCGACTCGCCCGGGCGGCGGCACGGCACCAGGAGCCACGACTGCTGATCGGCACGGATTGCGTGGAAATGAGTCCCGCACTGCTGCGGACTGCCGCCGCTGCCCTGCAGACCGTGGATGCCCTGCTCCACCCCACCGCGGACG
>JAMOAX010000058.1:0-17374 GCA_039908555.1 Magnetococcus sp. DMHC-8
CTGCCCCCAACCCCGCCAGGGGCTTTGCCCCTGGACCCCACCAGGGGGATAATCCCCCTGGACCCGTAATAGTGAAAAATATTTTTATTAATAACATGATACCTGTTAACTGACCCGATTCACGCCACCGGAGTCGTGGACAAACTGGCGGCCAGTGCCGCCCGCAGGCTCTCCAGAAAAACCGGCTTGCTCAAAAAACCGGTCATGCCGGCCGCCGTTCCATTGCTGCGGCTCTCCTCGGTGACATCGGCGGTAAAGGCAATGATGGGCGTGGGAGGACGCTTCTGCTCCCGCTCCCAGACCCGGATGGCCCGACTGGCTTGATATCCGTCCATGACCGGCATTTGACAATCCATGAACACCAGGTCAAAACGGGCCTGCTGGAACCGCTCCACCGCTTGTTGACCGTCCCCCACACAGATGATCCGCTCCCGCTGACAGCCCAGCTTGACCAGCATGCCCTGGGTCACTTTCAGATTGGTCAACTGGTCGTCCACCAGCAGGATGGACAGCGCCGCCAGGGAAACAGCCGGCCCGACCTCAGCAGCCGCCGGCGGGGAGGCTGCGGTGTGCGCCGCCGGCGGCCCCGCCACCTCCTCCATCCGAACGGTAAAGAAAAAACGGCTGCCCGTGGGAGCCTCCCCGTTGGCCTCCACACCGATCCGCCCCCCCATCATCGCCACCAGATCCCGACAGATGGCCAGCCCCAGACCGGTCCCGCCAAAACGACGGGTGATGCTCTCGTCCGCCTGGGTGAACCGCTCAAAAACATGCTGCCGCTTCTCCTCCGGAATGCCCACCCCGGTATCCCGTACCTCAAACAGCAGCTCCCACTCCTCCCCCTGCCGGGCCAACCGCTGCCCGGCCAGGGAGACCGAGCCCCCCTCGGGGGTGAACTTGATGGCATTGCCCAGCAGATTGAACAAAATCTGCTTGAGACGGTTGGGGTCGCCCCGCACCCCCTTCGGCCAGTCATCCGGCCAGGCATGGGTCAGCGCAATCCCCTTGCGGCGGGCCACCGCCTCCATGATGGCAGCCAGCTCGCGCACCAGGGCCTGCAGGTCAAACGGCACGATGTCAAGCCGCAACTGCCCGGCCTCGATCTTGGAATAGTCGAGAATATCGTTGATCAGCAGAAGCAGGGTTTGCGCCGAATCGTTGGCCAGTCGAATGTGCGCCTGCCGCTCCCCGGCCGGGGTGGGAGAGAGCAGCAACTCCAGGGTGCCAATGATGGCATGGAGCGGTGTGCGAATTTCATGGCTCATGTTGGCCAGAAAGGCGCTTTTGGCCTGATTGGCCGCGTCAGCCCGGGTGGCTGCGGCACGCAAGGCCTCCTCCCGCCGCTGGCGGCTGATGGCAATGCCGATCAGTTGCACCAGCGGGGCCAACCTCTCCTGAAACAACGGCACAGGAGGCTGATCCTCCCGACAATACCCGGCCAGCGTCCCCAGCACCTCGCCGCCTTCGCCGATGATCGGCATCGACCAGCCGGTCCGCAGCCCGGCACGACAAAACGACTCCTCGAACGGGGCCCAGTGGGGATCGCGGCACAAATCCTGTACATAAACAAATTCCTTGCTATAGGCGGCCGCCACACAGGCGGTTGCCCCGGCGGCGATGGCCATGCCCTGTTCCGCCGGACAGTGAAACTGCGCCAACCCGTCCACCCGCAAACGGGGCGCGGTCACACACCGCAACTGCCTGCCTTCCTGCTCCACTATCGAAATGCAGGTCACCATCCCGGGAAACATCTCTTCCACATGATGCATCACCAGCCCGTACACTTCGGTCAGGGGGGCACCCGAGGCAACCTGTTCCAGCACCTGACGCCGGTAGTTGTCCTCCTGTTCCACCCGCTTTTTCTCGGTGATCTCCTCCTTGATGGCCAGAAAATGGCCGATCCGACCATCAGGGTCCCGGATCGGCGAGATGGAGGCCGCCTCCCAGAACAGGGTCCCATCCTTCCGGCGGTTGTGAAACTCCCCTTGCCACACCTCCCCCGCCAGAATGGTCTGCCACATGCGCGCATACTCCTCCGGACGGGTGTGGCCCGATTTCAGGACACGGGGATTGCGCCCCAGCAGCTCCTCCCGATGGTAGCCGGTCAGTTGCAGACAGGTCTGGTTGGCATACGCAATGTTGCCATGGGTATCGGTGATCACCACCGTCATGGGGGTTTGATCCAGGGCATAGTGCAGCTTGCCCAGTTCCGCTTCGTGCTGCTTGCGCTCGGCCACCTCCCGCTGCAACAGACGGCTGCGACTGGCCAGGGAGGCGGCCAGCGCCAGCACCCCCACCGCCAGCATCAGGACCAGACTCGCCCCCACCTGACCCCAGTAACGCCAGGCCGCCAGATGGATGCGCCGGGTGGCCAACAGCTTGCTCTCTCTTTGCAGCTCCCCGCCCAGATCACGCAACAGATCGATCATCCGGGTGGAGACCGTAAACCACTCCCCGGCATCCACCTGAAATCCGCCCTGCTCATGCCGGGCCAGGGCCCGGTCACGAAAACGGGCCAGCTGGGCATGGGTCGCATCATTGTCCAGGGCCTGAAAAATTTCCTGATAATGCGGCGAGGACAAGGTCAACAGCATTTCAATGTAGGCCTCGCGCTCCCCCTGCTGGACCTGCCACCGCTCATACGCGCCCGGTGCAAAACGGTCCTCCGTAAAGGTCTGGGTCAACAGGGCCCGTTCCTGCCCCATGGCTTCACCGATGTGCAACAGCAAAGGCAGGACAAAAAACCGGTTGACCAGCTCCACATCCGCAATCTGGGTGATCAATTGACCGATCACTTTCAGGGTGGTCCGGGTATAGTCCGTATAATCGGCGATGGCCTCCTGGGCATCCAGGGTACAGCCATCCACCATCCGGCGCAGATGCTCCATTTTTTCCAACACTTGCAGCAAATTGGCATACGTCCTGTGGTTGGCCTGGTCCGCTTCATCAAACGGCCGGGTCGACAGAGAGGCGACAACCTGCTGTACATGAAAGTCGGTCGCTTTGCGGTGCTCGAGCAGCTCCGCCTGAAACCGCTGGCCGCCACTGGCCAAAAAACCGGAGGAGTAGCCCCGCTCCTTCTGCAGGACATACACCAGATCGGTCAACCGGGACAGGTTGTCCGTCAGGTGCTCCTGCAGCTCCGACCGGTGCCAGCCGCGCCAATCCTCCACGACATGAAACCAGACATAGCCCAGCACCACCACCAGCGGTGGCAGTAACCAGAACAACCATTGCACCCTGGCAGAGAGTGATCGAATAAAGGTCATGCAAGTTACCTTGGTTATCATAAAATAATTTTAATAAATCCTGGCTTGCCGGGAGTCCTCTCCCCGGTGACAGCAGGCCATCAGGGGGATTCCTGTTCCAGACTCAACCAGACGCAGGCCCCGGACTCCCGCTGCAACCGGTCCAGAAAGGCGGCATGGGCCCGCTGGTCCGTTTCCGGCAGCGGCCAGGTGCGCAGGGGCAGGGTCGGGGCGGGCGACCGGGCGCTCTCCTCCGGGTGGGGTCCCGGCCGGGCAGCGGGCCGCTCCGCACCGGCCAGGTCCAGCCGCAACTGGTTGCCACCCACCAGTTCCACATAGACAGAGGCCAGCAAATCCGCATCCAGCAAGGCACCGTGCCGGGTGCGGCGGGTGTTGTCCACCTTCAACCGTCTGCACAATCCATCCAGGGAGGCCGACAGACCGGGAAAGCGGCGACGGGCCAGGGCCATGGTATCAATGACACGGGCCATTTCCAACGGCCGGCGATGCAGACGTTGCAGTTCCGCATTCAAAAAACCGACGTCAAAGGCGGCGTTGTGAATGACCAGCACATCGTCGCCGATGAATGTCAAAAAATCGTCCACCACCTCGGCAAAACGGGGCGCATTGGCCACCTGTTCATCGGTGATGCCATGAATGCGGCTGGCCTCGGGGGGAATCTCCCGTTCCGGATGGACCGTGCGGTGGAACGACTCTCCCTTGCGGGTGTGCAACAGTTCCACACAGCCGATTTCGACGATGCGGTGTCCCTCGGCGGGATTGAGGCCGGTGGTTTCGGTATCCAGGACGACGAGACGTTTCATGGGTCGGGTTCCATTGGGTTGACGGGTTGGACGGTCATCATGCCCCGCGCCCGGGTGACGGCCTGGCGGCAGGATCACCAAAGCGTGCCGCATACTCTGTGGCAATTTTTTGGGCCATTTGTTCCCCGTTGCGCACGCAATCGGCCACGGAGACGCCGTCGCGCCAGTTGGCACGCAGATGGAGACCCGGAAAACGGGCCAGCTCGGCATCAATGGATCGCACCCGTTCCAGATGACCCAGGGTGTATTGGGGAATGGCGGCGGAATAACGGGTCAGGTAGACAAAGTCGGCGGGCTGTTCACTGCCCAGGCAGCGGGCCAGATCGTTTTCCACCTGCCGGATCAGTGCCGGATCGCTCTGTTCCAGGATGGCGGGCTGGGTGGTGCCGCCGATAAAAGCGGTCAGCAGCACCCGATCCGGGGTTGCCCGGCCGGGAAAGAGGGTGCTGGAAAAGAGGGTGCCCAGCAGGGGAATTTTTTCCAGGCGCGGCACCAGAAAGCCGAAACCGTCGAGGGGATGCACCACCCGGGAGCGTTGATATCCCAGGGCAATGCTGGCGATGGGGGCGTAGGGAATGGCTTGCAAAAGCCGGGCGGCTCCACCAGCCAACGGGGCGAGCAGTTGGGCGGCGGCGGCGGCCGGCACGGCCAGGACCACCACCCTGGCCGACAGTTGTTCCGTTCTGCCTGCCACCCGTCCATCCTGTGCCACCTGGACCCCATCAATCCGCCAGTCTCCCTGGCGATCAAAGGTCAGGCTCATCACCTTGAAGCGGGTGCGCACGGTGCCCGGCGCCAGGCGCTGGGCGATGGTGGCGGGCAACACGCCCATCCCCTGATCGAACGAGATCATCCGCCCCCTGGGCAGGCCGGCCCCCTTGAGCACCCGTCCCTGTCGCAGGGCCCCCCGCAACAGGGAGCCGTGATCCCGTTCCAGGGCATGAATTCTGGCCACGGCGGCCTGGACCGACAACTGCTCGGGATCGCCGGCGTAGACCCCGGAAACAAACGGTCCCACCACATAATGCAAAAATTCCTCTCCCAGACGACGGCGGACAAAGGTGGCGATGCTCTCCTCTGCCGTGGCCCGCGGCCGAAAGGGTTCGAGCAGCAGTTGTCCCTTGGCCCGCCAACTGAAAAAAGAGGAGAGAAAAAAAGCGGGGGGAGAGGAGGGGAGGGGCTTGAGTTGCCCGTCACGCAGGACATAGCGCCGGGCGGCCTGGGGATCGGCCACCTGCAGGCGCGACGCCAGCCCCAACCCATCGATCAACCGGCCCAGCCCATCCTCGGGATGTCCCGGTTTTTGCAGGGTGGAGTTGGGACCGTGCTCAACAAGAAAGGGGTCATGAAACGAGGTCAGGATGGTGCCACCCGGCTGGGGGCGGGCCTCCAGAAGACGCACCGGCAGGCCCCTGCTCTGCAAAAACCAGGCAACCGACAGACCGGAAATGCCACCGCCAATGACGACGATCACGCTGTTTGCCTCTTCCAAATGCAGGGGGTTGTTCCGGTCATCGGCCTTATCGTTTTGTCCAGCAGAGTGTCAGATACCGTCATGCCTGCGGCGCATGCTGAAAAACGCCGCAGCAAACGGCGGCTGCGGCTCTCTTGAAAAGCAACGGCAAATACCGTCAGCCTGCCTGCGGCGCATGCTGAAAAACGCCGCAGCAAACGGCGGCTGCGGCTCTCTTGAAAAGCAACGGCAAAGTCCCAGGGCGCTGCCCTGGACCCGCCAGGGGGGTGACCCCCCTGGACCCGCAATACCTGTGTGGTGTTCCGGGGACTGGGGGGGGGGGCAGCGATGTGGATGAAACGATGATCAAGCCGGCATCAGATGGTCCGTGAAAAAACCTTTTTCTGCTGTGCATGGGTAAAATACCAGTCGAACACCATGCAAATGTTGCGAATCAGCAGACGACCCGCCGGTGAGACGCACAACCGGTCTCCCTCCTCTGTCAACAGTCCCTCTGCCACCATGCGCTGCACGGCGGTCATCTCCGCCTGAAAATAGTCCGCAAAACAGACCTCAAACTGTTGCTCGATGGCGCTCCGGTCCAGTTGAAAATCGCAGATCAGCCGCATGATCACCTCGCGGCGGATCAGATCGTCCCGGTTGAGCGCCAGCCCGCGAAAGATGGCCAGCTCGCCGGCATCGATGCGTTGACAGTAGGGTTCCACCTCCTTCAAATTCTGGGCATAGACCTGACCGATCTGGCTGATGGAAGAGCTGCCCAGCCCCACCAGGTCGCAATTGCCGTGGGTGGTGTAGCCCTGAAAATTGCGATGCAACACTCCCCGGCGCTGGGCAACGGCCAGTTCGTCGTCGGGCTTGGCAAAATGGTCCATGCCAATGTACAGATAGCCGGCCTCGGTCAAAAACCGGATGGTCGTCTCCAGGATGCGCAGCTTCTCTTCGGGGGAGGGAAGTTGCTCCGGGTTGATGCGCCGCTGCGGCATGAAATACTGGGGCAGGTGGGCATAATTGAAGACCGCCAGCCGGTCCGGATTCAACTCCCGCACCACGGTTGCCAGGGTGGCGTGAAACGACTGCTCGCTTTGCAGGGGCAGCCCGTAGATCAAATCCAGGTTGATGGAGGGAAAACCGGCCTGGCGGGCCTCCTCCATCACCCGTTTGTTCAGCGCCAGTGGTTGGACGCGATTGACCGCCTGCTGCACCCGTTCGTCCAGGTCCTGCACCCCCAGTGACAGCCGGTTGAATCCCAACCGACGCAACGCCTCCATGGCGCCGGGGGGCATCTCCCGGGGGTCCACCTCAAGGCCGTACTCTCCGCTGTCGTCGTCCATCAGGCAAAAATGGTCGCGCAGGGCCGCCTGCAGGCGGCCCAACTGTTCCACATCCAGATAGGTGGGAGTGCCGCCCCCCAGATGCAGTTGCAATACCGGCCGGCTGCGACCGAACAGTTCCCCCGCCAGGGCCACCTCCCGCAACAGGGATTGCAGATAACGTTCCGCCCGGCTCCGGTCGGGGGTGACCACCTTGTTGCAGGCACAATAATAACAGACCGTATCGCAAAACGGGACATGTATGTACAGGGAAAGGGGACGCGGAGAGGGGTGGCCGACCGTCCTGGCCACTTCCTGGCGAAACTCTGCCGGACCGAACCCCTCGTGGAGATGGGGTGCGGTGGGATAGGAGGTATAACGCGGTCCCGATTGGTTGTACCGTTCGATCAACGGCCGGTCAAACAGGACCCGTTGTCCCTGGTGTTCGGTGTTCATGCAGTGTCCCTTGATTGACGCAGGTCTGGTGAAGGATGGCAGTGGGACGACCGACCCAAATTAACAGGTAAAGTTTCATGGGGTCCAGGGGAGATTATCTCCCCTGGCGGGTCCAGGGCAGCGCCCTGGGATTTTGCTGTTGCTGTTGCTTTTCAAAAAAGCCGCAGCCGGTTTTTGCTGCGGCCTTTTCAACATGCGCCGCAGGCAAACTGGCGAGTCTCCTGGGGCTTGCGGTCATCCGCAGCCTGCCTGCGGCGCATGCTGAAAAACACCGCAGCAAACACCGCTGCGGCTGCTTTGAAAAGCAAAAACAACGGCAACAGCAAAGTCCCAGGGCGCTGCCCTGGACCCGCCAGGGGGGTGACCCCCCTGGACCCGCAATAGTGCATTGTTTCAGGTCAATATGATACGGCTTTCTTCCTGTACGGCGGCTATCAGATCCACAACCCGCTCCGGGTCCATGTCCTGGGCCATGCCATGGCCCAGATTGAATATGTGACCCGGATGGGGACCATAGGCCTGCAACAATCGTCGAACCTCCTGACGAATCCGTTCCGGGGTCGCATACAACACGGCCGGGTCCAGATTGCCCTGCAAGGCCACCCGTCCCTGCACCCGTTGCCGGGCCAAACCCAGATCGGTGGTCCAGTCCAGACCGATCACCTCACAACCGCTCTCCACCATCGCTTCCAGTTGTGCACCACACCCCTTGGCAAACAGGATGACCGGCACCGGGCCGCCCGGACCCACCCGCTGCAATTGCCGGATCACCCGCTGCATGCTGCGCAGGGAAAATTCCATAAACTCCCGGGGCCCCAACACGCCGCCCCAGGTGTCGAAAATTTGCACGGCCTGCACCCCGTGGGCAATCTGGGCATTGAGATAATCGGCCACCACATCGGCAAGACGGTCCAGCAATTGCTGCAACAAGGCCGGTTGATCGAACAACATGCCCTTGACATGACGAAAGGTCTTGCTGGACCCCCCCTCGACCATATAGGTGGCCAACGTCCAGGGAGAACCGGAAAAACCGATCAAGGGAACCTTGCCGCCCAGTTCACGACGAATCAGGGCCACGGTTTGCAAAACATAACCCAACTGCTGCTCCGGGTCCACGGTGGTCAAACGGTCCAGGTCCGCAGCACAGCGCAACACCGGTTCCAGGATGGGACCCTCACCGCTCCCGAAGGTCAATTGCATGCCCATGGCCTCCGGCACGACCAGAATATCGGAAAACAGGATGGCCGCATCCACACCAAAACGGTACACCGGTTGCAGGGTAACCTCCGTGGCCAGCTCCGGGTGCTTGCAAAGCGTCAAAAAATCTCCGGCCTGCTGGCGGATTTTCATGTATTCGGGCAGGTAGCGTCCGGCCTGCCGCATCAACCAGACGGGAGTCTGCTCCACGGGAAGGCGTTGACAGGCTCGCAAAAAACGGTGGGTAGGTTCGGCAGACATGGGGCATTCCCTGGATGAATAGGTTTGATTGATTGCGGGTCCAGGGGGGTCACCCCCCTGGCGGGTCCAGGGCAGCGCCCTGGGATTTTGCCGTTGTTTTTGTTTTTCAAAGCAGCCGCAGCGGTGTTTGCTGCGGCGTTTTTCAGCATGCGCCGCAGGCAAGCCGGCAAACATGTACCGGACAAAACGATGACCAGGACATAGGGCTTTACTGTATCTGCTTTTATAAAGATTTAAAAAGCATAGAAACAGCAGTGGGCTGTGGACAAGTGGATAATGTATTTCAACTTATTGGAATACAATTCATTTTTTCAAGAAACCGGCTGTGCATCACCTGGGACTTTCCGGTGCATGAAACGGGAACGGTCCCCCCTGCGCCGGGTCGTCCGGCACTTGTCCACAATTGATCAACCATTCATGAACAGGTTATCCACAGCAGCCTGTGGATAAAGTCGGCGCAGCCTCCTGCCTGGGTTCGACCTCGGATGCGGGACGGCGGTAGACCAGGGAACAGCCGATGCTGGCCGTCTGTTTGGCATGGATGGGAATCAATGCCTCATCCTTCACGCGAATCCATTTTTCCCGGGGATTGACCGTTCGCACCGGTTGACCGACCGGACCGGGCCGACCGGCTTCGGTGTGTTCAAAACGAACCCGCAACAAAGCGATTTTTGCCTGATCGGCTCCTGTCAGCAAGAAATCACGATGAAGGTCAACGGGCCATGTTTTGCTGACGGCAACCAGTTGACCTGACAGTTCGTCATCCACCTTCAACAGTACATACTGTTCGACATGCACCTCTTCGCTGGTGGCAGAGGTGGTCAAAAAAGTCAGCCGCCGGGTCTGCTGGGAGGAGATGAAAATGGTGGCCGGTATCCTTTTCCAGGCCAGCAGTTGTGCCGCCAGGGCCGCCGCACAGCGGCGGCTGGAGGCGTTGTGGTAAAAGTTGAAATATTCAAAAAATTTTTTCTCCAGCAAATCCACATATACCTCCCCCCGCTCGTACAGGGACAGCTCCAGATAATGGAGGTAGGAGGCCAGACCGCGAATGGCGTTGTCCATCAGCCGCTCCACTTTGACATGGAAATGGGTCATCTCGAAAGGCCAAACATCGCCATCTTCCACCCGTTGCACCAGCAGGGCATAATCCAGGGGCAGCAGCATTTTCAGCAGGGCATCAAAATCCTTGTGGTTGGAGTTGCGCATGGACCACTTGTATTGGTTCAACTCCGACAAGTCGGATGCCACCTCCAGCAGGTTTTCCTTGCACAACCGGTTGCCTTCCCGGAAACGAAAATTTTTGCGCAACTTTTCCGGAATCGTTCCGTTGATGAGGATGACCAGGGCGCTGTTCTGCAGTTCAAACTCCCTGGCGGTACTCACCGTCCCGGGTCGCAGCTTGCCCGGTGCAACGAACGGATACGACAGACCGCTGGCACTGAAATTGTGGTAGGAGTTGATCAGGGTGTGGTTGATCAGAGTCCGGGCGATCCGCTCGCGGGTAAAAAGATAGGGATCTCGCCGATTGCGCAGCAAGGTCTCCTGATCCGGCAGGACAAGCGTGAAAGAATCCCTGATCACAGTCATGCGACAACATCCCGATTTTACACCATCTGAACCGGCGACCAACGGCACTCTGCCAGGCAAATATACAGCCCAGCCCCCGTGGCCAATCAACCACAATCACCCGCATTATTGCAAGGGATCGCAGCGGGTAGACCGCCAAAAACAGAGGATGAAACGGCCGGATTTGTCAAAGGATGCACAAAAGATGCAATCCGTGGTATGCTGCCGGTCCCGTCAAGGAATGAGGGCAAAACGGGCCAGCCAGCCTGCGGCGCATGCTGAGGGCGCCGCAGCAAACAGCGGCTGCGGCTTTTGTTAAAATCAACAGCAACGGCAAAATCCCAGGGCTTAAGCCCTGGACCCGCCAGGGGGGTGACCCCCCTGGACCCGCAATAACAACGTATCCCAAAATGGGTGCGGTTCAGACAACGGAGCGGCGACATGGGAAAAATTATTGACGGCAAGGAGCTGGCCCGGCAGATCCGTCTGCAGCTGCGGGACGAGGTGCAGACGTTGATAGCGGAACACGGCGTGACCCCCGGACTGGCCGTCATTCTGGTGGGCCGGAATCCGGCTTCCCAGGTCTACGTGCGCATGAAAAAACAGGCCTGTGCCGAAGCAGGCATCACCTCCTTTTCCCACGAACTGCCGGAAGAGACCACCGAAGAGGCCCTGCTGTCGCTGATCTGCACCCTGAACAACCATCCCGTGGTGCACGGCATCCTGGTGCAAATGCCCCTGCCACCCCACATCCACACCCGGCGCGTCCTGGAGGCCATCGCCCCGGACAAGGATGTGGACGGCTTTCACCCCGGCAATGTCGGCCTGCTGGCCATCGGCGCACCCCACTTCCGGCCCTGTACTCCGTGGGGCTGCATGGAACTGCTGCGGGCCGCCGGCACCGAACTGGCCGGCCGGCGGGCGGTGGTGGTGGGACGCTCCAACATTGTCGGCAAACCGGTGGCCCTCATGCTGTTGGCAGAACACGCCACCGTCACCCTCTGCCACTCGCATACCCGCAACCTGCCCGAGGTGATCGCCGAGGCCGATATCGTCGTGGCGGCCATCGGCCAGGCAGAGATGATTCGCGGCGCCTGGCTCAAACCGGGCGCCGTGGTGATCGACGTGGGCATGAACCGCCGGGCGGACGGCACCCTGTGCGGCGATGTGGCCTTCACCGAGGCCTTGCCACGGGTGGCAGCCATCACCCCCGTCCCGGGCGGCGTGGGCCCCATGACCATCACCATGCTGCTCAAAAACACCGTGCTGGGGGCAGGCCGATGCGTCGCCTGACGGCCCGGTCGCATCCCGACTCCGTTGCACCAGACAAAGGGAACTGAATCATGGGTCGTATCGCCCAGAAAATACTGCACAGCTTTGAAAAATCACGCAGCATGGAGGTGGTGGATTTCGGCGCCCACCTGGCCGCCAAAAAACGTTCCGACGAATACCAAAGCCACCTGCACACCATGGAATTGCTTCTGCAACGCGGGTTTGACCCGCTGCACGCCCAGTACATCGCCGCCCAGAACCTGGTATCACTGCTGTGCGAAGAGCTGACCATGCTCCCCGTCCTCAAACCCTTCGTGCGCATCGTCTCCGAGGCGGAAACCCTCTACATGCCGGACGGACCCCCCTTCAGCCCGTTGACCCGCAGCTATTTTACCTGCTGGGCCTTTTTCGACCTCCTGTTCGGTCGGGATCGGGAAAGCATCGCCGGCTGCATCCAGGAACTGGGCCATGACCTGGCCATCGATACCCAGTTCCTGGCCGTCATCCGCCTGCTGCAAGCGTCCCGCATGGGCATCTACGAACATGCCGGAGTGGCAGACTCGGAGGTGCTGCTGCGGGATATCGTCGATGGCCGCTCCTGCTACTGCTACGTGCCGACCGGCTATCTGGGCAAAAAAGACCAGTTGTGGTATGTACGCCTGCTGCCCCCCCTGCCGGGTTATGCCTATCACCTGGCCTTCACCACCCCCTACGTCCTGATGAGCTCCAAAGAGGAGTGGCAAGGCTTTCTGCAACGAACCATACCCCTGCTGAAGGCACCTCCCCGCCCCCGGCCCGTCTCCGAGGCCATGTATGACCTGCTGAAACATGGTCTGGCCCCCCACTACTGGCTGGAATACATCTCCCTCGCCTATGTGGGCGCCCAGGACAATGCCATCTTCCTGTCCGGCATCCCCGACCAGATGGAATCACTGCCCAATGCCAGACAGGAGACGCTGCAGTAGGTCAACGGCCATCCGCTTTTCAAACGATTGCAACAGGAACAGCAAACATGTGGATTGACAGAGTTATCGAAAATTTGCACGGTCCCCAGGTCATCAACGATTCCAAGACCCCTTCGGGCCGGGTGCATGTCGGTTCCCTGCGGGGAGTGCTCATTCACGACGCCATCCTGCGGGAGGTGCGCCGGACAGGGTTGCCGGTCACCTTTCTCTATGGTGTGGACGATTACGATCCCATGGACGGCCTGCCGGCGGAGGCCACCCCGGCACTGCGGGCCCACATGGGACGTCCCTTGTGCCAGGTGCCCCCCCCGGAGGGTTCGTCCGCCACCGATCTGGCCGACCATTACATCCGGGAATTTCTGGATGTTTTTGCAGAATTGCAGGTGGAGGCCCGCGTCTACCGGATGCGCGATCTCTACCGGTCGGGACAATTCAATGGTGCCATCGATGCCATTTTGCGTCAGGCAAACACCGTGCGGGAGATCTACCGGGAGGTCAGCGGCGCCCAGCGCCCGGCAGACTGGCACCCCTTCCAGGTCATCTGCCAGCAGTGCGGCAAGATCGGCACCACGGTGGTTTCCGCCTACGATGGCAACGAGGTCACCTATCACTGTCAGCCGGATCTGGTCAAATGGGCGCAGGGATGCGATTTCCGGGGGCGGGTCTCCCCCTTCGACGGCGGGGGCAAGCTGCCCTGGAAACTGGAATGGGCGGCCAAATGGCATACCCTGGGGATCACCATCGAAGGGGCCGGCAAGGATCATTGCACCAAAGGCGGTTCCCGGGACATCGCCACCGCCGTCCTGCGCACCATTTTCCAAAAAGAGCCACCCCTGAATGTTCCCTATGAATTTTTTTTGGTCAGCGGCGCCAAGATGAGTTCGTCAAAAGGGATCGGCAACACGGCCCGGGAGATGGCCGACTTTCTTCCCCCGGAAATATTGCGTTATCTGATGGTGGGTTCCGATCCCAAAAAGGCAGTCAATTTTAACACGGCCCTGCCGTACATGACCAAGCTGTTCAACGAGTACGACCGGCATCTGGCGCAAGGCGGGGAGGAGGGGTCGGCAAGAGTGCTGGCGCTGGCCCAGGCTGCCCCCACCTCTCACACCTATCAACCGATCCCGTTTCAACTGATCAGCACCCTGGTGCAGTTGCCCCATGTGGACTTGTGGCAGGCGGTGGCCAGGCAGGCGGGACCCGCCTGGTCTGCCAGCGACCAGGTCCATCTGGCGCGGCGCGTCCAGGCGGCACGCTATTGGCTGACCCATTTTGCCGCGCCGGAGGATACCTTCACGGTCCAGGCGCAACTGCCGGACTCCGCCCACACCCTGACGCCCCTGCAGCGCGCCTTTCTGCAGCGCCTGGCCGACTTGCTGCAGGAGGCTCCCAACACCGGCGAGACCATCCAGGCCCTGATCTTCGATGCGGCCCGGGAGGTCGACATCCCCCAGGCCGACGCCTTCCAGGCCATCTACCAGGTCCTGCTGGGCAAGGATCGGGGCCCAAAGGCCGGGGGATTGATCCCCTTCCTGGACCGCAGCTTCGTCGTCCGGCGTTTCAGGGAGCTGTCACACCAGGTCCGTTGACGTGCATCCCGTTCTGACAATATCTTTTTATTATCAGGGGTCCAGGGGGATTATCCCCCTGGCGGGTCCAGGGCAGAGCCCTGGGATTTTGCTGTTGATTTTTTCAAAAAGAGCCGCAGCCGGTTTTTGCTGCGGCTTTTTCAGCATGCGCCGCAGGCAAGCTGGCGAGTCTCCTGGGTCTTGCGGTAATCCGCAGCCTGCCTGCGGCGCATGCTGAAAAACGCCGCATCAAAAACCGCTGCGACTGCTTTGAAAAACAAAAACAACAGCAACGGCAAAACCCCAGGGCTCTGCCCTGGACCCGCCAGGGGGGTGCCCCCCCTGGACCCGCAATAACCCGCTCTTGCCAATCCGTCAAACCGATTCATCGAACGTGACAGACAACTACCGTATGTTACAGGAAAAAGTCACTATTTGATATCATTGCCCCACTGATTATGGTAACATGGCAATCTTTGCCGCAAACGGGATGGCAGGTGTGCCGATTTCGTACCGTTGATCCGTTCATGGGGAGACATGTTGTTGAAAAACCGTGACATCCATCATATTCGCGGTCCCATTCTGGCCACCTTTACTGGTGCCTTGCTCGTCCTGCTGATCGTCTTTACCGTGTCGGTACACGATCTGCAGGAGCGGCACGAAGGGGAGGCCATTGCCCAGACCCGGCGGGCAGTGGAGCGGTTTCTTGCCCATTTTCTGGCCTCCCACGGCGACGAAATGCTGGGCCATCTGCGCGCCATCGCCCGGGATGCCCGGTTGCGGGAAAGTTTTTTGCGACGGGACCGCACGGCCCTGCTGGCGGACAGTCGGGAGATCCACGACCAGTTGCGGGCCCAGGGCATTACCCATTTGTATTTTTTGGACCCGGAACGACGCACGGTATTGCGGGTGCACCAACCGACCCGCTTTGACGATCGCATCGACCGTTACACGGCGCGCATGGCGGAACTGGATGGCCGACCGATCTCCGGTCTGGAACTGGGTCCGTTGGGCACCCTGACCCTGCGTACCGTCCTGCCCTGGCAGGAGGCCGGGCAGCGGATCGGCTATCTGGAACTGGGTATGGAAATCCATCACCTGGTGACCCTGATCCGGCAGGCCCTGAATGTGGAAGTCCACATTTTTACTGATAAACGTTTCCTGGAAAAATCGGCCTGGCAGGAGGGAATGGCCATGCTCGGCAGACAGGGCGATTGGGAGCAGTTTGCCGACATGGTCTGGGTCGACAGCGGCAATGGCGGACTCTCCCAGACCATGAGACAATACCTGCAACCGGGCAAGACCCACCTTTTTCACCCGGACAGGTCCAGTTCCAGTCATCTGTGGGATCACCACAACCTGCACATACCTTTGCCCATCACCGTCGCGACCGGTGAACAGGTGGCCTGGCTGGTGGTGGGCAAGGATGACTCCCGGGATGACGCCGCTCGTCGCACCCACCTGCTGACCCTGCTGCTGGCCAGTCTGCTGGTGGCTGCGTTTCTGGGTTTGTTTCTCTTCCGCCTGCTGCGGACCATGGAAAACCGCCTGGCCAAGGCCCATGGCGAACTGCGACACAGCGAAAAACGGGCCCGGGCCATCCTCGATACAGCCATGGACGCCGTCATCTCCATCGACAAAGAGAGCCGCATTCTGGAGTTCAACAAGGCAGCCGAGCGGATCTTCGGCTTTCCCAAGGAAGAGGTGCTGGGACGGGACCTCACCGAAACCATCATTCCGCCGGAGCTGCGGGAGAGACACCAGGCCGGCATGGCGCACTATCTGGCCACCGGCGAGCACCGGCTGATCAACCGGATGATCGAACAGACCGCCATGGATGCCCGAGGCAACCGTTTGCCGGTGGATCTGGCCATCACGGTCGTTTCCGATCAGGAGTTTACATTTTTTACCGCCTATTTGCGGGATATTACCGAACGGCGCCAGATGCTGGACTCCCTGCAGGATTCCTATATCAACCTGGAAGAGACCAACCGCAAGCTGACCATGGAGATCGCCGGGCATCGTGATACCCTGGCGCGTCTGCAGGTGGCTGTCGAGCGGGCCGAGGCGGCCAATCTGGCCAAAAGCCAGTTTTTGGCCACCATGAGCCACGAGATCCGCACGCCGATGGGGGCGATCATCGGCATGTGCGACCTGCTCTCCGAAAACGCCACCTTGCACCAGGAGGAACGTCATTATGTGCGGGTCATGCAGCAGGCCGGTCAGGTGTTGCTGGCCCTGATCAACGATATTCTCGATCTTTCCAAAATCGAGGCCGGCCAGTTGTTGCTGGAGCAGGCGCAATTTGACCCGGCGTTGCTGGTGACGGGCACCGTCGACATGATGCGGGTCCGGGCGACCGACAAGGGGCTGGCCATGACCTGTCAGCTCGCCGCCGACCTGCCCGGCGTCTGCCTGGGGGATGCCCAGCGGGTGCAGCAGGTGCTGCTCAACCTGCTGGGCAATGCCATCAAGTTTACCCAGCAGGGAGGGGTGACGGTTCGGGTGCAACGGGACCCGCAGCAGGCCCTGCTGATCGAGGTGCAGGATACCGGCATCGGCATCGACCGGGACCAGCAGGAGATCATCTTTCAACCATTCATGCAGGCGGAAATGTCCACCAGCCGTCGTTTTGGCGGTACCGGCCTGGGGCTGACCATCTGCCGGAAGCTGGTCAGCCAGATGGGGGGAGAGATCACCGTGGCGAGCGAACCCGGGCGGGGCAGCCTGTTTCGGGTGCGGCTGCCGTTGCCGCTCTCCTCCGGGATGACGGACCATCTCTCCGTGCCGGTCCAACCCGGCGCCACGCCGCAGGAGACGGCCCGGCGGGTGGTCAGCATCCTGCTGGTGGATGATGCCGACGACAATCGTTTGCTGGTCCGGGCCTTCCTGAAACGATTTCCCTGCCGGTTGGTGGAGGCGGAAAACGGCGAAGAGTGTCTGGCCCGGTTCCAGCAGGATCATTTCGATCTGGTATTGATGGACATGCAAATGCCGGTCATGGATGGTTTTGAGGCCACCCGTCAGATCCGGGCCTGGGAGGTGGCCCGGCAACGCCCGCCCACCCCCATCATTGCCTTGACTGCCCATGCCATGCGGGAGGATGTGGCCAAAACCCTGGCGGCCGGGTGCAACATGCACGTCACCAAGCCCATCACCAAAAGCCACCTGCTCGAATCGATCAACCAATGGCTGTGAGCCAATCCGGCGGCTCCATCAAAAACATTTGCGGG
>JAMOAX010000221.1:0-3376 GCA_039908555.1 Magnetococcus sp. DMHC-8
AGGGCCCGGGTGAAGACAAAGGCGCTGTGCAGACCGGTGCCGGGGAGGGGTTCTGCCGTCAGGTAGCTGTCCATCTCCATCATTTGGCCTTCGTTTTGGCAGTGCCAGGCTCGTTTGACTTTTTGCCCATGCCAAATACCCCGCCCCGCACCAGATTGGCCAACACAAAGTGCATGTCGCCACTCACCCCGTTGGCCATGCCGGGAGCGAAGCTTTTGATACCCTTTGTCAGCAGGGTATAAAAATCACTGTTGCCACCGCCGGACCGGCGCACCACCACGAAGGCCTCCCGATCCTGTCCGTAGGGGTTGACGGGCAGCGGCATGCCCGGTTCCACCCCCTCGGTGCCCCCATGCCAGATGTCGATGGTGCGCAGGGCGTTGCCGATTTTTTGTTCATGAAAGGCCGCGCAGCGTGGTTCACCCTGGTAGTTGATGCCAAACAACACCTTGCCAAGTTTCTTCTTGCTGTCATCCTTGTTGTTATCCTTGTCGTCATCCTTGTCGACAAACTCCTGGGATGGGTAAACAGTGGTGCCGTGTCCCATGTCGAGCAGTCCGGTGACCGTCAGGCGGACCACCGCTTCGCCGCGCAGACCGGCGGCAATCCGGTCGCCCAGGCTGATCACCTCGGCATGGCGGGTCGACCCATCCAGATCGGACAAACGGTGCTGCAGGGCAGCAAAGTGCCATTGCTGTTTTCCCTCGACAACGGTGATGGCAAAATCCTGCGCAAACAGGCGATTTTTCCAGGCCCACCGGCCATTGGCCAGGTTGGCCGCATAGAGTCGGCCCAGGGTGCGAAAACCGTCTGCCTGCACGTAGGACTCCACCAGTTTGATCAGGTCGGCACGCCACTCCGGGAGATCACAGGCCTGTGGCTTGTGGGCTTCGCCGACGACGGTCAGGATGAATTCCATGCCGAGCCGGCTGCATTCATGGGGCAGGGTGGCGCATTCAATCCACTGCGGATTGCCGGTCGGTTTGGATTGGCCGGCGTCATCAAACTGCGACTCCGTACCCAGAATGCGTTTGGCAAGAATCGGGATGGGGCGACGGACACCGCCTTCGGCCACTGCGAAAAAAACGGCATCGGTCGGCACCAGGCTGCGGTTGTAGCTCAACATGGATGGGGTGGATGGGGCAGGAACGGTCATAATGCTTCTCCCTTGAGAGTGAAAGTCGCGTTGGTTCGGTCAAAGACGGGTCTCCAGAAGACCGGTGCCAGCGCATCGACGGCAAAGGTGCGGCGGAACGCCGCCAGGCCGAAGACGGGTTCGGCAAACACATGCGGCACCGCGCCCCGTGCCGTGGTGCGTGACGGATCGGCAGCCGATACGGCCAGATAACCGGTATGGGCCATGAAGGGTCGATCCGGTGAGGCAGGGTCGCCGGGTGTCGAGAGTCGATCCAGCATCACCTCCAGCGGGTCGCGGCCATCCCCGGTAAACAGTTCCGGGGTCAGATCGGCAATTGCATGGCCGGACCCGGCCTGGGCAAGCAACGCCAGCGGGTCCGGTCCCACCAGTACCCGGTTGTGTCGCCGGATGACGCCACCCAGGGCACGCTGCCCCACGCATTCGGCCAGCAGCCCGGGATGGGCCGCCAGCCAGGCCGCCCGTTCGGCGGGCAGGCGGGTCTCCAGCAACAGGGAGAGGGTCAGATCCACTTGTGCCTGGAACTCGGCCGGTGGGGATTGCCAGTGCTCTGTCTTGTTCGGTTCACCGGCTTCGGCGTACAGATACCGTTTTTGCGTCAACCGGTCCCGGTATGCACCGTAGATCCGGGCATGACCGGTATGGTGGACGACGGCAAAACGGTGCAGGAAGCGGCCCTGCTCTGCACCGGCCACGGCGCGGGCGATCACCTGGGAGAGGCCGAGAAAGGCGGTCATGGCCGGAAACCCCACGGCGCCATGTCCGGCCAACCCGTTGGCACCGCCAATCTCCAGTCGTTTGATCAGCAGGTTGAAGGGCGTGTTCATAAAATCTCCTCGAACATGGCCGTCAGCACGCGGGCGGAACGGTCCGGCATGACAAAGGGCGAGTCGGCGGCCTGTCCGTCGCGCCGGGCGTTCAACAGGCGTTCGATGCGCCCCCTGACCTCGCGACCGAAACGGACCGCCAGGGCAGTGCGATCAAAGGGACCGTTGCGGGGGTCCAGCCAGCCCAGTTCGTCGCGGTGCATCCCTCGCCAGGGATCGAGCTGGTTGAGTGGCGGCATGGCCTCCAACAGGGGGTGCAAAATTTGCCTTTGCTCGACGAAGGAGAGGGCAATCTCCCGCGCCTGACGCTCTTCGGCCTGGCGGTGGCTGGCCAGTTCGATCTGCAAAACGGCCCGCTGTCCGTATGCCCGCAATGCCTCTTTGCCCACCTCGGCGATGCGCAGGTAGCTGCCGCTGGCCCCCAGGCGGGCCAGCAGGCGTTGCGGATCGGAACGGTTATCCTCCGGACATGCAACGACCAGCAGCGGGATGCCGCCGTGTCTGGTGTTGCGTGTCGTCTTGTTGACAATATAACCAGCATTGTGCGGGAATTTGCCGCCAATGGGCAGGGTGATCTGGCGGATGCGGCGGGTTGGTGGCGTTGCCTCGGCGGTCTGTTCCGTTTGGTGGCGTTCATTTCTCTCGTGCAGGCGGCGGTTGAGTTCATGCACCAGTTTCAGGGAGACAATCGGCGTCAGTAAAATTTCCTCATCATCGCCTTCAAAAAAGACCAACCGCTCAAACCGGGTGAGAGTGGCGGGCGCCCGGTCCTGTAGCTGATCAAACGCGGTTTTCAACCGTGTCCAGACCGCCTCATCCAGTTGTGCAACATTGCGCCCTTCCAGCAATCCGCCCAGTACCGAGGCCGGCCTGTCCTGGCCCAGGTCGCAGGCCAGCGCCATGGACACAGCCACCTCTTTACCCCCCGGCAGGGCGCCCAGCCCGTACGGCGTGTCGATGGTTTGAGAGCATATCCCGACGGTGAGCGACGGGTCGCGACGGGTTGTCTTCAGGCAGAGCACCGCCTGACTGATGTCCACCCGGGTGTGCCCCAGCTTGGGGTGGTGGGTGGCGACCAGGGCCGGCAGCCTGCCCGGCAGATCATCACGGGCAAGAGGCGTCAGGTCCAGGGTTGGACCACTGGTGGTACCGTTCGGAACCGTCGATTGATCCGCATCTGTCATGGGTCTGTGCCTCTGCCGGAAAAAATATTGCCATAACCGCACCCATTTTGGGATACGTAGTTATTGCGGGTCCTGGGGGGTCACCCCCCTGGCGGGTCCTGGGCAGAGCCCTGGGATTTTGCCGTTGCCGTTGATTTTAAAAAAGCCAGAGCCGGTTTTTGCTCTGGCGTCCTCAGCACGCGCCGCAGGCAGGCTGGTAAGTGTTAACA
>JAMOAX010000059.1:0-17328 GCA_039908555.1 Magnetococcus sp. DMHC-8
GCCCTTCCGCAAACGGTGGCGGCGCTGGCCCCCCACTTAAGCCGGGACAGTGTTGATAAATAAAAGTGAATGGGATGGGTCTGGGAAGGGGCTGGCCCCTTCCCAGCGGGGTGTGGGGCCGAGCCCCACAAGACCTTGATTCTGTTATTCGGGGCTTTGCCCCTGGACCCCACCGGGGGGAATAATTCCCCCCGGCCCCCCTGAATGATTTGTCCCGGTTTAAGCGGGAGGCCGCGGCGCTGTTGCTGCGGACTCTGCCTGCTCCGCCGTCGGCCGGTCCGACGGCGTCGCGGGGTGTGCCTCGAAAACGCTGGACGGTTGCAGATGGAGTATTCCCGCCCCCTCATCCCGGTCCCGGAGTATTTCCCCCCGGATCAGGGTCAAAAATTGTGTCTCGCTGCCGGCATCCAGCAAAATGACCAGCAGGGTGCCACTGGTGCGAAACAGCTGGCCGGGAAAAAGATGCCGGGCCGGGTCGGACAGGAGCTGCAGGTGGACCGGCAGACCGGAGGTCAGGTCGGTCGGCGGCTGGTCGGCTTCCAGGCAGATCCCCCTGGCATTGAGGTCACGGGTCACCCCGGTGATGGTCGGTCCCCCGTCCAGTACCTGTACCGCCACGCGGCTGCGCACGACCACCCGCTCGCTGACCCGGCGACTGGAATCCTCCTCCAGCCGCTGGGATGCCTGCCCGGCCGTCTGCCGCTGTTCCGCCTGTTGTTTCAAAAAGCGCATGACCGCCACCTTGGAACGGCGGTCCACATGGGCGGGCAGGGAGATCTGATCCAGCAGACCGTGCAACTGCTCCAGGGCCTCCGAGGCCTGTTGTTGCAACGTCTGCAGCGTGGCAAGTTGGCCGGGGGTATCCTCCAGTTGTCCCCCCTGCCACCGGGTCACACCCTCCAACGTGACCAGCACCCCTTCCACTGCCAGACAGGCCTGTGCCGCGACCGGTTGCTGCATCTGGATGATGTGCAGCAAATCCGGCGGCGGAATGGGATTCTTCAGCAAATCCCACTCCCGCAAACTCATCTCCAGCAACACCTGCCTGGCCTGGATACAGGTCGCCCGGATCTGGTCCGCCAGGGCGTCCGGGCTCTCCCCGGGCGCAGCAGACGCCATGGCCGCCGCCGGAGCGGTCTCTGCCTCGGGTGCGGTCGGCGCCTCGGCAGAGACCGGCGTCACCGCCGTGACGGTGGCCGCAGCCGAAGGTGACGCCCCCGCCCCGGCCAGGGCCGTGGTTGACGCCACCACCGGTTCCGGCGCTGCGGCCTCGACAAAAGCACCCCCCGCCGTCGGTACGCCATCCATGACGGCTGCCGCTCCCTGCTCCTGCGCCAGGGCGACAGGTCGAACCCGGGGCTTCAACTCCGCCAGCGCCGCAGTCAGACCAATGCCGTCCCGCTTGTCGTCCAGAAAATCCAATGCATTTTTCAGGAAATAGCGAAGCATGATCGCCTGTTTTTCCAGGTCGCGCGCCAGATCCATGCCGTGGAAACCCAGCAGGCAGGCACCCATGTCCAGGGAGTTGAGCCGCGCCTGCAGACCGCTGACCTGCAGGGAGACCGTGCGGAAGAAGAGCCGGTTCTCCTCCAGAAAATCAAATTTTTTCTGCTCTGTGATCCGTCTGGAGGGCGGAAAAGCCTGGAGGGCATCATCCCGGATAAAAATATCCTGAACCAGCGCCAGGGCCTGGTCGAGCAGCATCAGGGCATTGGTGGTAATCCGGTCAACCATGCTGAGCTGATGAATGGCGGTATCCAGCCGCTGGTAGATGTCGGCCATGCGTCCTTCCAGTTGCCTGACGTAGGCCACCAGATCAAACTCCTGCCCCCTGGCGCTGTTGCGCCGGATCAGGTCGATGATCGCTCCCAGGCCGGCACCACCGGCATCCGGTTCCACCCCGATGGGTTGCACAGAGGCGTCCCACAGCTCCAGCAGACATTTTTCGATGATGGCGAGATCCGCCTTCATCTTGTGCAGACCCAGGGCCTCCTCGATCCGGGACCGGGTCTGCAACGGGCCGAGGGCGGTATTGATCGGCCCCAGATATTCCCGGCGAATCCGGGTCAGGGTGAAAATCAGGGTGTCCTGTCCTTCCACCAGATCCCGGATCAGCTTGTAGGCCCGGGCCAACCGGAACGCCAGCTTATCGATGCGCTGTTCCAGCACGTGTGGCCGGGTATCGCGGCGCAGAAAAATGCCGGCCAGTTCGTCAACTCCCGATTCTGCCACAATGGTCTGCATCGTCTGGGCACTGATCGGGATGCCCTGAAACTGGGAAAGGCCCAATATTTCCAGCAGACCCTGTTCCAGTTGGGCATACTCCGTCTGCAATGCATGGATGCGGAACGAACGCACGATCATCTCGCCGTTGGGTATCCTGGCCAGGGCATCGGTCAACGGGTGCAACAGCTCTTTTTTGATGACGAACAGCCGATCCCGCAGGAAATGGCGCAGATCGGGCACAAACTCGACCAGGTGACTGATATGGCTGCGGGATGTGTGACGGGCAAGCGCCAGGGCCCGGACCTGGTTGATGCGGGTCAGGGGAAAGGTGGGATGGGGCGGGTCCACCGGTTTCCAGAACAGCCAGTACAGCACAGAACGCAGGGCCAGCAGGGCAGAGAGCAAACCACCGGTTGGCCGACGACCGGACCGGTCGTCAGAGCGGTCGGTGTCCGCCCCGGCGCCGGTCGTGACCGGCACCGGGGCATGGCGTGCCAGGGCCTGTTCAAAGGCCAGTTCATTCTGTTTCATCCGGGCATGGATCCGGGTGAACACGGCATCAAAACGGTCCACGCCAATACGGACCGGCTCCAGCAGACCGGGAAAAACCGTATTCAGGGCACGGGGGGCACAGCTCCTGGCATCCCGCACACATTTCAACAGGGCCGTCTGCCGGGCGTTGTACCCTTCCACATATTCGATGCGCGATTCCGAAAAGAGTCCCAGGAACCAGAAGCGGGTTTTTTCCCACCACCCCCAGGTGGAAGGATCCTTGACCCGGGGCTCCACCTCCTCCAGAAACCGGTTGTAGAGGTGGTGAAACAGGTAAATCTTGGGGGTGGGCAGCCTGGGCAGCAGGGCCAGGACATCCGAACGGACCAGCAGGCGGTGCAGGGTGCGAATATACTCCTCCTCCCACTCCTGGAGCCGTTTGACGTTTTCATCCAGAAATTGGCGATCCCGCCGGCCCCAGCGGGCCACCATGGCCGTGTAAAGGATGGGATCGGACAGATCCATGAAAATGGCCAAAAACAGGATGAGAAAGAGAAACACCCCTCCCAGAAACACCCCATACCGTTCCAGCATGATCTCTTTCAATTCGACAAGATTGCGCCGTTTGGCCATGGGGATGCCCCCCTGCTTCAGCCGGTCGATGGCCGCCAGTTCGGGAATGCCGATCTGGATCACGATGGTATAGGTGTTGTTGACCGGGGTGCCGATCTTGTCCACCTCCCGCAGCAGGGCGATATGGCTTTCCGCCAGTTGATTGAGCTCCCGGGCTGCCTTGGCAAAGGCATTCTTGTTCTCTTCCAGGTGGGCAACGATGCCCTGCACCCCTTCGTTGACGTGGTAGGATTCCAGGTTGAACAGGGTGGTCAGTTCATCCAGGGAATAGTTTTTCAAGGTCATCCGACCGGAGAGGGCGGCCATTTTGGCCTGGACGGCGGCTTCGCTCTGCCGGAAGGCGCTCTCATATTCGGTCAGAATCCGGTTGATCTTTTCCGCCAGGGAGGGGTGCAAATCCAGCCCGGACCGCTTGAGCATGGCATCAATCTGGCCGACCAGGGCCGTACTCTTGTATGCCTTGGCCACGTCATGCCTCCCCGGCTGATATCCCCCCTCGATGATAAACTGCTTGGCCCAATAGCGCGGTCCAGCACTGGCCACCCCGCTGGAGGCCGCGCCGGACAGTTCGTCCTCCGGTACCTTTTTGAACTGGGCAATGGCGGCGGCGGCTTTTTTGTGCAGGGTGGCGTGCAAATCCCGCAACGAACCAGGCTGGTCGGTATCCGGCTGACGGGTATCGCCCATGGCGCTGTTGACCTGTTGTTCGATCTTTTTCCACTGGTGGGTCAGGTCTTCCGTCTTGGAGATCAACAGGACGATGCCGTCATAGTTGGTCCAGATGGAAATCATGGTCAAAAAGGCGGCGATGATCACCCAGCGGGGATGGTGCCGCCAGGCATGGTAAAATCCCCGGAAGACCTGTCCGGCCTCGGCCGCGCCCCGAAACAGGTGACTCTTGTAGTCCAGAATGATGGAGGAGAGAGAAAACCCCACGATCAGGGCAAAGAGGGTTCGCACCGATTCATGGGCAGGGCCCGACAGCCCGTCGCCGAACAGGGCGACAAATTCGGGCAGTTGCACCAGATCCACCACCCCCTTGGCGGTGGTGATGGTGGAGCCGGCAAAGAGGATCAACCCCACGATCAGTTTGCCCAACGAGCCGATCTTGCCGAAGGTTTCCCACCATTTCTGGCGCAGGGTGGTGACGGCACTGTCGCTGCTCCAGATGTGCCGGTAGGAACGGGAGACGGTGATGGGGCGCGGCAGGTTGCCCGCCGCCTCCTGCTGGGTGAGGGTCAGGGCGTTTTTCAGGGCGGTCAGATTGATCCGGTAAAACAGCCCGGCCAGCTCGTAGAACGGATTTTCTTCCAGCATCGCCTCCTGGCCGCGTTGCAGACCGAGGCGAAAGTCGTGCCATTGCCGGGTGGTCGACGGTACGGTACGGTGCTGGCCGCCCTGCTGGTCCCGGGCCTCGGCCAGCAGGGCAGCGCGCAGTTTGTCCACCGTTTTCTGGGCGGCGGCCACCTCGTCGGGATCGGCGTAATGTTCCAGCGCCTTTTTGTTGCCCCCCTCCGTCCGGGTGCTCCGGCCCACGGCGGGGAACAGGGTCAGCGGAACCCCCACCGGTCCATTGGCGGTGAAGCAGCGTTCCACCAGGGAGCCGTAACGGATGAACAGCGGGTTGTCCCGCCGGATGGTGAGCGATTCGGACATCAACCCTTCTCCCGGTACGACATGGTCAATCCGTCCTGTTCATGACTCCTGAAATTCCAGCACCACACCCTGAATGGAGATCAAATCCCCCTGGGTCAGGGGCTGTTGGGTGATCAACCGGCGTTTGTTCAACAGCAGGCCGGGCTCCGAAGGGGAGATGTCATAGCGGGTGCCGCGGCGGCGGATCACGGCGGCCACGGTCGGCGCATTGGCTGCCGTCAGATGGATATCGGCATAGGGGGCGGCACCGATGACGGTGGCCTCTCCGGCCAGCAGGTAGCGATTGTGGGCCAGCGAACCCGAATGGACCAGCAAGGCACCGGTCCGACCACCGGTCGCGCCGGACGGGTTGTACACCAGAGTGGCGGACTCCGCATCCCCGATCGGGACCTCCCACTCCATGGTGGAGCGCAAAAAGGTGTCCGGGTCCTGTCCTCCTTTCGGCGCCGCCGCAATGGCGGCGGCCAGGGTATCATTCTCGACAAACAACAGGGTGTGCTTGCCGATGAGCACGGCATCGCCGTCACGCAGGGGATGCTCCGTCACCCGCGTCCCGTTGACAAAGGTGCCGTTGCTGCTGCCCAGGTCACGCAGGAGAAACCGTCCGTTGGCGCGGACAATTTCGGCATGGGCGCGGGAAACCGCCAGATTTTCGATGGGAATGTCGTTGGTCTCGGTGCGACCGATGGTGGTTGTTTCCTTGTGCAACGTCACATGACCGCGGACCGTCTCTTTGAATTTGACGACGACTTTTGCCATACCTTGAAACTCCCCCGGCCGACACGCCCGCACTCCCGGAACGGAACCGTTCCCGTCCCCACTCTCCCTGGAACTATACCAGAAGAGAGCCGGTCGGGAAAAGAGCTGTATTTTGCATGGCCGATTCCTGTCGGGATACGTTGCGCAATGAGGACTGCTGAAGGTATCATGCCCTTTTCAACCGTTTCACGAGTGGAGATCCATGGACGTCATCGTTAAAGAAACCGCCACATTTGACCGGGAGATCACCATCCGCATCGAGGCCGGCCGGGTGAACGCATTGCTGGACCAGGAGGTGGCGCGATTGGCGACCACGGCGCGTCTGCCCGGTTTTCGCCCGGGGAAAATTCCCAAACCGGTGTTGGAAACCCGGTTCCGGGATCATCTGTCCGGGGTGATTGTGGAAAAATTGGTGCAGGACACCTACCTGAAGGCCCTGGCCGACCACCATCTGCAGCCGGTGGACCACGAGCCCAGGCTGACCCTGGACCAGGTGGCGCGCAACAAGGATTTCGTCTATACGGCCCACATCCAGGTCTATCCGACGGTGGAACCCCAGGGTTACACCGGGCTGACCCTGACCCGTCGCCATGCGGAGATCACCGAGGCCGACGTGGCCAACGTGCTGCAACAGTTGCGCACCGAGCATGCCCGCTTTGAGGTCGAGGCGGGTCGACAGGCGCTGCTGGGGGATCAGGTGCTGCTGGATTTTGACGGTCGCATCGACGGGGAGCAGTTTCCCGGCGGACAGGGCAGCCGTCACACCCTCGAGTTGGGCAAGGGTCGCTTCATCGATACCTTCGAGGAACAACTGGTCGGCATCGCCGCAGGGGAGGAACGGCAGGTTCGGGTCACCTTTCCCGACGACTACCGCGTGACGGAACTGGCGGGCAAGGCGGCCACTTTTGACTGTACGGTCCACGAAGTGCGGGCGCGCATCCTCCCGCCGGAGGACGACGGGCTGGCCGGGCTGGCCGGCCTGACAAGCGGCGGTCTGGCGGAACTGCGGATCGAAATCGACCGCACCCTGCGAGACCAGGTGGAAAAAGAGAGCGGGAAACAACTGAGAAAAGCCATTCTCGACCACTTGCTGGCGGCCAATGTCCTGGAACTGCCCAGCCGTCTGGTGCAGCGGGAGTGCCGCACCATGGCGGAGCAGGCCGAACAGGAATATGCCACCCAGGGCATGAAGCTGACCGACCTGGGTATCGACAAGGCATTTCTGGCCTCCCAGTTTGTCAAACCCGCCCAGGAACGGATCACACTGGGGCTGGTGCTGGGGGAAATTGCCGAGCGGGAACAGCTGGTGCTGGACGAGGCCGCCGTGGAGGCCCGCCTCGAAGAGATGAGCCTCGCTTACGGCGACCGGGCCCGGGCCATGAAAAAATGGGTGCGGGACAACGAGGAACGCATGGACTCCGTCCGCTCCGCCGTGCTGGAACAGCAGGTCATCGACTGGATTCGTCACCACGGCACCGTGACGGAGGAGATCTGTACCTTCGATGCACTGATGGGCCGGTCGACAGACGGCTGATCACCAACCGGATGACGGCGCAGTGCCGGCTGGTACGGTTTGTGCGACAGAAAACTTTCGCCGCAGTGGCGTATCACAACGAGACAAGGGTGTGCTATGAGTCTGGTTCCCATGGTGGTGGAGACCACCAACCGCGGTGAGCGGGCGTACGATATTTATTCCAGGCTGCTCAAGGAGCGGGTGGTGTTTCTGGTGGGTCCCATCGACGACCACAGCGCCAACCTGATCGTTGCCCAGTTGCTGTTCCTGGAATCGGAAAATCCGGACAAGGATATCCACCTGTACATCAACTCCCCCGGCGGGCACGTGACCTCCGGGTTGGCCATCTATGACACCATGCAGTTCATCCGTCCGGATGTCAGTACGCTCTGCATCGGCCAGGCCTCCAGCATGGGAGCGATCCTGCTGGCGGCGGGCACCCACGGCAAACGGTTGCTGTTGCCCAACTCCCGGGTGATGATCCATCAGCCCCTGGGCGGCGTGCATGGTCAATCGACAGAGATCCAGATCCAGGCCCGGGAGATCTCCCGGATGCGGGAGCGGTTGAATGCCATCCTGGCCCATCATACCGGCCAGGGCCTGCGACGCATCTCCCGCGACACGGAACGGGATTATTTTTTGACGGCCGAGGAGGCCTGTTCCTACGGACTGGCAGACAAGGTGATCGACAAGCGCCCCGGACCCGGCAAAGAGGGTGACGAACCGGTCAACTGATTGGAGTGGTGACGCAATGGCAAAAAAAGTAACAGGAACGGGCAGCGTATTGCACTGTTCATTCTGCGGCAAGAACCAGCATGAGGTGCGCAAGTTGATTGCGGGCCCATCGGTGTTCATCTGCAACGAGTGCATCGAACTCTGCCGGGACATCATCAAGGAAGAGAAAGAGGAAAAAACGGGACGCAAGCCGGGCGGCGTGCCCACGCCCAGCGAGATCAAGTCCATCCTGGACGAATATGTCATCGGTCAGGAACGGGCCAAAAAAGTGTTGGCCGTGGCAGTCTACAACCATTACAAACGGTTGACGGCAGAAAACAGCCTGGATGGCGGGGTGGAAATTGCCAAGAGCAACATTTTGCTGATCGGCCCCACCGGTTCCGGCAAAACCCTGCTGGCGCAAACCCTGGCGCGCATTCTGGATGTGCCCTTCACCATCGCCGACGCCACCACGCTGACCGAAGCCGGCTACGTGGGTGAGGATGTGGAAAACATTTTGTTGCGCCTGCTGCAGGCGGCGGACAACGATGTGGAAAAGGCCCAGCGGGGCATTGTTTTTATCGACGAAATCGACAAAATTGCCCGCAAGTCGGAAAATCCTTCCATCACCCGGGATGTTTCCGGCGAGGGGGTGCAGCAGGCGCTGCTCAAGATTATCGAGGGCACCATTGCCAACGTGCCACCCCAGGGCGGACGCAAACATCCTCAGCAGGAATATCTGCAGGTGGATACCACCAACATTCTGGTCATGTGCGGCGGGGCGTTCAACGGTCTGGAGAAGGTGATCGAACGTCGCTCCAATAAACACCAGGGCATCGGTTTTTCCTCCGAGATCAAAAAATCGTCGGACAAGGAACGGTTGAACGAACTGCTGGCCCTGCTGGAGCCGGAGGACCTGCTGCAGTTTGGTCTGATCCCCGAATTTGTCGGTCGTCTGCCAGTGGTGGCCACCCTGGACGAATTGGACGAGGATGCCCTGGTCAGAATATTGCGGGAGCCCAAAAATGCCCTGGTCAAACAATACCAGCGGCTTTTTGAACTGGAGGACGTGAGCCTGACCTTCACGGAAGAAGCCGTGCGGGCCGTGGCCGCCAAGGCGGTCAAACGCAAGATCGGGGCGCGGGGGCTGCGGGCCATTCTGGAAAGCGTGCTGCTGGATGTCATGTACGACATTCCCTCCCAGGCCAATGTGCGCGAGGTGGTGATCAACAAGGAGTCCATCGACAGTGACGCCGTGCCATTGTTGATTTATGAGGATTTGCCTCTGGAAGCCCATGGATGAGACGCTGTTGCGTGCCTTGAACCGTCTTTCGGCAGGCGGTTGCAGTCGGAGAAGGGACATCTCCGGACAATCCTGTTTCCCCCGGTGTGATACAAGAGGATAATGGCATGGCTACCTATACCACAGATGGCAAACCGACTGCCGGTCTGTTGCGCATCCCGTTGTTGCCATTGCGGGATATCGTTGTCTTTCCCCACATGATCGTGCCGCTCTTTGTGGGACGGCAGCGTTCCATTCGCGCCCTGGAGGCGGTCTCCACCCATGCGGAGCATCGCCGCATCCTGCTGGTCACCCAGAAGGAGGCCTCCACCGACGAACCAGGGGAAGAGGACATCAGCAGCGTCGGGGTGGAGGGGGTCATTCTGCAGGTTCTAAAGCTGCCGGACAGCACGGTCAAGGTGCTGGTGGAGGGCGGTCGGCGGCTGTGCATTCGCCGTTATCTGCAGCGGGACCCCTGTTTCATCGTGGAAGCGGTGCCCATGGAGCAGACACCCTATGACCGGACCGAGGCGCTGGCCCTGATGCGCACCATTGTCCGGCAATTTGACGCCTATGCCAAAATCAACAAGCGCATCGCCCCGGAGGTGGTCTCCACCCTGCAGGCCACGGACGACCCGGACCAGTTGGCCAACATTGTCGCGCCCCATGTCACCATGAAGGTGACAGACCGGCAGGCCATGCTGGAGATGCCGCTGGTGCTGGATCGGCTGGAGCGACTGCTGCTGGCCATGGAGCAGGAGCTGGATGTCTTTCAGGTGGAAAAACGGGTGCGGGGCCGCGTCAAACGGCAGATGGAGAAGAGTCACCGGGATTATTACCTGAATGAGCAGATGAAGGCCATTCAGAAAGAGTTGGGAGACCGGGGCGACGAAAAAGAGGACCTAGCCGAACTGGCAGAAAAGATCGAGACTGCGCAACTGTCCGAAGAGGCCCACAAGAAGGCAGAGGCCGAGCTGAAAAAATTGCGGCAGATGGCCCCCATGTCCGCCGAGGCGACGGTGGTGCGCAACTATATCGACTGGCTTCTCAGTCTGCCCTGGGGCCAGTATACCGAAATGACCCATGACCTGGCTCGGGCCGAAGAGATCCTGGCAGAGGATCACTGGGGGCTGGACAAGGTCAAGGAGCGCATCCTGGAACAATTGGCGGTGCAGCAGAAGGTGCAAAAGGTCAAGGGACCGATTCTGTGTCTGGTGGGGCCGCCCGGGGTGGGCAAGACCTCATTGGCCAAGTCGATTGCCCGGGCGGCAGGGCGGGATTATGTGCGCATCTCCCTGGGCGGCATCCGGGACGAGGCGGAAATTCGCGGCCACCGGCGTACCTATATCGGCTCATTGCCAGGCAAAATCATCCAGTCCATGAAGAAAGCAGGCAGCAACAATCCTCTGTTCCTGCTGGACGAGATTGACAAGGTGGGTTCCGATTTCCGGGGTGATCCCTCGTCGGCCCTGCTGGAAGTGTTGGACCCGGAGCAGAATGTGGCCTTCAATGACCACTATCTGGAGGTGGATTATGATCTTTCCAAGGTCATGTTCATCACCACGGCCAACAGTCTCAACATTCCGCGTCCGTTGCTGGACCGGATGGAGGTGATCCGGTTGGCGGGTTATACGGAGCAGGAAAAGATCCGGATTGCCAACAACTATCTTATTCCCCGCCAGATGGAGGCCCACGGGCTGGACAAGACGGAGTTTTGTCTGTCGCCCCAGGGTCTGGTGGAGATCATCCGCTATTACACCCGGGAGGCAGGGGTGCGCAACCTGGACCGGGAGATTGCCAGCCTGTGCCGCAAAACGGCCCGGGCCCTGTTGTCCGGCAAGGCGCGGGGGCGGGTGGTGATCACTGCCAAGGCATTGGAAAAATATTTGGGCGTGCGACGGCACCGTTTTGGTCTGGCAGAGGATATCGATCTGATCGGGGTCACCACGGGTCTGGCCTGGACCGAGGTGGGGGGTGAAATTCTCACCATCGAGGGTACCCAGCTGGATGGCAAGGGCAAGCTGATGATCACCGGCAAACTGGGGGATGTCATGCAGGAGTCGGCCCAGGCGGCGATGACTTACGTGCGTTCCCGGGCCAAGGAGTGGGGGCTGCTGGAGGAGGAGTTTTTCCAGAAGCATGACATTCATATCCACGTCCCGGAAGGGGCCACTCCCAAGGATGGTCCGTCGGCGGGCATCGCCATGTGTGTAACCCTGGTCAGTGCGTTGCTGGGCATCCCGGTGCGGCGCGACGTGGCGATGACGGGGGAAATCACCCTGCGGGGCCGGGTCCTGGTGATCGGTGGCCTGAAGGAAAAACTGCTGGCCGCCCACCGGGCCGGGGTGAAGCATGTACTGATTCCGAGCGAAAACATCAAGGACCTGAAGGAGGTGCCCCAAAGCATTCTCAAGGACCTGGAGATCCACCCGGTCACCCATCTGGACGAGGTGTTGCGTCTGGCCTTGACCAGACCGCTGCAATCCCTGCCGACAGAAGAGCCCCTGCTGGAACCGCCCCCCATCCTGGCAGAGCACGAGGCCCTGCTGCCCGTAGTGGAGTCGCCGGCGGTGACGCATTGACTGCCTGCGGCGCCTGCTGCCAATGTGTCAGTATTGCGGGTCCAGGGGGGTCACCCCCCTGGCGGGTCCAGGGCAGAGCCCTGGGATTTTGCTGTTGCTGTTGACTTTCAAAAAAGCCGCAGCCGCTTTTTGCTGCGGCCTTTGCAACATGCGCCGCAGGCAGACTGCAGATTACCGCAGGACCCAGGAGACTCGCCAGTCTGCCTGCGGCGCATGCTGAAAATGCCGACGCAAAAACCGTGCGTCGGCTCTTTTTTAAAATCAACGGCAACAGCAAAAGAAAAAGCAACGGCAAAGTCCCAGGGCGCTGCCCTGGACCCGCCAGGGGGGTGACCCCCCTGGACCCGCAAATGTTTTTCTTTGTGGAGATGGGGGGAAGAGGGGGCGATTGTCCGCCCCCCCCTAACCGTTTGTTACGCAGCCACCCCGGAATTTTCATATCCCGCGATCTGGTCAAAACTGAGATAGCGATAGGTCTCGCCAGCCTTGGCATCGACCCGCTCTGCCATGTACTTCAGGTACTCTTCCACGGTGGGCAGACGGCCCAGCAGGGCGGTGACCGCACCCAGCTCGGCGGAACCGAGGAAGGTCTGGGCGCCCTTGCCCATCCGATTGTCAAAGTTGCGGGTGGAGGTGGAATAGACCACCGCATTGTCCGCCACCCGGGCCTGATTGCCCATGCACAGCGAACAGCCGGGAATCTCCGTCCGGGCACCCGACTTGCCGAACACACTGTAAACCCCTTCGTCCAACAGTTGCCGCTCGTCCATCCGGGTGGGAGGCGCGATCCACAGCCGGCCGGGCACGGGGGGCTGACCGTCCAGAATCCGCGATGCCGCCCGGAAATGGCCGATATTGGTCATGCAGGAGCCCAGAAACACCTCGTTGATGACCGTGCCGGCCACTTCGGAAAGCAGCTTGACATCGTCCGGATCGTTGGGACAGGCCAGCACCGGCTCCCTGATCTCGTCCATGTTGATCTCGAGCACCGCTGCATATTCCGCATCGGCATCGGCCTGCAGCAGCCGGGGATTGGCCAGCCAGGCTTCCATGTCGTCAATGCGGCGCTGGATGGAGGCGGCGTCCTTGTAACCGCGCTTGATCAAATTTTTCAGCAGAACCACATTGGAACGCAAAAACTCGATGACCGGTTCCTCGTTGAGCTGCACAGCACAGGCCGCCGCCGAACGTTCGGCCGAGGCATCGGTCAACTCAAAGGCCTGCTCCACCTTGAGATCGGGCAACCCCTCGATTTCCAGGATTTTGCCGGAGAAAATATTTTTCTTGCCCGCCTTGGCCACGGTCAGCAGACCCCGCTGGATGGCCACATGGGGGATGGCGTTGACCAGGTCACGCAGGGTGATGCCCTTTTGCATGGTGCCGGTAAACCGGACCAGGACCGATTCCGGCATCACCTGGGGCATGGCACCGGTGGCGGCGGCAAAGGCCACCAGACCGGAACCCGCCGGGAAAGAGATGCCGATGGGAAAACGGGTATGGGAATCGCCACCCGTTCCCACCGTGTCCGGCAGGCAGACGCGGTTGAGCCAGGAGTGGATGATGCCATCACCGGGCCGCAGGGCCACCCCGCCCCGCTCCTCGAAAAAGCCGGGCAGGGTCTGGTGGGTTTTGATGTCCACCGATTTGGGATAGGCGGCGGTGTGACAGAAGCTCTGCAGGACCAGGTCGGCAGAAAAGCCGAGGCAGGCCAGCTCCTTGATCTCATCCCGGGTCATGGGTCCGGTGGTGTCCTGGGAACCGACGGTGGTCATTTTGGGCTCGCAATAGGTGCCGGGCCGTACCCCGGGCAGGCCGACGGCCCGCCCCACCATCTTCTGGGCCAGGGTGTAGCCCTTGCCGGTATCCGCCGGGGTCTCCGCCAGCCGGAACAGGGTGGAGGGCGGCAAACCCAGCACGGCACGGGCCTCGGCAGTCAGCTTGCGACCCACGATCAGATTGACCCGACCACCAGCCTGCACCTCGTCCGGCAGGGTGGACGGCTGCAGGGTGAAACGGGCCACCACGGCCCCGTCACGGCTGACGGTGCCAGCCTGGGTGTCAATGGTGATGACATCGCCGCTGTTCAAGTCACCCACCGGGCACTGGATGGGCAACATGCCGGAATCTTCGGCCGTATTGAAAAAGATGGGCGCAATGCTGCTGCCCAGCACCACCCCACCGGTCCGCTTGGCCGGAACGTGGGGAATGTCTTCGCCAATGTGCCAGATCAGGGAGTTGGCGGCCGATTTGCGCGACGAACCGGTGCCGACCACATCGCCGACATAGGCCAGAGGATGGCCCTTCTTTTTCAGTTCCGCCAGCTCCTCCAGGGAACCCGGCTTGCGGTTGATCAGCATAGACTTGGCATGGACCGGCACATCCGGACGGCTCCAGGCCTCGGAGGCAGGGGAGAGATCGTCGGTATTGGTCTCGCCGGGCACCTTGAAAACAGTAACCGTCACCTGCGCCGGCATGGGAGCGCGGGAGGTGAACCAGGTGGCATCCGCCCAGTTTTGCAGCACCTGTTTGGCCCCGGAATTGGTTTTGGCCTTGGCCACCACCGTCTTGAAGGCATCGTAAATCATCAGGGTGTTGGACAGCGAAGCCACGGCATCAGCGCTCAGTTCGGCATCGTCCAGCAGGTCGATCAGGGGACCGACGTTATAGCCGCCAATCATGGTGCCCAGCAGCCGGGTGGCCTCCTTGCGGCTGATCAGGGGCGATTGGGCCGTCCCCTTGGCGACCTGGGCCAAAAATGCCGCCTTGACCTTGGAGGCATCATCGACGCCCGGCGGCACCTGGTTGGCAATCAAATCAACAAGAAAAGCCTCTTCACCAGCAGGAGGATTTTGCAACAGTTTTGTCAAGTCCGCCGTTTGTGCAGCATTCAACGGCAGGGGGGGAACCCCTTCCTTGGCACGCTCAGCGACGTGCTGACGATACGCGTCTAGCATAACAATCTCCTTGTGAATAGTATGACAAAGGATACCCAAACCATCCCGTACGGTGCGTTAACATAGACAATGCCCGGTTGGTTTGCAAGCCCTGCCGTCTCCATACTGCTGCGGGTCCAGGGGGGTCACCCCCCTGGCGGGTTCAGGGCAGCGCCCTGGGACTTTGCCGTTGCCGTTGCTGTTAAAAAAAGCCGACGCACGGTTTTCGCGTCGGCCTCCTCAACATGCACCGCAGGCAGGCTGTCAGGATCAGACACTCTGTCGGACGAAACGATGATCCAGGCCGTCAGTTCGGTGGTGCCATTTCGGTCGCCGTCTTGAGGCGAATGTGCAGGCGCTGCTTCAATTGACCGACACTGAAACGGAGCTCATAAACATCACACTGTCGACACTCTGCCAGGGTGGCATCGCAAATATTGCCCCGGTTGGCCCAGCAGGGGGCCTCATGATTGACGATCACCGGACATCCCCCCTTGCCATTGTAGGTACAGCCCTTGACCTCCCAGCAGGGCACCAGGGACAACAAATGGCGAATGCCGGCAATACCAATGCTGGTCTTGATCATCCGCCGTATCTCCGTGATCCACTCCACATCCCGCTCGGTAAAATAACGGGTGCCCGCACTGTTTTTGTGGGCGATGAACAACCCTTCCCGTTCGTACATGTGGATGGTGCGGATGGAAATGCCCAGGCGTCGGGCCACCACCCCGATTTTCATGTTGTCCGGGGAATCCGTTTGGTCAAAACGTGCCATGCCTCCTCCCCTGTTCAAAGTAAGCCAGATGCCTCCCCGCCCTGGACCCGCCGACCTGCCTGCGGCGCATGCTGAGGACGCCGACGCAAAAACCGTGCGTCGGCTGTTTTGAAAATCAACAGCAACGGCAACAGCAAAGTCCCAGGGCGCTGCCCTGGACCCGCCAGGGGGGTGACCCCCCTGGACCCGCAGCAACAAAAAAAGCGGTCCGCCTTGCCATCCTGTCAACCAGCCGGGAACAGATTGTAAAACACCTTTTTGCCGACAAAACGGGCCGTCGACCCCAATGCTTCCTCGATGCGGATGAGCTGGTTGTACTTGGCCAACCGGTCGGACCGGTTCAGGGAACCGGTCTTGATCTGCCCCGCATTCAGGGCCACCGCCAGATCGGCGATGGTGGTATCCTCGGTCTCGCCGGACCGGTGCGAGATGACCGTCGTATACCCGACCCGCCGGGCCAACTCCACGGCCTCGAAGGTTTCGGTCAAGGTGCCGATCTGGTTGACCTTGACCAGAATGGCGTTGGCCACCCCCTCCCGGATGCCGCGGGTCAGAATGGCAGGGTTGGTGACAAACAAATCATCCCCCACCAGTTGAATCCGCTGGCCCAATCGCTCGGTGAGCATCTTCCACCCCGCCCAGTCGCTCTCGGCACAGCCGTCCTCGATGGAAATGATGGGATAACGGTTGCACAAATCATCATAATAATCCACCAGTTCTGCCACAGACAGGTTGCGGTCTTCGCCCGCCAGATAATACTGCTCCGCCTCCTCCCGGTAAAACTCCGAGGAGGCGCAATCCAGCGCCAGCATGATATCCTCGCCAGGCCGGTAGCCCGCCAGCTCCACGGCCTGCAAAATAACCTGGATGGCCTCTTCGTTGGAGGCCAGGTTGGGCGCAAACCCGCCCTCGTCACCCACCGCCGTGTTCAGGCCGCGGTCCTTGAGCACCTTTTTCAGATGGTGGAAACACTCCGCTCCCATGCGAATGGCCTCGGCGACCGAAGTCGCCGTCACCGGCATGATCATGAACTCCTGGATGTCCACGTTGTTGTCGGCATGCGCCCCGCCGTTGAGAATGTTCATCATGGGCACCGGCAAAAGATGGGCGTTGGCCCCGCCCAGATACCGGTACAGGGGCTGCCCGCAACTGGCCGCCGCCGCCCGGGCCGCCGCCATGGAGACCCCCAGAATGGCATTGGCACCCAGACGACTCTTTTCCTCCGTTCCGTCCAGGGTCTGCAGGACGGCATCAATGGCACGCTGGGCAAAACAGTCCCGCCCGACCAGGGCTCGGGCAATCTCCCCATTGACGGCCAGTACCGCCTGCCGCACCCCCTTGCCCAGATAACGGGCCGGATCTTTGTCCCGCAACTCCAGCGCCTCACGACTGCCGGTGGAGGCCCCGGAAGGCACAGCAGCCCGCCCCATGGCACCCGAGGCGGTCATCACCTCCACTTCCACCGTCGGATTGCCACGGGAATCCAGAATCTCACGGGCATGTATTGCACTGATCGCGTCCATAATCATCCTTTACCAAAATGGGCCTTGATTATCGTTTACTCCCTGTCCACCCCCGGTACACCATACGGGAACTGCGGGTCCAGGGGGGTCACCCCCCTGGCGGGTCCAGGGCAGAGCCCTGGGACTTTGCTGTTGCTGTTGCTGTTGCCGTTGACTTTCAAAAAAGCCGCAGCCGCCGTTTGCTGCGGCGCCCTCAGCATGCGCCGCAGGCAAGCTGGCAGGTGTTCACTGGCTTGTGGT
>JAMOAX010000060.1:0-17190 GCA_039908555.1 Magnetococcus sp. DMHC-8
CAGACGGTCGTAAAATACATGCCCTCGCGACCGGGGGAGCTCATCCCAGGTCAAAAACATGTCCGGTTGCCGGTCTTTTCGTCGCCCCAGTGCCATCCCATCCTCCCAAAGTTCAGGTTTCCACCATTCTACCATGGGATGAGTTGTTGGGCGACTTTTTCAACGGGCTGATAGGGGAACCCAAAAACGCCAGAAACAAAAACGGCCACCCGAAAGGTAGCCGCAAGTGCTTGATTTATTTGGTGGGCCGTATAGGACTCGAACCTATGGCCCGCTGATTAAGAGTCAGCTGCTCTACCAACTGAGCTAACGGCCCCCGTCTTCGCAAACACCAAGGCCGGCAGTATGACATCCTGCTCGAAATAGTCAAGTCTGAATAAACCATACCGACAGGATGCGGGTACAAAAAATCGCCAACCATCGGGGGCGGTGAAACGATGAGCAAGGCTGCCAGATGGCATGGCGCAGGTCACTGGCCACTGTGGATGTCGGTCTTGTTTGCATCCACCCGGGGGGGGGGCTGTACAATACCCGAAGGGTGAACAGGGCCGGTCGATGGGTGGCAACGAGGCTTGACAAGGAGTTGGGTGGTGCGAACGGACTGTTGGCGGTGGCAGGGATGCATGATCGAATTGTTGAGGTTGATCGGGATGGCAGGTCGGACCGGTGCGTATCGGGGCGCGGGTGCGGGCATGGGTGTCATGACATGGCTGCGTTCCGCAGAGAGGCAGACCCTGCTGTGGCAACCGGGCATGGTCAGTACCCAACCCTGACGCCATATGTATCACGCTCTGCCTTTGCTGCGGCTTATCACTGTGACAGCCGGCATCATCGCCGGGATGGTTGCCCTGTTGCCGCCCGGCGTTCACCTGTTCCTGGCCTGGGACCACGCCAACAAGCAACTGGATGCAGAACTCAGAATTTGCACGGTTGCTCTGCACAAATTTATCAGCAACAACCCTGCCACCTGGAGTTCCCAGGCGATTCGCCTGAGAGCGGTGCTGGAAGACATCCATGCACCCAATACCGCCATCCAGGTGTTGCATGGGGTCGACGGGTCGGGGGAAGAGGTTGGCCAGATCAAAGAGCCGCTGCCCTGGCCGCGGTTGACCCGCACGGAATGGTTGCATGACTATGGTGAACCGGTTGGTCAGGTGGCCGTCACGCTGTCGCTGCATCCCCTCCTGATCCCCCTGTTCTGGACCCTGTGCTGCAGTCTGCTCATGGGTCTGGTCGTGTTTTTTCCGGTGCGCCACCTGACGTTGCGCACCGTGCAACGGGCGACGGCCGCCTTGCAATCGGCCAAGGAACAGGCCGAAGCGGCCTCCCGTTCCAAGAGCGATTTTCTGGCCACCATGAGTCACGAAATCCGCACCCCCATGAATGTGGTGCTGGGCATGTCGGAGGTATTGCTGGAAACTGCCCTGGACGCGGAACAGCGCCATCTTGTGCAGACCATGCACCGTTCCGGCAAGGCGCTGATGGGGGTGATCAACGATGTCCTGGACTTTTCCCGTATTGAATCCGGTCGTTTTGCGGCCTCTGCCCTGCCTTTTTCGCCCCGCCATGTCGTGACGGAAACCGCTCATTTACTGCGGATGGCGGCCGAGGAGAAAGGGTTGCTGCTGGCGGAGGAGATGATGCCAGGTGTGCCGGACACCATCCTGGGCGATGACGGGATGATGCGGCAGGTGCTCATCAATCTCCTCGGCAATGCCATCAAATTCACGCAACACGGACGGGTGGTGGTCCATCTCTCCCCCCATCCCCGGGAACCGGACACCCTGTTGGTGCGGGTGGTGGATACCGGCATTGGCATTGCCCCGGCACACGCGCAGCATATTTTTGAACATTTCACCCAGGCCGATTCGGGGATTACCCGTCGTTACGGGGGGACCGGCCTGGGATTGGCCATCTCCCAGCGGTTGGTGGCGTTGATGGGAGGTCAAATAGGGGTGGAGAGCCAACCGGGACAAGGCAGCACTTTCTTTTTCACTCTGCCGGCGCGGTCGGTGCCGGTCGTGGCCGAGCCGCTCCCTGTGCTGCCACAGACGGCCAGGAGGGATGCGCAGGCGGTGCGCATTCTGATTGCGGAAGATTCGCCCGATACCCAGGTGCTCTTGCAGGCCTATTTCCGCAGAACGCCCCACCATCTGGTGATCGTCAGTGATGGCCGCGAAGCGGTGGACCGGGTGCGTACGGAGCCGTTCGACCTGCTGTTGACGGATATCGAGATGCCCAATATGGATGGCTATGCCGCCACCCGTGCCATCCGGCAGTGGGAGCGGGAGGAGGGACGTCAACCTCTCCTCATCGTGGCTCTGAGTGCCCATGCCGGCCTGGACAAAAAGGGGGAGAGTCTGGAGGCCGGCTGTGATGACCACATCACCAAACCCATCCGCAAACAGGCGTTGCTGGATGTCGTGCAGGGTGTGGCAGAGACCATCGGCAGACGACAGTGGGCGGGTCAACAAACTGTTTCACCGGGTGACTCGGCATGATACAATGACAGGCAGTTGCCTGACCCTGTTTACCGAACCATTTTGCCGGAAGAGTTCGCCATGTCTCCTCGTCCTGCCGCTACACGATTTCTGGTTGCTGTTGTTCTGGGCACGTTGTCCGGTCTGTTGTGTGTCATGCTGGCTGCCGGGCAGCAACCGGAGATGGCCTCTGTCACCCATCCGATTTTTTGGGCCATTCTGACGGACCGGATGCTGATCGGCGTGGTGGTTGCCCTGGCCGGGGCGTTCACGACCCATCCGGTCCTGGGTTTTGCCTACCGACCCTGGCTGCGGGGGGCCTGCATGGGAGCAGTCGTCTCGCTGCCACTGGCAGCAGGGGCCATGGGGGGAACACCGCCGCCGGGCGTGTCCGTCTGGATGATTTTCTGGGCGACCCTGTTGGCCGGCGCGGTTTATGGTGCCATCATCGACTGGGCGGCTACCCGGGTCGGCGGTGAGGGGGAGCCTCTGTTGGTCAGGTAGCGGTCAGTTCCGGGACCGGTTTGCGGCATTGCCATGTCATGGGTCCCTCGGGATTTTTTCAAGCAGCCAATGCGGGCGGTCGGGCGCGCAGGAGGGGGCGTGCAAGGACTCTTGTTTGGTCAGTCAGGGTGGATTATGCTCCATGTCACCGTCCAATGACGATGACCACCAGCGTCAGTCCGCCAGGATCACCATCCTCCACTTTTTGCAATGACCGGTTTTGTTCGGCAGTCCGTTGGCAGCAGGCCCGGGCAACCGGCAGACGGGCGTGATGACAGGCACCACATGGACACTTCCGCAAACAGAGGATCGGTTGACTCGTTCCCAGTCCAGTCGTGGTGGCGCGGGCATGCCAGGGTCGTTGCCGGGCTGTTGCTGGTCGCCTGCGGGTGTTGGATGAGCTGGTGGTTGACCGGTGACTTCACGAATCGGCAGGCGACCGAGCTCCTGTTCGAGCGCAACCAGGATTTGCTGCAGACCAGCGAGCAACTGTCCGTGGGGCTTCGGCGGGGACTGGGCATGCTGCATGGCGTTCCCGCCGCCGTTGGCCAGCATCCCGGGCTCCAGGCGGTGTTGCAGCCGTTTCTGCACGCTCCCCCTTCCTCGCAGACCACCGAGGAAAAGCGCGAACTCTGGTCGACGGCGCCGGAATTGGCCGCCCTGGATCGCTGGTTGGCAGGTTTTACCGACCAACTGGGGGTTATGAGTGTCATCTGGGTGATGAACACGGCCGGTGATGCCATCCTGGCCAGCAACCACCAGGCGCCGGACAGCTTTGTTGGTACCAATTATCGTGACCGGGAATATTTTGCCGAGGCCATGGCGGGCAAGCAAGGGGTCCAGTATGCGGTGGGACGGCGCACCAATATTCCCGGTTTTTTCTTCTCTTCTCCGGTGGTGGATGAGCACAACAACCGGATAGGCGTGGTGGCCGGCAAGATTGACCTCTCCTTTCTGGCATCGTGGCTGGGCCAGGCCGACGCGCTGCTCAGCGATCAATACGGGGTGGTGATCCTGGCGCGGGACAAGCAACTGGAAATGCGCGCCTTGCCCGACTCGACGGTGTTCGGATTGCCGGAAAAGGCGCGTCTGGATCGCTACAAACGCCAGACGTTTGCCAAACTGGATATCCGTCCCTGGTCGGATGGCCTGATGTCGGACCTGTACCGCTTTGACAGTCGTCCCGTGCCGTTTTTGCACAAGACGGTCACCCTGGAAGAGGGAGAGGCCTTTCTCACCATCCTGGTGCCCATGCCGGAATTGGCCCATTTGGACTGGGATCATCTGTTCCGTGCCGTGTTGCTGATGGTGGGCGGCAGCGCCGTCATGCTTGCCGTGCGCCACGTGCGGCAACGCCGGCGCAGCGAGCGTCTGTTGCGGGAGAGCGATGTCCGTCTGGCCACGGTGTTTCGCGCCAGCCCAATCGGGATTGCCCTGGTCCGCTGGTCGGACCACAGGGTGCTTGAGGCCAACGATTTTTTGTTACACCTCTTTGGCTGTCAGCGTGCGGAGTTTGCACAACGTACAGCGGCCATGGTGGACCTTTACGGGGAGGCGTACCTGCCTTTGGTGGTCGGCCTGCGGAATGCGGGCCGTGTGCATGGTCTGGAAGCCGGTGTGAACTACCGGGATGGCAGCACGGGCATCCATCTCTTGTCGGCCGAGCAGATGATGCTGTCCGGCGATCTTTGTTACCTGACCACGGTGACGGATATCACCGCCATCAAACGATTGGAGATCTCCCTGCACGAGGCCAAACACACCCTGGAGCAGAGGGTGGCGGAACGGACCCGGGAACTCTCGCAGATGGTCGAAGAGCTGGCCCAGTCGCAGAGCCTGCTCCGAACGGTCGTGGATACGGTGCCCATCCGGGTATTCTGGAAGGACCGCGACGGTCGCTATCTGGGCTGCAATCCTCCCTTCGCCCGGGATGCCGGCAAGAACCACCCAGACGAGCTGTTGGGTCTGGATGATACCCGGCTGGGTTGGGCCGAACAGGCGGAACGGTATCGTGCCGATGACCGGCAGGTCATGACTTCCGGTCTGGGACGGCTGGGTTACGAGGAGCCCCAGTCCACGCCCGACGGGGCGTTGCTCTGTCTGCGCACATCCAAGGTGCCCCTCCGCAACAACCGGGATGAGGTGATTGGCGTGCTGGGTGTTTATGAGGATATCACCGAAGCCAAGCAGAGCGAACAAAACCTGAATCAGGCCATGGAGCAGTTGCAGCGGGCCATGCACCAGGTGGAGACCGCCTCCCGCTTCAAGAGTGCGTTTTTGGCCAACATGAGCCATGAAATCCGCACCCCCATGAATGCCATTATCGGGCTGGCCGATCTGGCGTTGCACCTGGAGATGCCGCCCAGACTGCGCGACTATCTGGCCAAGATTGCCAATGCCTCCCACTCCCTGTTGCGTATCATCAATGATATTCTGGATTTTTCCAAGATCGAGGCGGGCAAGATCACCCTGGAAGCCACCGATTTTGAGCTGGGTCGTGTCATGGAAAACCTGGCCGATCTGTTCCGGAGCCAGGCAGCGGAGAAAGGCCTGGAACTGGCCATCGGCGTGGACCCGGCCTGTCCCACGGCCCTGCACGGCGATTCCCTGCGTCTCGAACAGGTGTTGATGAACCTGATCAGCAATGCCATCAAATTTACCCGGCAGGGAGCGATACGGGTCTGGATTACCCGGGAGCCGCACCGCGTCGATTGGCCGGTGGCATCGGCTTCCGGACCGGATGGTGAGGAGGCCGAGGTCTTGCTGTTCTCGGTGCAGGACAGTGGCATTGGCCTTTCCCCGGAGCAGATGGCCGGCCTGTTCCAGCCTTTTACCCAGGCAGACTCTTCGACCACCCGTCAATTCGGGGGTACCGGCCTGGGGTTGTCCATCTGCAAGCGTCTGGTGGAACTGATGGGGGGGAGGATATGGGTGGAGAGCGTACCGGGGCAGGGCGCCCTGTTCCGATTTACCGCCCGGTTGGCGTGCCGTCCGGAGGCGGAACAGGCGTGCGTGCTGCCTGATCCGCTGGTGGCGCTGCCCGTCCTGCTGGTGGATGACAATGCCATTGCCCGGGAAATTCTGGAGGTCACATTGCGATCCTGCTCTTTTCGTCCCTGTTCGGTGGCTTCCGGTGCCGAAGCCTTGCAGGAAATGGAACGGGCGGCAGAAGCGGGCACACCCTACCCTCTGGTGTTGCTGGACTATCGGATGCCGGACATGGATGGTCTGGAAACCGCTCACCGGATAACGGCTGATGTCGCCCGGCGGGCAGATCCTGGTTCGGCGCCGGGCATGATCCTGCTTTCGGCCTTTGGTCTGGACGAGTACCTGGCACTGCAGGCCCGGAAGGCGGGGATCGGGGCGTTGCTCGGCAAGCCGGTCACCCGCTCCCGTCTGTGCGACACCATCATGGAGGTGTTGGGACGGGGGGTGGTCGAACTGCATCAACCGGCGAGAGAGACTGTTGATCACCAGGCTGTGTTTGCACAGATCGGCGGAGCCCGGATATTGCTGGTGGAGGACAACCCCATCAACCAGCAGGTGGCCCGGGAGATGCTGGAGCAGGTGGGGCTGGTGGTCACGGTGGCCGGCAACGGCCTGGAGGCCACACAAATGGTTATGGAGGCTCCTTTCGACCTGATCTGCATGGACATCCAGATGCCCGTCATGGACGGCTACACCGCTGTTCGGCAGATCCGGGCGCATGCCCGGTTTGCCGGTCTGCCCATCATCGCCATGACAGCGCATGCCATGGATGGTGATCGGCAAAAATCCCTGGCGGGGGGCATGAATGACCACATCACCAAACCTGTTGACCGCCAACAATTGTATGCCGCCCTGCAACGCTGGATAGCCCCCGCAGACCGCCCCAAACCGGCGCCAGCGGTGCTGGTCGAGGACCGGACCGCAGGAGATGCCTGGGAGATGCCGGTCGACCTGCCGGGCGTGGATGTCGTGGCCGGACTGGAACGTCTGGGGGGCAATCACCGCCTGTTGCGATCACTCCTGCTGGAGGCCGGGCGCGATTTTGCCGGGGTGGCCGGGAAACTCCGTCAGGGGTTGACGGGCAAGCGGCAGGATGATTCCCTGTCGGCCAGGCGCCTGGTCCACGCGGTCAAAGGGGTGGCGGGCAATGTATCGGCGGTGGCCCTGCACAAGGTGGCTGCTGCATTGGAACAGGCCATTGATGCCCGGCAGCAGGATCGCTGGCCCGCTCTGTTGACGCAGTTGGAACAGGCATTGACGCCGCTGCTGGCGGCCATCGCCACCCTCGAGCAGCACGGCAAGCCGGAGCCCGCACGACCGGTTGCGGTCGACCCGGTCCAGACGCGGGAGCTGCTGAACCGGTTGGCCGCCCTTATCCAGAGCGCCAGCAGCCGGGCCGGCAAGTGTTTTGCCGATCTGCAACCCTTTCTGCAGGCGCCTGCCATGGCCCAGGCAGTGGAACGATTGGACGCTGCCCTGGAGCGGTTTGATTTTCAGGCAGCACAGACGGCGCTGGCCGAGATTGACCAGGTTTGGCAGCAAGAGCATGCGGAGGAGCAGGCATGAACAGGTCGGAACCAGCCAACATTCTGGCCGTGGATGATATGCCCATCAATCTGCGGATTCTCGATTCCATCCTGGCCGATGAATACAACCTGTTTGTCACCACCGACAGTCGGATGGCGTTGACCCTGGCGCGCCACAATCGTCCCGACCTGATTTTGCTGGATGTCATGATGCCGGAGATGGATGGCTATGCGGTGTGCCGGCAATTCAAGGCAGAACCGGACACTTGCGATATTCCGATCATATTCATCACCTCGATGAGTGGAGAGGAGGATGAGGTCAAGGGGTTTGCTGCTGGTGCGGTCGATTACATTTCCAAACCGTTCAAGCCGGCCGTGGTACTGGCCAGAGTGAAGACCCACCTGACCATGCGCATCATGCGGCAGGAGTTGATGCAACAGCAACAGGAATTGCGGCGTCAGAACGCTGCGCTGTTGGCAGCGGACCAGATGAAGGCGGATATGGAACGCATCATGCGGCACGATTTGAAAGCGCCGCTGGCCAGTATCATCAGCTATACCGATCTGTTATTGACCACCGACACCTTTGCGCTGACAGAGGAGACGCACCGGTGCGTACAGTTTGTCCATGATGCCGGTCACCATGCGCTGCGCATGATCAGTCTGTCACTGGACCTGTACAAGATGGAACAGGGCACCTATATGCTGGTTCCCCAGCCCGTCGATCTGGTGCAGATCATCGGCAGGCTGGTGATCGATTTCAGCCGTGAGGCGCACAAAAAGGGTATTCCAATTCACATTCTGATAGCAGGGCAGCCGTTGCAGGCGGGCAGTCATTTCTGGGTGCTCGGAGAAGATTTGCTGTGCTATTCGTTGTTTGCCAACCTGCTCAAGAATGCCCTGGATGCCTCTCCCGTTCAGCAGGCCATCACGGTTTCGCTGGCTGTCCAGGACGGCATGGCCACCGTTGCCATGCACAATGCCGGCGAGGTGCCTGTTGCGATCCAGGCCCGTTTTTTTGAAAAATATGTCACATCCGGGAAAAAATCGGGGAACGGCCTGGGCACCTATTCGGCTCGCCTGATGGCCGAGGTGCAGCATGGCAGCATGCGCATGGCAACCTCTGCCTCGGCGGGCACCACGTTGACGGTGCAGCTCCCGGTCTGGTCGGACGCCTGACCGGGGGGGGAACCGCCCCTCGCCCCGGGGAACCCTGCCGGATTGGCGGGGTCCGGGGCGGAGCTCCGAATAACAGAACCACGGTCTTGTGGGGCTCTGCCCCACACCCCGCTGGGAAGGGGCCAGCCCCTTCCCAGACCCATCCCATTCACTTTTATTTATCAACACTGTCCCGGCTTAAGTGGGGGGCATTATTTTAAAAAGTAGCCGCAGCTGCTTGTTGCCGGATTCCTCATTTGGCGGAGCGGTGTTTTTTGGTTTTGCCGAGCATGCCTTTTCGATCCATGGCGGCCAGGCAGGTGTCCAGCATGTCTGGCAGGGTGGATTGCTCGGCGTTCAGTACCAGGTCATATTCGATGGAGTCGGTGAATGCCTCGGCGAACGAGGCGTTCAGGAACTGGCGTCGTTCCCCTTCCAGTTGCAGGAAGGCCCGTGTTGCCTCGGCTTCCTGGATGCCTCGGGTGGCGGCCAGTCGGCGGGCGCAGAATTGTGTGCCGGCATCCACCCGGACACGCAACAGTTTTTTCCCCGGCAGGACCATGTGCGAGCAGACGCCGGCGATGATCCCGCCCCGTGTGGCGATCTCCCGGATGGTGTGTGACAGGCGGAGGAATCGATCCCGGGCAGAGATGGTGGTCCCCTCCCGCAGGTAGCCCAGCCAGTAATCAAAAAAATCCTCCTCCGCGCCTTCGCTGTCCGTCATGACTGTCCCGGTCTGCGCCTGTCCGTTGGACAAGGCTTCCAGTCGGCGGGGACCGTAGAAGGGCACCCGGGCGTGATGGGAGAGCTTTTCGGCCAGTTCCCCCACCCCCGATCCGAACGATCCCGACAGCATCACCACGGGCGCCGTGGCGACGATGCCGTCAATCAGCATGTCCTGCCGGAATTTTTGCAGTTTTTGTGCGACAATGATGCGTTCTGTCTTTTGCTCCATGACAGATTTTTTTCCATCCTGCTTGCCCATACTGCCACCTCCTGGTCAACAAATGCTGAATACCCACTGGTTTTGCGCGGTGAAGCCCGTGACCGCGCCCCCCTGACAATACTGTCCAGGAGGGCGGACGGGCCAGACAAAACGGGTTGAGCCGACGATTATTTGTCCGGGAAGAACAGTTCTGTCAGCTTTTGACGGTTGTTTTTGATCAGTTCGTTTTCCTGGGCGGGCAGCAGGCCGGTTGACTCCTGGGCGTGCCGGGCGGCGGTCTGGCTGTGCTGCAGGGATTGTTGCAACTGATCCAGCATCTGCTGTTTTTGGGCAGGATGGATCATGGTGTTGTTGCGCACCTCCTGCATGCGTGTCTCGATCCATTGTTGTTGCTGGGCATGCAGGGCGGCCTGTCGTGCGGTCGGGTTGGGATCAGCCGGTGGCCGGACGGCCGCTTCGGTCCGCGGCCCGTTGCCAATCCCCATGGAACGGTCCATCTGGGCAATGATTTCCTGCTTTTGTGGCAGTGGGATGGCCGGATTGTTCACGACCTGCCGCTTTTGTTCTGCCAGCCAGGCCTGGCGCTGTTTGGCCATCTGTGCCTGCTGCTCTTCCGGAGTGCCCACGGTGGCGGGTGCCGGCTGGGAACGATCCATCTGGGCCAGGATTTGTGCCTTTTGGGCCGGCGGAATGCGGGGGTCATTGTTCACCCGGTCCCGCTGGGCGCTCCATTGCGCCCGGGCGGTCTCCAGGGAGGAGCGGTTTTGCTCCTGCACCTGGGTCTGCCACTTTTGCTGTTCTGCCAGCCTGTCGGCCTGCATCTTGTCCCGTTGCTGCTGCATCTGGGTTCGAGCCGCCTCGTTGTCGGCCTCAGCCCGACTGGTCATCAGGCCCATGTTGACATGGTCCAGCAAATAGAAGAAGCGCTCGGCATCCCAGCCTTTTTCCTGCAGATGGTTGATAAAATCCCGGTCATAACGCATCCCGGACAACATCCAGGGCGAATGGATGGCGCCGGCATGTCGCCGCTTGTCCGTCAACCACCGGGTTATCGTCGGATAATCCGTCATGAACCGGTTGAACTCCTGTTCATCGAACGGTTTCCGGGTCTGGGGGGCTCCGGCATCGGCCGTACCGGCAAAAGAGAGCAGCAGAACCAGCAAGGATCCCACAAAGATTCTGGTTTTCATTGTTTGATTTTTCCTTGATAAATCGAGTTGTTCCGAATGTGTCAAGCCGCATCCGTCCAGGCGGGCCTGGTGCTACACGGGAACTTGCCAAGCGACTCGCTTGCCGCTAATCTTAGCCACCTTTCGATAAGGATACAAGCCGTACTTTGCATATCCCTGTGGATTTGCCCCTTTCTGGGAGACACTCATGTCGCCGGACGATCTGCGTACCATCGTGGTTGCTGTTGATTTTACTTTGGACAGTCTGGCAGCGGTGCAGGAGGCTTTTGTGTTGGGCAAGGCGCTGGAGAGCCGTCTGTATTTGTTGCATGTGGTTCATGAGCCCCTGGAAGATCCCGATGTGCCGCCCAAGAAAAAGGAGTTGAAAAAGGCGCTGCGTCCGATTCTGGAGGTGGCAGCGGATACCATGAAAGCCTTTGTCAAGGAGCATGACCTGGCCCGACAGGCCAAACAGGCCAAGGTCGGACTGGAGACCCTGGTGATCCATGGTCTGCCTGCCAGTCAGATCGTTCATACCGCCAAAAAGCTCAAAGCGGGGTTGATCCTGTTGGGTTACAGCGGCACGACCGGCATTGCCAACCTCCTGATGGGTGCGACCACCGAAAAGGTGTTGCAACTCTCCGAACTACCGGTGCTGGTGGTGAAAAAGCGATGATTGACCCTTTCTTGCTGGAGCAGTTGCGCGACAGTCTGGCCGTCAAGCAGCGCCTGCTGGCGGATGCCGCTGCCCTGGCGACGCTGCAGGGGATGTGCGACCTGGCGGTCCGGGTCTATCGGGCGGGCGGCAAGTTGTTGATTGCGGGCAACGGTGGTTCGGCTGCCGATGCCCAGCACATTGCGGGGGAGTTGGTCAGTCGTTTCTTTTTTGATCGACCCGCCCTGCCGGCACTGGCCCTGACGACGGACACCTCCATCCTGACGGCCATTGGCAATGATTATGGTTATGATGCACTGTTTGCCCGGCAGTTGGAGGGCAATGGCAAAGCGGGGGATCTCTTCCTGGCCATCAGCACATCCGGCAACTCTCCCAATATTTTCCAGGCTATAGCTGTAGCGCGGCGTCTGGGCATTCATGTCGTGGGCCTGACCGGTGCCGCAGGGGGCCAGATGGCGGCTGCCTGCGACCTGTGTCTCAGGGTACCTGCCACTCTCACCCCGCGTATTCAGGAAGCCCATATTCTTGTGGGTCATCTGTTGTGTGCCTATATCGAGCGGGCCCTGTTTGGCCAGCACGGGTCTTGATCACCGTTTCGTCCGGCAGAGTACCAGATTCCGCCAGTTTGCCTGCGGCGCATGCCGAGGATACCGCAGCAAAAACCGGCTGCGGTTTTTTTTAAAATCAACAGCAACAGCCAAGTCCCAGGGCGCTGCCCTGGACCCGCCAGGGGGGTGCCCCCCCTGGACCCGCAGCCCGGTCAGCCGCTCCTGCCCAACCGCACCCGCACGGCCTCCTCCTGGTCCATTTCTTCCAGGCGGATGTCCATTTCGTGGATGGTGTCGTCCAGTTCCGGGAGCAGCACATCTTCCAGGGCCCGGGCCCGGCGTTCCGTGCGTTTGTATTCGGCCAGCAGGCGGTGCAGATTGCCGGAGAGGGCTGCCAGTGCCGCACTGGCGGTCAACAGTTGCCCGAAGGCCTGCCGACAGAGGGCGGATTCCGGCGAGTGGTCCGGTGGCTCGGTCGGGTGGGCTGTCGGTGTGCCTCTGTGCAGGGCGGGTTGATCCAGCAATAGCACGCCAAAAAAACGCCGCATCTCCTGGGAGAGCATGGCCTGTGCATCGACCGGGGCCCATTGTACCTGCAGGCCGTGCAGGCCGTGCCGGAGCAGGGCCTGCTGCAGGGCAGCCACTGCTTCGCGATGACGTTGCAGCCAACCTTCCCGTTCCTGCCGGTAGCGTTCGAATTGCCGGGCCATCTCGGCGGCCAGCAACAGGCGTTTTTCGTCAAGAAAACGAAAGCCCTCGCCCATGACCTGACGTTCTTCGCGCGCCCGCAGCAGGGCGGAACGGGTGGGGGTGCTCTCCATCACGTTGCCTCGGCATCGACGGTAATGTAGGTGGCAAGCTGCGCATCGCTGAGCCGCGACAACTCGGCAATGGGCAACAGACGCAACAGTTCCCAACCCACCGACATGCTGTCGTCCAGGGTGCGGGGATGATCCTGGTGAATGAAACGGCGTTCAAACTGCTGACCAAAGGCGAGCATCACCCGATCCTCCGGGGTCAGGCCGTCGCTGCCCACCACGTTGGCCAGCAGGCGCACCTGGGTGGCACGGGCGTAGGCGGCATAGAGTTGATTGGCCAGGGCCGGGTGGTCAGGGTGGGTGAACCCTGCGCCGATGCCATCTTTCATGAGGCGCGACAGGCTGGGCAATACCCCGACCGGTGGATAGACCCCCTCCCGGTCCAGGGTACGATTGAGGGTGATTTGGCCCTCGGTAATATAGCCGGTCAGGTCGGGGATGGGATGGCTGATGTCGTCGGAGGGCATGGTCAGGATGGGCAACTGGGTCAATGTGCCGGTTTTGCCCTGCAGGCTGCCGGCCCGTTCGTACAGGGTGGCCAGGTCGGAATACATGTAGCCCGGATAGCCCTTGCGGCCGGGTATTTCGCCGTGACTGGCGGAGACTTCGCGCAGGGCTTCGCAATAGTTGGTAAAATCGGTAATGATCACCAGTACGTGCCGTCCTTCGACGAAGGCCAGGTACTCGGCGGCGGTGAGGGCAAAACGGGGTGCCAGCAGGCGCTGGGTGCTGGAGTCCGAGGCCAGATTGAGGAAAAGGGCGGTGCGTCCCAGGGCGCCGCTCTCTTCCAGGGTGCGGCGGAAAAATTCGGCGGTCTCAAACGGCACGCCGATGCCCGCAAAGACGATGGCAAACGGGTTGGTTTCGGTGGTCGTGGTCCCGGTACCACGGAGGCGGGCGTGCAGGGCGATTTCGATGGCCAGGCGGTTGTGGGGCAGGCCACCGCCGGAAAAGATGGGCAGTTTTTGGCCCCGCACCAGGCTGTTGAGCACGTCGATGCTGGAGACGCCGGTTTCGATGAAATCTTCCGGTTTTTTGCGGCGCAGGGGATTCAGGACGGCGCCGTCCACGGCCATGCGGGTGCGGGCCGGGATGGGGGGACCCCCGTCCAGCACCCGTCCGACCCCGTCGAACACCCGGCCCAGGATGCCCGGTCCCAGGGAAAAAGAGATGGGCTCGCCGAAAAAGCGGATGCGGGTGCCGGTCAACCCCAGGCCGGTGGTGGACTCCAGGATTTCCACCGTCATGAAGTCATCGTCCAGTGCGGCGATGCGGCCCAGGCGGGGCATGCCGTCGGCGCCGATCACCTCGACGGCCTCGTTGAGCCCAACCTCCACGCGCCGATGGGCAAACAGCAGAGGGCCGTCGATGCGGGTGGTGGCGTCGGTCAGGGCAAGGTTGGCGTTGATCATTCCCGTTATTTCCCTTCGGATCTTGAAACTGTTCAAAAACGGTTGCGGGTCCAGGGGGGTCACCCCCCTGGCGGGTCCAGGGCAGCGCCCTGGGATTTTGCCGTTGCTGTTGCTTTAAAAAGCAGCCGCAGCCGCTTTTTGCTGCGGCTTTTTCAGCATGCAACCCAGGCAGTCCGGCGGTTGTTATTGATTTTAAAGATCGGCCGCAGCCGCTTTTTGCTGCGGCTTTTTCAGCATGCGCCGCAGGCTGGCAGTGGCACCCATTTTATTGCAGCGCCGTCACCAGTGCCCGGCTTGGCCTATCAACCCACCCTGAACGCCTTTTCCATGCTCTCCTCCAACTGGGCAAAGCTTTCTAGCTCTTCGTCGCCGATCTCCTCTCCCATGCGCTGCAGGCGACGCAGCAGGGGCAGGGACTGGATATGGGTCACCGTCATGCCGCCGGCCACCGCCTGTTCCGCCAGGTCCATGAAGCGATCCAGGATGCCCATCATGCGGTTTTGCTTTTGTGGCGAGGCGGAGCGATCCTTGCTGGAGAAGGCCGACTGGCGCAGGAAGGCCTCGTTGATCAGGCCCGCCACCAGCAGGGTCAACTGTTGATGGGGCGGCATGGCATCCTTGCCCAGGATCAGGGCCATCCGCTCCAGGCGGGCCTGTTCTTCCAGCACGGTGAGAAAACGCCGCCGTTGTGCGGCCCAGTTGGGGTTGCCCCGGGCGTGCCACCAACTGGCCAGCAGGGCGGCATCCTCGGAATAGGAGGTGAGGGGATCAATGGCCGGGTAGAAACGGGCATGGGCCCGTTTGCGATCCAGGGCCCAAAAATTGCGCACATAACGTTTGGTATGGGTGGTGACCGGTTCGGAAAAGTCGCTGGAGGGGGGCGAAACCGCGCCGATGATGGTCACCGAGCCCCCCTTGCCCGCCAGGGTGTGGACCCGGGCCGCCCGTTCATAAAAATCGGCCAGGCGGGTGCTGAGGTAGGCGGGATAGCCCCCTTCGCCCGGCAGTTCTCCCAATCGTCCCGACACCTCCCGCAGGGCCTCGGCCCAGCGACTGGTGGAGTCGGCCATCACCGCGACATGCAGCCCCTGATCCCGAAAATATTCGGCTACCGTGACGCCGGTGTAGATGCTGGCCTCCCGGGCGGCGACCGGCATGTTGGAGGTGTTGGCGATGACCACCATGCGTTCCATCAGGGGACGGCCGGTGCGGGGGTCCTCCAGGTGGGGAAATTCGTCCAGCACGCCGGCCATTTCGTTGCCCCGTTCGCCGCATCCCAGGTAGACGATGACATCGGCGTTGCACCATTTGGCGATGGTCTCCAGCAGGACGGTCTTGCCGGTGCCGAAGCCGCCGGGCACGGTCGCCTTGCCGCCCCGGGCCACGGGAAAGAGGCAATCCAGGATGCGTTGTCCGGTCAGCAGGGGTGGGCCGCTGACCAACCGCTCGGCCACTGGTCGCGGCACGCGCACCGGCCAGGTATGGCTCATGGCGATCTCCTGTTCCCGACCGTCGCCGTCCCGCAGGGTGCAGACCGGGTCGGTATCGGCATACTCGCCGGCCGGGGCGATGCGCACCACCTCGCCCCGCAGGGTGGGGGGGACCAGGCTGAGCTGTCCGCCGTGTTCGTGGGGTGCAGTGTCGGCGGGGGCGGCGTGGTGTTGTACCAGGCCAAAGGGCTCTCCCCCCTTGAGAATGCGTCCCTTTTCCACCAGTGGTTGAAAGGAAAAACGAGGCGAGGTGTCGGCGCTGGTCTGGCCGGGGGCCAGAAAATTGCGTTCCTCACCGCCAGCCAGGGGGCGCAACAGGCCATCAAAAATGTGGCCCAGCAGGCCCGGTCCCAGGCGCACGGAGAGGGAGGCTCCCTGACCCAGGACAGGATCGCCGGGTCGCAGGCCGGTGGTATCCTCGAACACCTGGACGGTCAACTCCTGGCCGCCATTGTCGTCGTGGGTTTTGAGACGCACCACCTCGCCCAGCAGGCGTTTGCTGCCCACCCACACCGCCTCATGGATGTGGAATGCATCGAGGCTGATCGCCCGCAATACCGGGCCGCTGATCCAGCAGATGACGGCTTGGCTCATGGATGTTCCTCATCTTTTTCCAGTTGGGCCAACAGCAGGGCAGAGAGCTCCCGCCGATTGGCCATCATGCCCTGCAGGCTGCCATCCAGCCAGGCTCCCCGACAGCCGATGCGCAGACCGGCCGTCAGTTCGGGATCGGCCTGCCAACGGCTGACCGGCAGACCGGCCGGCCATTCGGTCGGCTCCCAGTCAGGGGGATGATGGACAGTCCAGTCGTCCCCCGGCAGGGTTTGCCGGGCCTGCCGGAGCAGTCGGTGCAACCACAGGGCGCGCTGTTCTCCATTGGCCCAGCGTTGGGCCACACTTTCCAGCAGTCGGGTCCACCCCCGTTCCAGCAGTGTCTGGGTTTGGCGCAGGCGGTTTTGCCGGCTGGCGGTGGCCTGTCGGGCCTGCAGGGTGGCCTGTGCCTCGGCCAGGCGGGCCTCTTCCGCCTCCCGGGCAGCGCCGAGGCGGCGCCGGGCTTCGGCCTCGGCGGTGGCGATCAACTCGACAGCCTGGGCGCGGGCCTCTTCCAGGATTTGCCGACAGGCCTGCTGTTGATGCAGCGCCAACCGTTGCAGCAGTCGTTGCAGGGGTTCGCTCTGATCGTCCGTCATTGGCCGACTCCCAGTTGTCTGCGCACATTCTCGGCCAGGTCCGGCATGGCCACCTGATCGCGTGCGTCGGGGACGACCAGGACCAGGGGCGCCACCAGGGCAAAGAGATGCTGTTGCAGAGCGACCGGCAGACGCTGTGCGACTGCGGCGGTCAGCAATACCAGTTGGGCAGGTGGGGTGCAGAGGCGGGTCAGCACGGTCGCCTCCTCGCCCGCGGCCGGCACCACCGTCTGCACGCCGGCCAAACGCCAACCGGTTGCACTGACGGCGTCGCCGACAAAAAGG
>JAMOAX010000222.1:0-3321 GCA_039908555.1 Magnetococcus sp. DMHC-8
AGAAAAATCGACCCCTTGTACTCCAGCGACAGCCAGGGAACCGCCAGAATAATCTCCAGAGCCGCGTGCAGCTGATCTTCCAGGGAGAGGGAGGCCATGCCGGTCTCCAGCAGGGCGCTGATGGCGATGCGGGATTGCAGGGCATGTTCTTCCCGTTGTTCCATGGCGGCGCGGCGGGTCATGTCATGAAAAACCCACACCCGGTCACAGGGTTCGCGGGCACAGGGTATGGGGAAGGATCGGTATTCGAGAACCTGTCCGTCCCGGCAATGGAGGGTGCCGTGGCTGATCTGGCGGGCGTTCTTCAATGACTGGAACTGGTCCAGGAAGGGGGCCGGATCGACCAGTTTTTCCTGCAGGCAGGCCAGGATCGACTCGAAGGTCCGGGTTGGCAGCGTCCCTTCGGGCAGGTTCCATAAGGTGGCGAAACGGCTGTTGGCATAGCGGACTGTTTGACCGTCGTTGAGCAGCAGAATGCCGTCTTCCAGGGATTCCAGGGTGTTGTGGAGGAGGGCATGACTGTGGGCCAGGTTGGCGTCGCTGTATCGCAGGGCATGGACCGTCTGGCGGATACGCTGTTCCGCGCGCCCGAGCAGGCGGTCCAGGAACAGGCCCAGCAGCAGGAGCAAACCGGCGGTGACCGCCGCCAGGATGAGGGCGTGGCGGCGCAGCGTCTGCACCTCCAGGGTGTTGTCCAGCCAGTGGACGGCCATGGCCACCACCAGTACCAGGCACAGCAGGGCGCCGAGGAGGGGAAACAACACCGGACGACGCAGGGAAAAACCGTCGTCATCGGGATGGGAAGGCGATTCCTTGGGCATGGCATACCTTCTGAAAGTCATGTCAAGTCCGAGTGGTCCGCCACCAGCTTTGGGGGGGCAGCACAGCACACCGCCACACCGGTGCGCACTCACCGCAACGTTCCATCACTAAACAAAATATCCGGCAACTGAATCTAACATTTTGTTAAAATTCATGTCAATAAAAAAAATATTGATGGTAAAGCCAACCGGCAGCGGGCCGCGCTGTGGCCGGGTTGCGCTGGACGGGGTTGGCAGCCGTTCCCTGAGTGGGTATAATCGCCACGGGCAGGATTGGTCAAGAACATTTCGGAGAGGGACCAGATGAGTCACGTCATGCAGCATGATGCCCCAGACCGTGTCATAACGGACAGGCTCGATCTGGCGCCCCTTGAGAACGCCGTACAGCGACTGGCCGAGGGGTTGGCGCGCCACCGGCAGGCAGTGACCGACGACCAGATCCGCGACGGGTTGATTCAGCGTTTTGAGTTTACCTATGAAATCAGCCACAAAATGCTGAAACGCCACCTGGTGCGGGTCTCTTTTTCCCCGGAACAGTTTGAGGGAATCTCCCTGGCCGACCTGATTCGTTCCGCCAAGGAACAGGGTCTGTTGTTGGGCGATTGGGTGGACTGGAAGGGCTATCGGGAGATGCGCGGCAAGACCAGCCACACCTATGCCGAAGAGGTGGCCATCGCGGTGGTGCGGGAGATTCCCGCCTTCCTGGCCGAGGCACGCCATCTGCTGGAGCAGCTCAAGGCACGCAATGGGTAGCGGCCTGACGGGACAGCCTCCTGCCATCGACATCAGCCCGGCGCATTGGCGCATGGTGCATGACATTCTGCAAAGGCATGTGCCGGATCACGAGGTGTGGGCCTTTGGCTCCCGGGCGAAACGGACGGCCCGGCCCTATTCCGATCTGGATTTGTGCATCGTGACGGCCCGGCCCCTGGGTTTTCAGGTGCTGGGAGGGCTGGCCGACGATTTTTCCGAATCCGATCTGCCCTGGAAGGTGGACGTGGTGGAATGGGCGACCACCAGCGCTTCGTTTCAGCAGATCATTCTGGCGCACCGGGTGGTGGTGCAACCACCACCCGTTCTCGCAACATGCCCCGCAGACGGCGATCTGTAGAGGCATGCCGGGGGTGTCGACTGCCCTTTTGTGGGCGAAAAATACTTATCTGCCGATCACCCTTCCCGCCCAGGCCACCACCATTTCGGCTTTCTGAACGGCATCCCGGTATTCACGCTCCGTGACAGATTCTCCCGGGTCCGGATAACGTGCTTCCCACGCAAAAATTGTGAGAGAATCGGCATTGATTATCTCTTCTGGCAGGTGTTCGCCCTGTCTGGCCAGTTCAGTCAAGAGCCATTCCAGATCGTGGGTGTACCGAAAGGCAAAACCGCGATGGCGATAAACGGCCTTGATCGCCTTTTCTGCAGCCTGCTGGGCATGAAAGCAGAGATCTTCAAAACAGGCTCCATCCGGCAACGGAATACGCGCCATGGCCAAGTCTCCCTTGGCCCGGCCCAGCCAGTCGTTCGGTGTGCCGGGAATCGCCTTATCCCGTGACATGGTACAACTCCTTTCCTTCCGCCAAGGCCGGTGCGATGACCAGTGAGGGTTCCTGCCCATAATCCAGCAGATCCTGTTCTGTCACCACGATGACCTCCTTGGCCACCCCAATGCCCCGCAGGGCGCGAAACACGACTTGTGACGTTTGACGGCGGTGACAACCGTCGGGCATCACCACCAGCAGATCTACATCGCTGTCCGGTCCCATATTGCCCCGTGCGGCTGACCCGAACAGGAGAATGCGCAAGGGGTGCGCCGCTTCGACAATGCGTCTGACCATTTCCTTCAGAATATCAGGGTCGGGCGTTTTCATGTGACGGCTCCTCGAGTGTGCGTTTGCGTCGTTTTTTCTGTCATCCCCTGCAACATGCCCCGCAGATAGCGACCCGTCCAGGAGGCAGGATGGTCGGCGCACTGTTCCGGGGTGCCGGTCGTGACGATCTGGCCACCGCTGGCGCCCCCTTCCGGTCCCAGGTCGATGATCCAGTCGGCGGTCTTGATCACATCCAGATTGTGTTCGATGACCACCAGGGTGTTGCCGGCCGCCACCAGCCGCTGCAGTACCTCCAACAGCTTGCGGATGTCCTCGAAATGCAGACCGGTGGTCGGTTCGTCGAGGATGTACAGAGTTCGCCCGGTGGCTCGCCTGGCCAATTCCCGGGCAATTTTGACCCGTTGTGCCTCGCCCCCGGAGAGGGTGGTGGCCGCCTGTCCAAGCCGCACATAGCCCAAACCCACCTCCATCAGGGTGGTCAACTTGCCCTGGATGGCGGGGATGGCCTGGAAAAACTGCGCGGCCTCCTCCACCGTCAGGTGCAGAATGTCGGCGATGCTCCGGCCCTTGTACTGTATTTCCAGGGTTTCCCGGTTGTAGCGGCTGCCGTGGCAGACATCGCACTGCACGAAGATGTCCGGCAGGAAATGCATTTCAATCTTGACCAGTCC
>JAMOAX010000223.1:0-3309 GCA_039908555.1 Magnetococcus sp. DMHC-8
GTAGAGGACTTTCACCTCCAAGTATGTGTGCCATGCCGGGCACACAACGGCAAAGTCCCAGGGCGCTGCCCTGGACCCGCCAGGGGGGTGACCCCCCTGGACCCGCAATTCCTGTATGGTGTTCCGGGGAGGGGCAACGATATGGATGAAACGATGATCATTGCAGAAGCCTCTGTCACAGTCCCTTCCGGGTCACCCAGACCTCCCGCACCCGTTCGTCACGAACCAGGGCCGCCCAACGGGTGCCGTAACCCCAGATCTCACCCTCGGCCAACGGTCGTACATGGGTGGGCTTGCCCGCTTTTTTGGTCAGCACCCGGGTGGTGCCCAATGTGCCACCCCGCAGCACCACCATCGTTACAGAGCCGTCCAGCACCAGCAACTCTGCCGTCTCGCCCCGTCGATAGGCGGTGCCCTGCTGGCGGTCCGGCAGCCAGCCCAGGTCACTGGCCCGCCAACCGGCCAACAACTTGTCCCGGTCCACGGCATCCACATCCACGCCCGGCTGAACCGGCACTGGCCAGGGCACAGCCTGGCCAGTGCCGGGCTGGAGCGACGCACAGGCCACCTTGGCCACCGAACAGGCAATCCGGGCATAACGGGCCGGCAAAGGCACAGGACGACTCGCCAGGCGATTCCACCAGCTCCGGGCATTCCGACCGGCTTTTTTCAGCAACAAGGCATGATTGAACACGAGCGAAGCCGGGGCATCGGTCTGAGCGGCCAGGCGCGTCAGAGATGGCAGCGCCGCATCGCCCAGACCGTGCCCCTGACTGTCCAGATGCAGCAACAGGGCATGCCAGCCCACGACTTCCCGATTGTGCGGCACCAGACGCAGGGCCTCCTCCAGGACGACACGGGCCTTCAACAGCTCCCCCCGGTACACATGGGCCGTCGCCAGATTCAGGCGGGCGGGCAGATAGGCGGCATCGGCCTCCACGGCCTGCTCCAGATAATCCACTGCCTGTTCCAGTGCATGATCGGTCCTGTCAGGCAAGGCCGGCGGTACCGGCCTTGTTCCCTCCCCGGCATGACCCGCCTGCCCGGTCAGCAACAGGTCCGCCCGGCTGGTGGCATCAAACAACACGGGCAACCAGTAGGAGGCGGTCGTGGCCGTGGCCGGCAATTCCCGCTGGGCCCGGTACAAATGACAGGCCCCCAGGTTGTTGTAGACCTCCCTGGCAGGAAAAATTTGCAAAAAATGACGAAACAACAGGACGGCCTGATCGCAATGACCAAAATGGGCCAGACGGAGGCCAAAACGAAACAGGGGCATCCCCTCTGCCAATTGTTCCAGACGGGCCCGCAAAAAGGCCTCGCGATCGGCGGGTGGGGGGTGGAGATCCTGCAGGAGGGCGTCATCCCGGAACCGGTCGGTCCACAGGGAAAAAAAATTGTCGTGGGATGCGTTGGCCCGGGCCAACAAAAGGTGGGTCGGATAACCGGCAATGCTGGCGTACAGGAAGCCCAGATCATCGGCCTCGGTCTCCTTGTGCCAGGCCGTCGCCTGACGTTGGCGGCGATCTGCGGCTGTCATCTTCTCCCCCGCCAGGCGCGGGGCAACCTGGCCCGTTCCGGCAACGGCCAGATAGACCTCCATGTCCCAAAAGTCGTTCTTGGCCAGATGGGCCAACTCGTGGCCCAGGACAAAAGCGATCCGGGCATCTCCCACCGCCTGGGTCACCTGCCGGTAACACAGCTCGATGGCCCCTGACGACAGCAAAATATGGCCATCCGGCAGGGCAATGGCCCAGGGGGTATCCGGCTTGTCCACCACGGTGAGTTGGGGCATCCGATTGCCCCGTTTGTCCGCCACATTTTGCACCCGGGCAAACACCTGCCGCACCCGGGCCACTTGCGGATCGGTCGCAGGATCGATGAGCCCGTATTTTTTTTCCAGGAGGGCAAACAGGTCGTTGACACTGGTCACCTCGGCCCCGGTCGGGCCGGCTGCCAACGCCGCAACCCATGTCAAGACAAGACAAATGGCCCGCAGCGTCCCAGGACTCACAACAACAAACCCTCGGCCATGGTGGTACAGGATTTCTGGATCTGCCGGCACAGGCGATGGGCCGGCTCTCCGGAGGGGGGCAGGTCCAGGAGTTGATTGATGGCCTCCAGCTCCTGCCGGGGAATGCGCGCCTCGACCTCACCGGCGGCTGCCCGTTTGGCCAGCAAAGCCTCCAGGGCGATGCCCAGGGGGGCCTGCTGACGAAACAGGTTGACGGGGGGCGGCGGCACCGCCTGACAGAGCGTCTGCAGCAGGAGGGTCCACCGCCCCAGGTGATGGTAAAGCATCCACTCCGGCTCCACGGCGGGCGACGCCGTGGTGGAGCGGCCCTGCACCATTTCCCAACCCGTGCCGGCACCCGCCGCAAAGGCCCGACTGACCGGCGACGGCCCGCCCGAACCGGCAAAACCCAGCGCCAGGCCCCCCTCCTTGCCCGGCATGACCAACGGCATGGTCTGTCCGGCGGTCGAGGGGAGAGCGTGCAGGCGGGCCGTCTGATAGGCCGTGGTCAGCATGCCCGGCAAATCAGGGGCCCAGGGGTCCCAGCGCACCAGCACCAGCACCAGGCCGGCCGCCAGAGCCAGGGCACTCAGCACAGGCCGATAGTAGGCACGGCGCCACGGCACCACCTGGGCCGACTGCACCGGCAGCAGCGCGGCCGTTCCCAGCCAGACCCGGTAACAGGCGGCACAACGATCCAAATGTGCCAGCAGCGCCGTCCGCTCCGCCGCGGGCAGACGCCCCTCCAGCAGTGCGGTCAGGCTAGGCGGCGGGGGGCAGGCACCCGCCTCCCCCTGTTCAGCCGCCAGGGTCAACAGCACCGCCAATTGGTCCGCGGATGATTGCCTGGTCGATTGTTTCATGGACAATATGTTCATCGCCACCCCCTGGAGCAGCCCGGTTGAGAAAAAGGCCTGGGCCCCCTCCCCAGTCGTGTCACGGGGCAGGGAATCCAATCATACAGACGGCAACGACTGTCAAAAGTGTCGTCCATTTTATGCCGAATCGTGTTCCATGGCGAGCAGGGCCTGCACCGTCTCGGCCAGGCCGGTCTGCTCCATCGCCTTGCGAATGCGGGCCAGGAGACGCCGCTGCCGCCCGTATACCTGATTGCCGTTCAAACCGAGCAGGCGGGCCACTGCCTCCACCTCCAGCCCATCCTGGTACAACAATTTGAGGAGCAGGCGTTCTTCATTGCTCAAGTTGAGCGTCGTGCGCAACGGTTCCAGCACCGCCCGACCCGCCCGCCCCCCGGCGCCCGGCGCCTCCTCATCGCTGGTCAAAAAACGGTGAAGGGC
>JAMOAX010000224.1:0-3305 GCA_039908555.1 Magnetococcus sp. DMHC-8
TGTCCCCGACCGGCCTGCCCCCACGGCATTCGTGGGGGCAGGGCTGGTGTTTGCAGCCGCCGAGATGGTGCGGGAGGTGCCCTCTGATCCCCATCTCTATTTTCACGGCGAGGAGGTCAGCATGGCCTTGCGGCTCTGGACCCACGGCTATGACCTGTTCAGCCCCCACCGGGTGATTCTGTATCACGACTACACCGACCGGGGGCGGCGGCGGCATTGGAGCGATCATCAGGACTGGCCCACTCTCAATCGCCGCTCCGAGGCGCGGTTCCGGCATCTGCTGGCGGTGCAGCAGACCACCGATGCCGAGGCGTTGCGGGATCTGGAACGGTATGGGCTGGGTGACCGGCGTACCCTGCGGGAGTATGAGCGCTTTGCCGACGTGGATTTTGCACGACGCTGGATCGGTCCCCGGGCGGTCGATGGCCGTTTTCCCCTGCTGTCGCCGGAGACCGGCGAACAGGCCATGCAGCGCCGTCGTTTTGCCCAGATCTATGCCGACAACCTCTGGAAGGCCTGGGACACCCGCAGCGGTCCCGGGTCCGGCTGGAAGGCCACCACCGAGTTGCGGCACACGCTGCAGGGGGTGTTCCGGGATCTGGGGGTGCGGACCCTGGTGGATGCCGGTTGCGGCGATCTGGTCTGGAATGCCGACATCACAGCGGATCTGGAACTTTATCTGGGGTTTGATGTCGTACCGGAGCTGGTGGAGCGCAACCGGGTGCTGTATGGGGAGCGGAAAAATCATTTTTTCAATACCGCCGATGTCTGCCATGACCTGCTGCCCCGCTGTGATGCCATCCTGTGCCGCAACCTGCTGACCCATCTGCCCAACGCCTCGGCGCAACAGGCCCTGCGCCAGTTCAAGCGCAGCGAGGCGCGTTATCTGCTGGCCACCACCTTTCCCCGGGCGGACAACGCCGAGACCGAGGTGGGTGGGTGGCGACCCCTGGATCTGACCAAACCCCCTTTTGCGCTGCCGGCACCATACCGGTTGCTGCCGGACGGCAGGCACGGGAATTTTATCGGCGTTTGGAAGCTGGCTGACTGGTAATGTTTGATCCGATTGCACGTTTCATACGGCGACATTTGCCAAGCCATCCGGACGGTGCCTCTGCCGCGTCGTCCCGGCGCGCCTGGTTTTCCCTGGACGGCAGCCGACTGGGCAGCACCGTGCTGCTGTTGGCCCTGCTCTCGCTGATGGTCAACGTGATCGGACTGGCCGTGCCCCTGGCCCTGCTGCAGGTCTACAACCGCATCATTCCCAATCAGGGGGAGACCACCCTCTTCATTCTGGTGATAGGCGTGCTGGGGGCCCTGCTGATGGAGGCCGTCCTGCGCTGGTTTCGCGCCTACTACACCGGCTGGATCGGGGCCCGTTTTGAACACGTGACCGGTTGCGACATTTTCAACCGCATGCTCCACGCCAATCCGAACGATGTGGCCCGCGAGGCGGGTGCCGACATGCTGGAGCGGATGGAGGACATCCAGACGGTCGGCGAACTCTACTCCGGACAATTGCTGTTGGCCCTGTTCGATGTGCCGTTTTTGTTGCTGTATGTCACGCTGCTCTGGCAACTGGGGGGAGAACTGGCCATGGTGCCGGTCTGTTCCATCGTGCTGGTGATCGCGGCTTCCTACCGGCTGGGCATCCAGATGGGCAAAGCCCTGGATGCAGACCGGAAATCCGCCATGCGGCGCTTCGGTTTCGTCACCGAAACCCTGGGGCGGGTCCACTCCGTCAAATCCATGGCCATGGAGTCCCTCATGCTGCGCCGTTACGAACTGCTGCAGAACGCCCATGCCCAGAAAACCCGGGAAATCATTTTCCGGGGTGTGGTCCTGCCCACTTTCTCTTCGTTCATGGCCCAGGCCAATACGGCACTGGTGGTCACCTTCGGCGCCATTGCCGTGATGGATGGCGAGCTGACCACCGGGGGACTGGCGGCCTGCACCATGCTGTCCGGTCGCATGTTTCAACCCCTGCAAACCCTGGTGGGGGGCTGGACACGCCTGCAGACCATCCGCATCGCCCGGCACGACCTGGATTCGCTGTTGAAACTGCCCAAACCGCCACCCAGACCGGCCTTTACCACCCGACTCATCACCCAGTTCACCGGGCAGTCGCCCACCGTCGATCAGACTGCGGTGGCGGTCGAATCACCACCGGAAGAGCAGGGATTCCGTCTGGAACTGGTCCAGGTCAGCATCGATTTTACCGGCAACAAACCGGTGCTGGACAATGTTTCCATGACCCTGCGCCAGGGTGAGACCATTGCCATCATCGGCGACAGCGGCAGTGGCAAGAGCACGCTCCTCCAGTTGTTGGCCGGTCGGGTACAACCCACGGCCGGGGTCATGCGTTTCAACGACGAGGTGGTGCGGGAGGTGCCCTGGGAGCTCATCAAAAGCACGGCCTATGTGCCACAGAAGGGCACTCTTTTCAACGGTTCCATCCTGCAGAACATCACCATGTTCGATGATGCCCTTGACGATGTCGGCCTGCAGGTGGCGGCCATGCTGGGTTTGGACAGGGCGGTGGCCCGCATGCCCAAAGGGTACAACACCATCATCGGCGACGGCGCGGCAGAGTCGCTGCCGGCCGGGGTGGTGCAACGCATCGCCATCGCCCGTTCCCTGGCCATGCTGCCCAGGGTGATCCTGTTCGACGAGTCCAACATGGCCATCGACTCGGCGGGGGACATCATGTTGCGGGACTGCCTGGAACAGATGAAAAAGCAGTACGGCTGCACCATCGTGCTGGTCTCCTGGCGACCTTCCCTGCTGCGTCTGGCAGACCGCTCCTTTCGGTTGATCGATGGCCATCTGCAACCCCTGAAAAGCTACCAGGAGGCCTTTGCCCCGCTGCCTGCCGTGGTCGACGCCCAGGCCGCCAAACCCGGCCCGGCTGCCGATGGACCGTCGTCCGCATCCCGGGAGGTCGTTCCCCTGGAGCTGCCGGAGCCGCCGCCCTGGCAGGAGTTTGTCGACCGCCTGCCCCGGCGCAACCATTTTACCCGCTGTCTGAAGGGATTGCTGGAGGCACTGCATTGGCAGGGCCCTGCCCGTCAGGTGGCAGAGGCGCTGCCCCACCTGCTCGGCGCCATGGATGTGACCGATTTTTGCAACTCCATGGCCAATCTGCGCTATACCCACCGCTCCGAGCGGGTCGTCCTGGGCAAGGTGGATATCCGCCAGGCGCCATTTTTGCTGGTGGGCAAGGATCAGGATGAGGTCATGGTGGTCCTCGGCCATGACGACGAGGGGGCCATTGTGGTGCTCGACGGCAGGCAGCGGGGCAAAGG
>JAMOAX010000061.1:0-16727 GCA_039908555.1 Magnetococcus sp. DMHC-8
TGGCACTGTAGGCCCCAAAATCGGCACCCGGTGCAAAGACGTTTTTGGTGGAAATCAGGATCACATCCCCGCCCGTGCCCTGCCAGCGAAACTGCCGCGCCACCGCCGACAGCAGATGGAGCGTACCCTCCACATTGACCCGCTGCAGCCGTTGAAACGCCTCCACCTGCATTTTTTCCAGGGAGGCGACATGGGCCAGCCCGGCATTGAGGACCAGCAGATCCAACCCGCCCCAGTTCAGCACCACCTGCCGGAAACCGTCGGCCACCGATGCGGGATCGGTGACATCCATGGCAACCGGCAGGACCCGTGCCCCGTACACCGCCCGCAATGCGTCCACCAGGGAGTTCAGGGCCTCCCCCGGCAGGTCGGCAACGGCCAACTGACAGCCCTGCCCCAGCAGCGCCCGGCAGAGACCGGAACCAATCGCCCCGGCGGCGCCGGTGACCAGGGCCACCCGCCCTTCCAGGGGCGGCACCGCCGCTTTGCCCAGTTTGGCACGCTGCGGCCCGTAATATTCCATGGCAAACTGTTCCTGCGCGCTGACCCCTTCATACTGCCCATCCATCTGGGCGATGACCCCCTTGACCGTCAAGGTTTGCATGGCCAGATCCCGCACCATCTCGGCCTCCGCGCTGTTGTGCCCCACGCAGACCGCGCCGATGCCGGGCATCAGGACCAACCGGGGCGAACCATCAAACCGCTCTGCCGCGGGCAGCGTACCGCCGGATTCCTGCTCCAGATAATCCTGATAGGCCTGTCTGTACAGGTAAATTGGCACATGAATCCGCTCTGCCGTGGTGGCATTGCGCTCCAGCCAGAGGGGCAGGGGCTTGAGCCGGATCAGATGATCGGTGGTCAAGGGGGGCGACAGCAGCAAAAAATGGCCGTCGACCATGCCCAGCAGGGCCAGAATGTCCCGGGTGATCAACGGTCGCAGGATGAAACGTTGATAGGGATGGTCCGGATTGCCCGTTTCAAGGGCCAACGCCCCCCGCAACATCGGCGCCACATCGGCATACCGCTCCCAGGCCTCGGCCAGCATCACCTCGCTCGCCGGGGTCAGGGGCCTGACCAACCGTTCGGCAATGAAGGCTTCTGCCCGGTTGACCAGCTCAATGGTGACCAGATAGGCCTCCTGGGCGGTCTCCCCCCAGGTCACCAGGCCGTGTTTCATCAACACCATGCCCCGGCTGAGCGGTGCCCTGGCAAAAGCCTCGGCCACCGCCTTGGCCAGGTCAAAACCGGGATGGACATAGGGCAGAATGATCACATCCGGCCCCAACGCCGCGGCGAGCAGGTCGGCACCGCCCACCTGATTGCTCAACGTCAGAATGGCGTCGGCATGGGTATGGTCGATATAGGTGTGCGGCAGGAAGGCGTGCAGCAGCGTCTCGATGGAAGGGGTGGCCGCTGCGGGGTCCAGGAGATTGGCCCGCAGCACCTGCACCATCTCACCATCAGCCAAGGCCGGCAACTGCTGCAGGCGCTGCAGGAAGGCCAGATTCAGGGGAGAATGACCTTCCGGGTCAATGCTGGCCAGATTCCAGCCGGAGGCCTTGACAAAAATGGCGGGGATTTTCTCCCCCAGAATATTGACCCACTCCCCCTTGACGGAGGTATTGCCACCGCCATGCAATACCAGTCCCTTTTCCGCTCCCAACAGACGACTGGAATAGGTGCGCAAGGCCAAGGCCTCACCCCAGCGGGAGGCATACTGGGTCTTGCAATAGAGCATGTCTGCTTCGGACCAACCGTTTTTCATGAGAGTATCCTGATGGTGACTGTCGGGTTGACACGCATGACGGCTACGCGGCCTGGTGGGCCAACGACTGGTACAATTCGTAGGCCTCCCGGGGTGACATGTTGTCATGCACCACCCTGTTGACCGCCTGGATCATGGCGATGGGGGCCGCCGATTGAAAAATATTGCGGCCCATGTCCACCCCGGCGGCTCCCTGTTGCACGGCCTGGTGGGCCATGGTCAGGGCCTCTTTTTCCGGCAATTTTTTGCCACCGGCAATGACAATCGGCACGGGACAGGCGGCGGTAACCGTCTCAAACCCCTTCTCCACAAAGTAGGTCTTGACGTAGGTGGCGCCCAGTTCGGCACAGATGCGGGTGGCCAGACGCATGTATTTGGCATCCCGTGCCAACTGCTTGCCCACTGCCGTCACCCCCAGCACCGGCATGCCGTACCGGTTGCCCGCATCCACCAGACGGGTCATATTATGCACGGATTGGGTCTCCTGTTCACCCCCGATGAACACCTGCACGGCCACCGCTGCGGCATTGAGCCGCAGGGCATCTTCCATGTCCACCGCAACCCGCTCGTCCGACAACTCTTTGAGAATACTCGGTCCGCCACTGGCCCTCAGGACGACCCCCTTGTTGAAAGTGGGCGGAATCAGGGAACGCAACACCCCGCGGGTGCACATCAAGGTGTTGGCATAGGGCAGCAACGGGTTGATATTGATGTCAATCCGTTCCAGACCGGAAGTCGGTCCCATGAAATAGCCATGATCCACCGCCAGCATGACCGTGCGCCCGGTGCGCGCATCAAAAATGTGGGCCAGGCGGTTTTTCATGCCCCAGTCCAGGGAGTGACACCCCTTCAGCGGAAAGGAGGGCGCCTCCTGGGCACGCTCCAGATGATAGTCGTGGGTATCCTGTTCACCGTCGGTATCTGCCATGTTCGCTCCTTTATCGTTTGCACGGGTTGTCGACACCCCTCTGAAGGGCTTCCGCCGCAGGGAGTGGGGTCTATTCAGACACAGATGGTCACCGGGAACAAGTCCTGACATGACAGACCACGCGAAATCGGCCTGCAGCAGCCTGACCAAGCGCAACCGGAGAGGGGATGGCTTCCCTGCAACGCGGTTTGCTGCTAGAATGCCGCCATTCTCCTGTGCGAGCACACCTGTCATCCGCTGAGCTGTCAACCTCCATGAAAAAACCGCGTCCCCGTCTGCCGTTTTTTGCGGCCAACACCCTTCACAAGCGCCCCTTCCCCGCCTGGGAGTATCATGTGCACTCGCTGTTTTCCGACGGCTCCTCCACCCTGCCCACCCTGATCGACCACGCCCGTCGGTCGGGCATCACCCGTCTGATTTTTACCGAACACACCGAACCCGGACTGGTGGACGGCCCGGGCTGGTTCCATCGCTACTGGCGGGAAGGCACCGCCCTGCGCCACCAGGACCGTGCGGAACGGCAACGGCGCCCCGCCACCACCCCGGTCGATCTGGAGATATTGTTCGGTCTGGAAGTACCCATCACCGATTTCAGCGGCGGCCTCTTGATGAGTACCGACATGGCAGAGAGGGCCGAATTCATTCTGGGCGCCGTGCACGCCTACCCCGGCCATGGCTGGAACATGGGCGAATTGCCACCGGAACAGGCCATCGAACTGGAGTTCAAGGGATTGATGGCGCTGGCGGAAAATCCCCTGGTGGATGCCATTGCCCATCCGGGCGGCATTTGTGAAAAATTTGCCACCCACTTCCCCTTCTCCCTGTTCGAGGAGGTGGTGCGCAAGGCCACCGGCAATGGTATTGCCATCGAGCTCAACCCGGCCTATCAATCGCCGATGGCCCCCTACCTGGACATTTGCTGTCGTCACAATGCCCTGATTTCACCCGGTTCCAATGCCCATCACCCGGAAGATATCGGGCGGGCGGCCCATGAACTGACCAGACTGCACCGGAAGCGCGCCGCGCAACTCCATGGCAAACAACACAACAAAAAGGCAGAAAAATCATGAAAGAACTGCGTTTTCGAGTGCAAATCTCCAATGAACACCCCCATTGCACCGTGACCATCCGCAAAGAGAAGCACAACCTCACTGCCCACTGCACCTGTGAACAGGGGGGACCCGACACGCTGTGCGTGCACCGCCTTTCCATCCTGGCCGGCAAAGCCAAATGGGTCATCAGCGACAATGCAGACGAGATCAAGCAGGTACTCTCCATGGTGGCGTGGACGGATGTGGGTCAGGCCGTCAACAAGGTGACCTACGCCCAGAAGCAGATCAGGGAGGCCACCAAGGATCGGGACAAGGCCCTCGAACACCTGAAAATGGCCGAGGCGGCCGCCGAGGCGGCCAGACAGGAGTTGATTCGGGCCATGAATGATTAGGGCGTGTTGACATTCGAGCGCCAAAGGTCTTCAGACAAGGCGCGGGGCCGCGAGCAGCGCAGCATGCACGTCGGCGGCTGCGGCTCTTTTGAAAAGCCACAGCAAAATCCCAGGGCGCTGCCCTGGACCCGCCAGGGGGGTGACCCCCCTGGACCCGCAATTCCTGTATGGTGTCCCGGAGGTAAGCATGGACGAAACGATGATCAAGGCCTTCCCGCATGTCCCGTCGCCAACTCATTGATGCCATCAACGCTCGCCTGGGCAACAAAAAACTGATCTGGCTGGGCACCAGAGGACAGGATGCACAGCCTTTGTTGGAATTGGCCTGCTTTGAGGAGGTCTTTTCCGTGGCCGCCCCTCTGGGTTCACTCTCCATCCGTCAGGAACACTGCCTGGAAGAGATGTGTGGTCGCCGCCCCAACCTGGACAATTATACCCTGGACAGTGATCTCTCTCCCCAGGCGATCAAGTTGCGGCGACTGCTCCACCAATCCCTTGGCGAGCCCTCCTATCTGGCCGCCTATCGCCCCCACCATCTGCTGTCCGCAGTCTGCTATCCCAGATCGGAATATGTCACCTACCTGGGGCTGTTCAGCGAACGGCACGCCCCGTTTGAACACAAACCGTGGGTGGAAACCGAACTGCGACGGTTTGGTGTACCGGTCATTCCGTGGAAATATTATGCAGACGATCACATTGCCCTCTTGATGGAGGACCTGCGCGCCCGCAAGGAGTTGGTACTGCGTGCCAGCCGAACGGATGGTGGCTTTGGCATCAGCCGGGTCAACCGTGACGAAAACATGCTCGACAAACTCCCACCCCACAATGACGGTTTTTTTGCCGCCGCACCGGTCCTGCTGCCCCACATCCCTTTGAACGTGGGAGCCTGTCTCTTTCCCGACGGCCATGTCACCTTGCATGGCCCGTCCGTGCAACTGATCGGTTTGCCTGGCTGTACCAACCGCCCCTTTGGCTACTGTGGCAACGATTTTTCTGCCTACGCCAACCTGGAAACCGCCCACCAGCAGGAACTGGAGCAAATCGTGCGCCGCACAGGACAATGGTTGTCAAAACAGGGCTATCTGGGTGCCTTTGGTGTGGACGCCATCCTCTATCAAGGGCAGATTCTGGTTGTCGAAATCAATCCGCGATTCCAGGGATCATCCCGCCAGTCAGCCATTATCGACAGGCAGTTTGATCGTCCAGATATATACTTATGTCATATCGCCTCATTCCTTGGCATTGATGCGCCAAAAATGATGCCGATAGACAACAAAATCTTGACAAAAGTCTGTCGGTCTCATATCGTCGTCCACAACATTCATGATGTCGATATTTATCCCAGGCTGTCAGCATTGATGCCGGAAGAAATGGAACGCATCGAGCTGCTGCCAGGTGACGGGGTATCCGTCGCCACCGAAGCCATTGTCTGCCGCATTGTCCGGCACGGCAGTGTGACCCAGGATGGCTGGACGCTGGAGTCCGGAACGCGCGCCCTGGTGGAACGGATCACGGGTGTCGACCCCTGACCACTGACGGGGTATGGCGGGTGTCCCGGCTTGCGAATCCGCCGCATTCTTTCCGCAAATTGCCGCAGCACCAGCAGGGCTTCTCGCTTGACAGTACAACGGGGTATTCCCCGTCAAAACATGCACTATTTAATGATATTCAGCTTGCGTGTCATGTTTTATGTTGACTGAATGATGTTTAAACATCTATTTGAATCATAAATATATTTTCAGCAATACAGGCAACCATCAATCACCACAGGATTATTGAAAACAGCCATGCCACACGGAGATGACTTGCGCAGCCAGACCACTCTGATGTCCATTCACAATGGTGTCAGAAACGCCCAGTTCACCCCTTTCCTGGGGGCGGGGGCCTCGGCATTGCGGCCCGATCCCATGGATTTGACGCAGGAACCCTGGAAGGAAATCTCGGAACGGATTGCTGCGCTCCATGCCGCAGCGGATGGGGCCACCAGACTCTATCTGCGTTCGTTTTTCGATGCCCGCTTTGGCATTGACAAGGCATCCGGTGATGCCCTGTTCACCGGCACGGTCAATCCTGCACCGTTTGCCGGTCCCGTTTTTGATTTTCAGGGCAAACTGGCCAGGGCGATCACGGAACTGACCAAAGTGTTCGGCGAGGAGTTTACCAACACCTGCCAGGCGGTCGGCAATCTGAATGATGTACAGGTTCCCTACGACATAACCCGGCACAAGCCATCATTTGTATCACTCAGGCAGGCCATCGATACCGCCCGACAAATCAATACCAGAACGACCGAACCCGTACCGGGGGAGTTGTTTGTCAGCGGTATTGTCCGGAAATTGCTCGCCATGGCCCATCGACTGGCCTCCCACACCACCCGGAGTGCCGATGTTTTCGTCGACCTCGTCAAAAAATACAGTGACGAAATCAGGAGGGGGCTGACCGGTGATGCGACGACCCTGGGTGATACGGGTGAGTTGCGTATCGAGTATCTGGAGTGGATGTCCGATCTGTTGTGGTATACCATGCGCTTCCAGGCGCGTCATTACCCGACCACCTCCGAGTTGGCCTTGGAACTCTCCTTGCGGGATACCTTCACGCCACCCATCACGCCAGACCTGGCCCATGTGGCGGAAGGGCTGGAAAGACAACGGGGCAGTCGGCCAGGTGAAGAGTATCTGGCGCAATTGCTGAGACCATACATCGCGTACTGGGAAGATGTCGACAAGGTACCGCAACGGTTCCATCGGGTCATCACTGCCGCCCTTTATTACCAGTATGAATGTTACACTTTCAGAAGAAAACTGGATGCGGCCAGCCCGCCCCCCCTGCCCATTCTGTTCACCACCAATTTTGATCAGGCCATTGAGCGACATTTCTCGCAACACCGCATCAATTACCATGTCGTCATCCCATCCTCCGACACGGGACAGGCGGGCCGGTGGAAATTTTTGACCAGCAGAGGCTCCGGCTTTTCCGACCCCATCCCGTGTGAACAGGCCATCTCGGAAGAGGGCAATCCGGCGATCGATCTGGTGGGTCCCATTGTGGTCAAATTGCATGGGTCACCCTTGACACCATTGAGCCAGGGATGTCACAGCATTGTATTGTCCGAGTCGGACTATCTCAAATCCATGCTCAGTGCCGCCCCGCTACCCAGGTTTGTGGAGAGGGCGCTGATGGATGAACGTGAACTGTGGTTTCTGGGATATTCCATGTCGGATTGGAATATCAAGCTGCGCCTGTACAAACATGCCTTTGGCCCGGCCAGCCATTCAACCGGGGCCGGCGTGGCATCCGGGTTTCCACGCTCCAGGCATACGCATTCCTCCACGCCTGCCGAAGCACCGGCCTGTATCGTTGATCCGGTTCCCATCCGCTACAGCAAGCACTCCCTGGTCAAGCGGGTCAGTCCGTATCGCGTCGCCATTTTTCAAAAACTCAATATTGGATTATACGACGGTGATATACATTCACTCTCTCCCATTATACAAGATGCCCTGGAACAGATAGCCGATGCAATCGAGAGGGATGCGGAAGGCAATCTGTTGTCCGGTGCATCACCGCAATACCGGGGCCAGGTCGCAAAAACCATCAAGAGTTTATTGGGGTAAGCATTGCCATGGAAGCGACAAGAAACAACAATATCTGGCCCGGCCCGAAACCTTATGATGAAAGGGACTGGAAATTTTTTGTCGGACGGGAGAGCGAGGTCCGTTATACGTGCGACAGGGTCAAAAATTACCGGCTCTCCGTGCTGTCCGGGGACAGCGGTTCCGGCAAGACCTCCCTGCTGCGGGCTGGTGTGGTGGCCGAATTGCGCAGGAGTCGTTACGCACCGATACAGAGGACGGACTGCGACAGATACAGCTCGGTCACCCTGGTGCTGCGCGACTGGACCGTCAAGAAAGAAATGGGGCTGTGGGATTTGTGCCGGCAAAAAGTGGCACAGTCCTTCTCCGCCATCCATGAGTGGGGTATGCAATTTGAATCGCCGATGGCCGTGCGGGAAGCGGAAATCCTGCGCAATGAGTTTGACAATCATCTCCAGTCACGAGACAAAAAATCCATCGACGATCATGTCGAAGAGGTCATGGACTGGTTTGCTCATCTCGGGTATGTCCTGCAGCAAAACTGTGTGCTGGAGCCACAGCTCATGACCCCTGTTTCCGGGTTTGTCCTGATATTTGACCAGCTGGAGGAGTTGATTCGTGCCAACAAGGGACTCTCCACCGATGTCATCGAATTGGTATATCGCATAGTGGAATCCAATCTTCCCATTCAGATCCTGCTCTCTTTGCGACACGAGCATATTGGTGATTTGCGCAGGTTGGATCAACTGGTGGATGGATTGATCAACAAGACCTACTTTCTGAAACCCATGGCATTGGGAACAGCCATGGAGGTCATTCGCAGTGCCACCAAAGGCGATGATAAAATACACGTCAACATCGATGACAGGAGCCTGGATCATATCAAAAAATGGCTGATTGATTCCAATCGTGATACTTCTGACGATCAGTCACACAGCTCCCCAGACAACAGGGAGGAACGGGTTGAGTTGATCAAATTGCAGGCGGTATTGCGCGAATTGTTCGATTTCATCCTCGGCAGGCGAACCGAGCCAGCCAATGAACTGGATGGGATGAGCTTGGACATTACGATAAAGGACCTGCTTGCTTTTGAGCGGGCACTGAAAGATGGCAAACGTGGGAGCGCCCGGGAGGTGGTCCAGAATTCCCTGCAGCGCTGGATCTCCAAGTCGGTGGCCATGACCTACCTCACCACAGGCGGCGGGGGAACACGGGCCATCGAGGCTTTGCATGCGGCCTTCGACACCCATGAAGAGAGACTGATTGCCCTGGTCAAGCGCATTGCTGTGCGCATTGCCCCCCACCTTTCATCCGGTGGTTACAAGGTTGCCCAGGAAAGCACCTCCCTGTTTTGCAAGGCATTGGGGGACGACATTCTCGCCTTGATTGGCGGCAGTCCCACGGACAAGGAGCTCATCAAACTGATCTCGGGCGAGACAGAATTTCCTGTCCTTGATATGGAATGTCTCCTGCCGGACGAAGATGCTCCCCAGAAATGGGCAGAGAAGGTTTCCCAGTCCGGCCTGGCCAAGGAAAAAGATTGGACCGCGCAAATGACCGCCGAATACCTGGTATTGGCGTTTCACGAAACACTGGGACGGATGCAGCAAAGCAACATTCTCAAAGCCTCCGGCAGCAGTTGGGAGCTGGTGCATGATCAGATGGGCAAAACATTGACAAAATGGGCGGAAAATCACCGCAACACCTGGGACGACTGCGTGGCATCCACCACCCTCGTGTCCGGTGTCACCCCTTTGGTGATCAAGGAAGACGTGGTCGGTGAAGGGGCGGCCAGGGAAACTGTTTTCAGTCATTTGCGCTGGTACGGCTGCAATGTGCGCTCTTATGGTACGAGACATGTGGAATTTCGCAATGTCAGTTTTGACAAATGCGCCTTCAACGGCACCATTTTTGACAAGTGCGTCTTTCGGGGATGTACCTTTGTGGATTGCACCCTGCATGGCGTCCTGTTTCGTGATTGCAAATTTGTGGAGCTGGATGAAAACAATATCACTCGGCCCATGCGCTTTGTGATGCGTGATCCGGCATTGCCGCCCAACAATGCCATCAATTTCATGAATTGCATCTTTGACGGTGTGGAATTTGATCGGTGCCAGTACAATCAGCTTGTTGTATCGAGCCGAAAGCGGGACGATTCGGACAAGCCGATACCGAATGTTTTCGATACCGTTCATTTCAAGGAGTGCAAAATAAGGCAATTTTACATGACTGATACCAGGCTGGATGGCCCGGTTGTGTTTGTCAAATCAGAGATCCTGCAGGGCTATTTCAGCAATTGTCGGCGAGCTGGCGGCAAAAAGGAGGCCTCCATTCGTTTGGACCCCGACTCTCTCGCCTGTTTTTGCAGCGGTGAACAGGACAGTTGGAATTTGATCCAGCCAGACCAGCTCTCCTCGCTGGTCAGTTGCAGTGTCGAGACAACCGTCCCCGGCCGGAGCGATACCGCCCGATGAGCAACCCCGCCCCCCCGCATGCCATGCCGTCGCACGCGGTGCAAACCCTCAAATTTCGACTGCTGGCTGAAGGGATGACCGTGGACCCGCAGGCCAGGAGGGTGTTGGCAGGACAGGCCGGTGATCACCCCTTGACCCTGGCGGATTATGCCTCCACCTCGGGGGTTGCCCTGGAATTGGCAGAGCAGACCTGGGTCAACGCCCCCATCCCCGACCATAACTGGGCATTGGCCGGTCATGCCGCACTCTGCCTGCAATGGCGGACAGAGGGATTTTTCATCCGCGACGAACAACAGGAATATCCCGTGCGCCCCTGGTTGCCACCTGCCTACCACAACCAGACGGATTCGCGCGGCATGCGCTATACCGACTATGCCATCACCCACACCGACCGGGTGCGCATCTCGCCCGTGCAGGGGTGCAGCTATACCTGCCAGTTTTGCGATCTGCCCTACAAACGGCGCTACCAGTTGATGGATGTCGCAGGTTGCACAGAGGCCATCCGGCGGGCCTTGCAGGACCCCATCCTGCCGGCACACCACGTATTGATCAGCGGAGGAGTACCCAAACCGGAGGACTGGGCACGGCAACACCACCTGTACGAAGAGGTGGTGCACGCCTTCCCGGAGGTGGCCGTGGATGTCATGATGGTGGCATCCCCCCACCATTGGCCTCTGCAGCAGACGCACCGGGCCGGCGTCCAGGCCGTCTCCATCAATCTGGAACTGTTTGACTTTGATGCCGGCAGACGCCTGATGCCCCGCAAAACCGATCTTGCCAGGGCGGATTGGCTGCGTTTTATCGAACAGGCCGTCGACATCTTTGGACCGGGACGGGTGCGCTCCCTGTTGCTGGTCGGCCTGGAACCGGCTGAAATGACCCTCCAGGGCGTCAGGGAACTGGCCCGGCGCGGTTGTGATCCGGTCCTCAGCCCTTTCCGCCCCGACCCGGCCACCCCACTGGCCCATCACCCCGCCCCCTCCGCTGCCATGATGGCACAGGTCCATCACGAGGCCCGGGAGATCACCGAACAGTGGGGCGTCAAACTGGGACCGAGGTGCATTCCCTGCATGCACAATACCCTTACCTTCCCGGATGGATCGGGGGCATACCGCCACTCGACCGCTCCGGCCATGGTCTGACCATGGACATGTTCCTGCTGGCCATGCTGCGCGCCTGTGATTATGCCCTGATCGCCGTGGGGTTCGCCCTGGTGTTCGGATCGTGCCGGGTGCTCAACCTGATGCATGGCTCCTTTGTCATGCTGGGTGCTTACGGAACACACCTGTGCACGGTACTGCTGGCGGGTGGGCATCCGGCCACGCCGGGCCTGCTCATCGGGGCCGTGGCACTCTCCACCGGTACGGTCGCCTTGCTGGGATTCGGATTTTTCAAGCTGCTGCAAATGACCCGCCGCACCCGACCGGAAGAGGTGCTGGCCATCTCCCTCACCGGCAATCTGTTCATTGCCGCCCTGGTCAAATACCGCTTTGGGACCGAAGGTGCCAATGTGCAACCCATCCTGGGCGGGGCATCGGAATGGCTGGGCGTGGCATTGCCCAACAATGATCTGCTGACTCCGCCGGCTGCCCTGCTCACCCTGGGCACACTGTGGTGGTGGCTCAACCGGACCCGCTCCGGCCTGGCCCTGCGGGCGGTGGCAGACGATGCCTTGTCGGCGACCCTGATGGGGGTCAATTCCGATCGTTTGCTGGCCATGGCCGTTGGCATTGCCGCATTCATCGCCGCGCTGGCCGGCGCACTGCGTGCCCCCAGCCTGACCCTGTCCCACACCATGTGGATTCCGCCACTCCTCATCTCGTTTGCAGTGGTGGTATTCGGAGGACGCAACAGCTTGCCGGGGGTGGTGGCCAGCGCCCTGCTGCTGGCCACCGCAGAAACCGTCACCTCCTACATGTGGAATGAATCGGCCTCCCAGTACGTCTCCCTGCTGATGGTGGTGGCGGGACTCTATCTCTTTCCCCAAGGGTTGGCAGGAACACCGCGTCATGAAAATCGTTGAATCCGCCTTGTTCCAGCCCTTGCCCCGGCTGCTGCCGGGCATGATCATCAGCCTCTCTCTGGCCTGGGTACTGCCCTATTGTTTTGGCAACACGGCATGGGGCATGGATATTACCCGGGCGGCCTTGATTTTCGCTCTGTTCACCCTGTCATGGGACTTTCTGTGCGGCAGCACCGGCGAGATCTCCTTTGGTCACACCTTTTTTATCGGTGTCTCCGCCTATACCGCGGCCATTGTCCAACTCCACGGCGGCCTTTCCCCGGTCACCGCCCTGCTGCTGGCCAGCCTGGCCGGGGCCGGTTGCGGCGGATTGCTGGGAGTCCTGACATTGCGTCACACTGCGGCAGTTTACACAATGGTCACCATGGCCATTCAACTCAGTTTCCACCGCACCCTGTTTATTGCCGGCGGTCTCCTGGGCGGCGAAGAGGGCATACCCATCTCCTCCAGCCTGCTGCCCACCCCTCAGCAGGAATACTGGTTGACGCTGGCCATCTCGGCAGGGGCGCTGTGGTTGGCCATCTGGTTGTGGGATACCCCCTTTGGACGTCAACTGCGCGCCGCCGGGGGCGATAATCGGGTGGCCCTGGCCAGCGGCGTACCGGTGGCCAGGGTACGCATCCTGGGCGCCTGTTTTGCCGGCCTGCTGGCCGGCATGGGTGGCGCCCTGATGGCCATGCTCCACCGCATGGCCTACCACGAACTGGCGGGCGACTCCCTGGCAGGATTGATTTTTTTGCTGGCAACCGTGGGCGGCGTACGCACCCTGGTGGGCCCCTGGCTGGCTGCCCTGCTCTACACCTCCGTGGTGCGGGAATTCCTGCAATCCTTCCAGGAAATCTCGACCATTCTGGAATTCGGGTTGTTTCTGGTCATCATCTGGACCTTTCCCAATGGCATCGGCCGGCCATTGGGCCGTCTTTGGCGCGGTCTGCAGGCCGGGAAGCTCCGCCATGCCCCATGACTCCGTGCCACTGTTGGTTGCCCAGGAACTGACCTTTGCCATTGGCGCCTCGACCATCGTCCATGGCCTGAACCTCTCTCTCCATCCAGGCCAGGTGTTGGGGCTCATCGGTCCCAACGGGGCGGGCAAAACCACTGCCATCGATCTGCTGACCGGCTTTGCCATCCCCGGCCAGGGCACCCTGTTCCTGGATGGAGAACAGATCACCCGTTTGCCGCCCGATGCACGGGCGCGCCGGGGATTGACCCGCACCTTTCAGGAATCGCCAGCCATTCCCGGTTTGACGGTCATGGAAAGCCTGCAGCTCTCCCTGGAGGTCACCGCGCACCGGCAACGGGGCGTTCCTCCCCACCCCATGGCCCTGCTGGAGCGCCTTGGTCTGAAGGATCTCTGGCAGCAACCAGCGGCAACCATCGGCATCAGTCAACGCCGTATGCTGGATCTGGGTCGTGCCCTGGGTGTACGTCCCAGGGTACTGCTGCTGGACGAGCCCTATGCGGGACTGGGACCCGACGATGCGGCGATCCTCTCCCGGGAGTTGACTCAACTGAAAAAAGCCGGGGTGGGCGTGATGGTCGTCGAACACCGCTTGCACCAGTTGAACACGATTGCCGATGAGGTACTGGCCATGGTGTGCGGTACCCCTGTTGCCCGAGGCTCCCTGGCACAGGTGTTGAACACCCCGACCGTCATGGAAGCCTTCCTGGGCCTCTCCGTCACCCCGCCATCCCGTTCATCGGCCACCGCCCCATGAATCCTCCGCCACCATACGCCATCAGCCTGCGCCAATGGACCATCCACCGCCAGGATGTACTGGCCATTGCCGACCTCACCCTGGCACTGCCACGGGGTCAATTGGCGGCCATCGTCGGTGCCAATGGCAGCGGAAAAACCACTCTGCTCCAGGCCCTGGCCGGTCTTGTGCCCTTCCGGGGCGCGTTGCAACTGCATGGTCAGCCCCTCCAACTGCGCCATACCATCCAGGCACTGCGGGCCGGGATCGCCCTCTGCCCAGCGGAGCGCGGCATCTTTCATCGCCTGACCGTGCGGGAAAATCTCATGGTGGGGGGACATCTGCTCCCCTCCCGCGCCATCATGGCACAGCGGGTGGCACACATGCTGGAACGGTTTCCTGGTCTGGCCCGGCGGGCCGGGGTGGTGAGCGGACAACTCAGCGGCGGGGAACGGCAACAATTGGCCGTTGCCCGCGCCCTGATGATGCAACCGGCGGTGCTGTTGTTGGACGAACCATCCCGCGGGCTCTCGCCGGCGGCCATCGATCTGCTGTTGAAAACCCTGCGGGAACTGACGACCGGCGGCATGACCATCCTGCTGGCCGATCAGACCCTGGATTGGCTGCACCAACACGTGGATCGTCTGCTGATCCTCGCCAACGGCCGGATCATCGCCGACAGCGCACAGGAAAACCATTCCATGGAACAACTGGTCATCCATTATTTTGGCATCGGACCAAACGTCACACAATAGACAGTTCATGTGGCTCACTCGTTCAACAAGGAAACCGACCATGCAACCTTTTATCACCCTGTTTGTGGTTGTGCTGCTGGCCACTGTGATGCCCGAAGAGGTATCCGGCGGCATGACGGATGATGCAATCAAGATCGGCGTATTGGCGCCATTTCAGACCCAACCCGGTGAGGGAATTCGCCATGGTGCACAAATGGCGACAGAAGAGATCAATGCCGCTGGCGGGGTGCTGGGCAAAAAATTGCAAATTGTGGAGATCAACAGCGAATATTCATCCGAAAAGGAGGTGCGCGGCTATCAGCGTCTGGCCGGCAAGGAGCAGGTGGCCGCCGTGATCGGTGTCGCCGGGGATGGCATTTTTCCGATCATGGAACAGTTGGCCCACTACCAAACGGTCATGATAACGACAGGGGCCGGGTCCGACAAGCTGACGGAGATGGTGGCTGCCGACCCGGCCAAGTATAAATGGTTCTTTCGCGTGATGCACAAATCCAGTGAACTGGGCACCGTCACAGCCGACTTTGCCAAAAACGCCCTGGCCAAACAGCACGGCATTCACCGGTTTGCCATCATGGTCGAGGATGACATCTGGACCAAATATATCCGCGACATCTGGATGCGGGAACTCGACGGACAGCCTGACACCCAGGTGGTGCTCAATACCACCTTCAGTGCCGATACCAAGGATTTCAGTCATATTTTTCAGCAGATACAAAATGCCGGGGCAGAGTACGTGCTGGATGCCTGTTCCCGGGTGGACGCCGCATCCTATTTGAAGCGCTGGGCGGCCATGAAATCCCGCCCTGGCATGGGCGCCATTCCGACCGGTGCAGGAACGGAACGCTATTTCCAGTTGATCGGCGACAAGGGCCTGTTCGTGGTGAGTGTGGCGACACTGCCATCGGCGGAGAATCCCCTGACGGAACGCTCAGGCGCCTGGTTTCAGCAATATTATCAACGTTACGGTGACCCATCCTATACCAGTGGCTACACGTACGATGCGGTGCATCTGCTGGCTGCGGCGATCGCCAGGGCCGCAGACACCCGCAGTGACCGGTTGATCACCGCTCTGGAACAAACCGACCATCGCGGGGTGGTGGCCCGCTGGCGTTTTGGTCCCGATCATCACCCCTTTTACGGAGAAGGGTATCGCGTCATCCCCATCATGCAATACCAGGAACCAGGCGCGCGCGGCTTCAAGGTCATCTGGCCACCGGCACGGGCCAGGGCCACATTCAAACAGCCCTTGCACTGAACAGAACCCGGCTGATGCGGCCATCGCCATGCCCGGCACCTGTTCCAGTGGCGGCCTCTCCCTGCCGACCGTGCACATGCAGCCGGCCATGCCGGCGGAATACCCGGCGGTCATCCAACTGCTGCAACAAGCCGCCCAAGCCCTGCATGCCCGGGGAGTATCCCAATGGCCACCGGCCTGGTTGTCGTCCCAAAGGCAGCTGATCGCCAGGCAGGTCGATCAGGGCCAGGTGTGGACGGCCCGGTTGCCCGGAGCAAACCAGACCCTTGCCGGTATTGTCACCGTACAGGAGCAAGCAGAGATATTCTGGGGAGTCGTCAGGGAGCCGACCCTGTTTTTTCAAAAACTGGCCCGTCATCCGGAGGCCGGCTACGCGGGCATTGGTGACAGGATACTGTGCTGGCTGGAACAGGAAGCCCGCCAGAGGGCATGCCTGTGGCTGCGTCTGGAATGCCTGGCATCCAACACTGCCCTGCACCGCTATTACGAAACACGCGGTTTCACCCAGACAGGCCACGCCATCGACCAGGACACGCCGTTGCTGCTGTACCAGAAACGTATCCAACCGCAGGGATAGACTTGATTATCGTTTCGTCCGTCAAGGCTACCCGTTCCCGCCAGTTTGCCTGCGGCGCATGTTGAAAAGGCCGCAGCAAACAGCGGCTGCGGCTTTTTTCAAAAGCAACGGCAACGGCAACGGCATCGGGTAGGAGGCGGGGTCGCCCCCGCCGTCCTCCCACACCACCGTACATACGGTTCCGTATACGGCGGTTTATGCAGCACCTTGAAGTCGTCG
>JAMOAX010000225.1:0-3260 GCA_039908555.1 Magnetococcus sp. DMHC-8
ATGGCGTCGATGATGTTCATGAATAAGCAAGGGCCTCCCGGTTGTTCCATGCCTGGGTGAACTCGGCGTGCCCCGCAAACCGCACGGCCACGACCTTGCCGTCCACATAGTCCAATCGCTGAATCTGCCAGACGCGGTCCGAGTCCAGAGAGCCGGGCACGGCATAGCCCAGATAGCGCAACCCATCGACGGTGTAGGCGCAGTTGACAATCAGGCCATCAGTATTTTGCTGGACAATGGAAGGTGCAACGCTATGTGGATGCGACATTTCAACCCCCTTTCTCTCCCTCAGAAATACGAAACCCCGCCAGAGCGGGGTTGGTGGGTGATAGACTGGGCAAAGTGAGTACCGGTGCCTTTTTCCTGCGATATCGGTCATCCCACAACGTTTGCACAACGCGCAGCACATCGAACAGTCCGAGTCGATCCCGACAGAAGGCGTACACTCTTGGGTGCGTCTTGGCCAACAGCTCGAAGCGGTTGTCATCGCTGTGATGCGCACCCAGCAGACACCACATGCAGCCGCTGCGGTCGTAGCCCATGTCATACAGGGGCGAATACGGCAACGACTCGCGCCTGATGTACTCCCGGACATCTTGGCCGATCCAAAAGGCAATCGGCGTTGACCGGGGCGACTTCATGTGATAGGCGTTGCAGCCGTAATGCTTGTACGACAGTTCCCGCTGCATGGACTCTTCCGCCCGAGTGCCGACGAACGGTGGGCCAAAAATTTTCATCGCCCGGGCCAGGGGTTCTTTTTTGAGCACGTCACAGCATTTGTCCGACACGCGAAAGCCGCAGTCGATGAGGGGCTTCCAGACGTCCGGGATTTCTCCCAGGCGGCTTTTGGTCCCCCTGGAGGTCATCCCGGTCAGGCGCAGCCGTTTGGTGGCCGTCTCTCCCTGGGCGCGTTGTACCTCGCCGACATACTGGGAGACGCGCTTGCTCACCACCGGATAGCCAAAGGTCTCGATCACCTGCCGGAACCCCCGCTTAGGGCGGATCTCATGCACGTTCGGGATGCTCCGGACAAAATGGACGTTTTCGGGAAACTCCAGCCCGGTGTTGGAAAAGACTGCCGGAACCTCCGGGTAGCCGCATTTGTTCCGCACCAGATCCAACAGCACGGTGGAGTCGAGCCCGCCGGAGAACGACACGGACACCCGCCCACCGAAGCGGGAGTGCCAATCTACGATCCTGTCACAAGACTCCTCAATCTTGCGGTCCAGGCTCCAGGCATATCTGGCTTTCAGCTCCTCATCCGTGAGGAGTGCTTTTGAGTAGCTCATCATTTGCTGACACCCCCTTTTCCACTATCGCCTATTGATGCGCACCGCATTCCTGAATCTGTCTTCCGTCGTCGGTTCCACCGTGACGGCAACCCCCATCTTTTTGGCCAAATTTTGTGCCATCTGCTCCTTCAGCGGATCGCCATCGTCGATGATTTCTTGAAGAATCCCTCGTTGGTTCTGGCTTTGCTGCCTGAAAAACTCTACCGAATCAAATGGAGATGCCATGTCACGCCATCCTTTTGTGTTGCACCTTGTTGCCTCTGTATTCATCCCATGAGCAGGCCCGATACAATCCTGTCACCGCCCATCTCTGGAACGCCTTCAAGTCCCTGCGCCCTGCATCGAAGACCATCGGGTAGGGCTTGATTCCCCGGTCCACCATTTTGTTGAACCGGGACAGGATGCCGTCCCACGATTCCGTTGGATCAAAGCCGACCAACATGTAGGCCATCAGGTGTGTGGGCGGGATGCCAACCTTTTCCAGTGTGTCGACCCCGGTGAAAAATCGCTGCTCGTCTCTCGGATTGTCCCAGGCGGTGTAGAGCCGTCGTTGCTGGAATTTGGTGTCCCGATATTCGACCAAGGCCAACGCGCTGGCCTGTGCAGCCGTGATCCCGCGCACATTGATACCCTGACCGAAGCAGACCCGGAATGCGCCCTCTCGCAGTTCATCAATGCGTGCCTGCCACGCACTTTCCGGTTGCCCGAAAAAGTCATTGTCGAGCAGATGGACCTTGCGGGGATGGGGAGGGCCCCGCCAGATTTGGTGGATGGTGTTGACAGCGCGCGCTTTGCCTTCCCGCTCAGGCATCACGCAAAAACGGCAGTGCATCCGGCATCCGCGCTGGGTGAAGCCGATGGATTCCTTGACCGCCGGGTAATCGCTGTAGTCGAACTGTCCCCACTCCTGGCCGATCACCTGTTCAACGGTGTGCAGATTCCCGGAACCGGTGCCCCCCAGGATGGCCTGCGGGAAATGGCGACGAAACTGCTCCACCAAATGGGCCGATGAGTTGAAAATCACCGATCCGTAAACGCGATCATAGGCAGGCTCAAACAGGGTGCGGGCCGGTTCCCGGGTGAAAACCACCTCATCGCCCTGCTGTCGGTGATAGCTGGCCAGCCGCATCAGGGCCAGATTCGGCAGCTTGCCGTCGAGCTGTGTCAGTCGAATGATCATCGGGTGTTCTGTTCCCCCTACGTTCGCTGCCACAACCACCCATAAATGGAAAACCCCGCCAAGGCGGGGTTGGAATGAAATCTCTTGTGCTTCTCTTCACGACAGACCATACCCGAAGATCATCCACTTGGTGGCGGTGATCTTCAGCGCGGTTGCGACCCCTCTGGCCGCCAATGTGCGACTGCCTGTGGCACCAGAGGGGGACAACATGAGGGTGTCTGTGGTGATGGCAATCGTGACGGTGTTCCGCTCGTTGACAAACCATATTTGCGTGCCGACCGGAAACGCCACACTGCTGTTGGCCGGGATGGTGAAGGTTCGGGCGGTGTTGTCTGCGGCAGGGTGCAGGATCTGCTTGCCCGCATCGGACAGCACGAGGGTATAGTTGGCAGAACGGCTGTTCTGGAGGATTTCCTTCGCCGCTTTGCCATTCAACTGTGCCTGAATGGCCGACGTAACACCCGCCACATACCCCACCTCGGTTGCGGTCACAGCAGATACGGCCACCTTGCCGCTTCCATCGCTGACCAACGCCCGGCTCAAAGCCAGATTGCTGATGGTGATAGAAGAGACAGCCCCGGTGAACAGGGCAGAGTCCTCCGCAACCATGCGGACCCAGTCCGACGGTCCCAGACCGGCGCGTTTCCAGATGGTCCCATCGGTCTGAAAATAGGCAGATCCGACGGGAATTCCCGATGTATCCGCCACGACTGGCGATTGCACACCAGAGAACAGGCCGATGTTGTCACCGATGGAAACCGCTTCCACCCGGTAGGCATGGTTAAAAT
>JAMOAX010000226.1:0-3255 GCA_039908555.1 Magnetococcus sp. DMHC-8
TGCAACACCACCTTGACAATATTCTTGCCGATGTCGTGCACATCCCCCTTGACCGTGGCCAGCAGGATGCGTCCCTTGCGGGTGTCCTCCCCGGCGGTCCCCGGTGCGGATTCCAGGTATGGCAGCAGACAGGCCACCGCCTGCTTCATGACCCGGGCGCTTTTGACCACCTGGGGGAGGAAAAGATCCCCGGCGCCGAACATGGCCCCCACCCGGTTCATGCCATCCATCAATGGTCCTTCGACCACGGCCAGGGGATGGGGGGCCGCCAGACGGGCCTCTTCGACATCCACTTCGATAAATTCGGTGATCCCCTTGACCATGGCATGCATGAGGCGCTCGGCCACGGGGGCCTGACGCCAGGCCAATGCCGTCTCCCGGTTGCCCTCCTGGCTGGTCGTGGTCTTGAGGGTGTCGGCCAACTCCAGCAGCCGTTCGGTGGCATCGGCGAGCCGGTCCAGCAGGAGATCCTCGGCCCGTTGCCGCAGGGGTTCGTGTATTTCCTGATAGATCGGCAACTGTCCGGCGTTGACGATGCCCATGTCCATGCCTGCCTGGATGGCATGGTGGAGAAAAACGGCATGCATGGCCTCCCGCACCAGCGGATTGCCCCGGAAGGCGAAGGAGACATTGCTGACCCCGCCGCTGACCAGGGCACCCGGCAGGTTGGCCTTGATCCACCGGGTGGCCTGGAAAAAATCCACGGCATAGCGGTTGTGGGCCTCGATGCCGGTGCCCACCGCAAAAATGTTGGGGTCGAAGATGATTTCTCCCGGTGCAAACCCGACCTGTTCGGTGAGGAGCCGGTAGGCGCGTTGGCAGATGGCCTGCCGTCGTTCCAGGGTGTCGGCCTGACCCTGCTCGTCGAAGGCCATGACCAGAACGGCCGCGCCATACCGTTGCACCAGACGGGCCTGGGCCAGGAAGGACTCTTCTCCCTCCTTGAGGCTGATGGAGTTGACCACTCCGCGTCCCTGGATGCATTGCAACCCGGCCTCCAGGACCGCCCAGTTGGAGGAGTCGAGCATGATGGGCACCCGACTGATGTCGGGTTCGGCGGCAATGAGATGGAGAAAGCGGGGCATGGCCGTTTCGGCATCCAGCAGGGCATGGTCCATGTTGATGTCGATCAGGCTGGCCCCCTCTTCCACCTGTTTGCGGGCGACCTCGAGGGCCGTTTCATACTGTTCCTCGAGGATCAGACGGGCAAACTGGCGAGAGCCGGCCACGTTGGTGCGTTCGCCGATGTTGACGAACAGGCTGTCCGGGGTGATGTTGAAGGGTTCCAGCCCGCTCAACCGGCAGTCGGAGGACAGGGCGACCGGTTGGCGTGGTGGCAGGCCCGCCACGGCGGCGGCGATGGCGCGAATGTGGTCGGGGGTGGTGCCGCAACAGCCGCCGACAATGTTGAGCAGGCCGGACTGGGCAAATTCGCGGATGCGGTCCGCCATGGCCTGGGGGGTTTCGTCATAGCCGCCCAGTTCGTTGGGCAGGCCGGCGTTGGGATGGGCAGAGACCCGGGCATCGGTCATCCGACCCAACTCCAGGAGATAGGGGCGCATCTGTTCTGCCCCCTGGGCGCAGTTCAGCCCCATGCTGAGGGGACGGGCATGGGCCACCGAGTGGCAAAAGGCCTCCACCGTCTGGCCGGAGAGGGTGCGCCCGCTCTGATCGGCAATGGTGGCCGAGATCATGATGGGCAGGGGTTCGGTGCGTCCGGCGTTGAAGGCCATGATGGCAAACAGGGCCGCCTTGCAGTTCAGGGTGTCAAACACGGTTTCCACCAGCAGCAGGTCGGCGCCCCCGTCCACCAGCCCCTCGATGGCGGTGGTGTAGGCGGCCTGCAGCGCCCGGAAGGAGACGTTGCGAAAGCCGGGGTTGTTGACATCGGGCGACAGGGAGGCGGTGCGGTTGGTGGGGCCCAGCACCCCGGCGACGAAGCGGGGCCGGTCAGGCTGGCGGGCCTCGGCCTGCTCGACCTCCTCCCGGGCCAGTCGGGCGGCGGTTTTGTTCAGTTCGTAGGCCAGCGACTCCATGCCGTAGTCGGCCAGGGAAATGGCGTTGGCGTTGAAGGTATTGGTTTCCAGAATATCCGCACCGGCCTCCAGATAGGCGGCATGGATGGCACGGATCAGGTCGGGGCGGGTCAGGGAGAGCAGGTCGTTGTTGCCCTGCAGGTCCACCGGATGATGGGCAAAACGTTCTCCCCGGAAATCGGCCTCCGTCAATCGATGCCGTTGGATCATGGTGCCCATGGCCCCGTCCAGAATCAGGATGCGCGTTGCCAACAGCCGGTGAAACATCTCCATTTTTTGTGTCATGTTGTGCGCTTGTTGCACCATTTTTCGCATTCCGGCAAAAAAGAAGGTTGAAAGAGGAGACCGGTTGCCGCCATGATGGGGCGAATGAGGGTCGGAAACCATCGTGACTGGCCACGGGATGGATGATAGGGTAACATAATAACCCTGAAACGGAACCGGTCTTGAGTGTATTTTTGGCAGGAGGAGGATCGTACACCGCTTGCCGGGTTGCGGGGTGTGCCATGCGGCGGGAATGGCACCCGGGGCCGATACGTTGAAAATGGGACGAAAGGGAGGATTTTGCCATGCGCTTTTTGCTTGTCTTGCTGGGTTTGCTGGTCCTGTTGCCGTGGGGCGACCTGCAGGCCAAGGAGATCTACAAAAGTGGACGCTACACGGTACGCAAGGTGGAGGGGACCTGCAAACTGGAAATTTTGCTGCATGAGGGAGACCAGGAACCGGCCGCCATCCTGGCCCTGTTTCCCTCCGACGAATATTTCGGGGAGATGTTCACCGAAAAGACCCGCATCGGCATTGCCCAGAAAAAGGTGCGCATCCAGTTCGATCAGGAAAAGCCGCGGGACATCAATTTTGTCGCCGACGCCTCTGCCAAGGACAACTACTGGCGCTGGCAATATCTGGAGAACACCCAGGGGTTGTTGAACCTGATGGGCAAGCGCAGCAAGATGATTGTCTCTTTCTCCAACGGCAAGTCCATGTTCAAGTACACCGTGCCCCTCAAGGGCAGCACCAAGGCGGTGCTGGCCCTGCGGCATTGCCGTTAGCAGCCCGTTGAAAATGTCGCCCAACAACTCATCCCATGGTAGAATGGTGGAAACCTGAACCTTGGGAGGATGGGATGGCACTGGGGCGACGAAAAGACCGGCAACCGGACATGTTTTTGACCTGGGATGAGCTCCCCCGGTCGCGAGGGCATGTATTTTACGACCGTCTG
>JAMOAX010000002.1:0-59566 GCA_039908555.1 Magnetococcus sp. DMHC-8
CAGAGCTGCTGCCGTTGGCCGAGCGGGGTGATCCGGTCGCACAATTCAGCCTGGCGGTCTGTTACAGCGACGGCACCGGGGTTGACCAGGACCCGACCACCGCCCTGGCCTGGGGTCGTCGGGCCGCCGAGCAGGGGCTGCTGGAAGCCCAGCTGTGGCTGGGCGATCTGTACAGTGACGGGGATGGGGTTCCACAGGATGGCGAGCAGGCCCTTTTCTGGTATCGTCAGGCCGCCACACAGGGCCATCCGGAGCATCAGTTGTTTTTGGGACACATTTACTACAACGGCCAGGGTGTGGCACAAAATGCGGCGGAGGCCGCCATCTGGTATCGCCTGGCGGCGGAACAGGGGGAGGCCAACGCCCAGTTCAGCCTTGGGCAGCTCTGTTGCCACGGTCAGGGGGTTCCCAGGGATGAACGGGAGGCCGCCCACTGGTACGGCAAGGCCGCCGGACAGGGTCACGCCGGCGCCCAATCCGCTCTGCATGCCCTGTATGCCACCGGTTCGGACCTGTTCCAGGATGACCAGGAGCGGCTGACCTGGTATCGACGGGCGGCCGAACAGGGCAATGCGGCGGCCCAGGCCCAACTCGGCCTGTTGTATGCCCAGGGGCGTGGGGTGCCCAAGGATGAAGCGGAGGCCGTCTTCTGGTATTACAAGGCTGCCGAACAGCACAACCCCGATGCCCAGTATTGCCTGGGGGTAGCCTACGGCAAGGGACTGGGTCTCCCTCTGAATGAACGGGAAGCCCTCGCCTGGTATCGCAAGGCCGCCGAGGCGGGCCATGCCGATGCCCAGTTTACCCTGGGCACCCTTTACCGCAAGGGTCAGGGGGTTCCACAGGATGATCAGCAGGCGGTGCTCTGGTACCGTCGGGCGGCAGAGCAGGGTCACGCCGCTGCCCAGGGCAGTCTGGGGGCCCGCTATGCGGAAGGACAGGGGGTGACCCAGGATTATCAGGAGGCTTTCCGCTGGTATCATCAGGCCGCCGGGCAGGGCAACGCCCAGGCCCAGAACAATCTTGGCAACCTTTACCGCAGCGGCAAGGGGGTGGACCGGGACGAACACACTGCGGCGCTCTGGTATCGCCGGGCCGCCGAGCAGGGTCATGCCGTTGCCCAGTACAACCTTGGCCAGTGTTGTGCCAACGGCCATGGTCTGGCCCAGGATGACCGGGAGGCGGTCGCCTGGTACCGCAAGGCCGCCGCCCAGGGTCACCGGGGCGCCCAGTGCCTGCTGGGCTGGCACTGCCAGCAGGGCCGTGGCCTCTCCCGGGACGACCGGGAGGCGGTCGCCTGGTACCGCAAAGCCGCCGAACAGGGTCATGGGACGGCGCAATGGCACCTGGGCATGATGCACGCCAACGGGCAGGGGGTGCCCCAGGATTGGGCGGAAGCGGCCCGGTGTTATCGTCTGGCCGCCGAGGCGGGCAATCTGGATGCCCAGTATCATCTCGGCATCCTGTACTGGGAAGGCGTCGGGGTGTCCAGGGATGATCGGCAGGCACTGCTGTTGTGTCGCAACGCCGCCAGACAGGGGCACATCGCGGCCCAGAACAGTCTGGGGGATCGTTTGTCTACCGGCCAGGGCGTGACCGGCGATCCCCAGGAGGCCATCGTCTGGTATCGCAAGGCCGCCAACCAGGGGGATGCCAGCGCCCAGAACAGTCTGGGCACCCTCCATCGGGATGGCCGGGGGGTGGAAAGCAACCCGTCAGAGGCGCTCCTCTGGTATCGTCGGGCAGCGGAACAAGGCCATGTCGAGGCCATGAACAATCTGGGCAATTTGTATGCCTACGGTGACGGCATGCCCCGGGATGAACGGGCCGCGGCCCACTGGTATCGACAAGCCGCCGAACGGGGCGATGCCGATGCCATGAACAGCCTGGGCATGTTGTACGAGGACGAACAGGGCGCATGGAAAGATGTCGCAGCCGCCCACCAATGGTACACATTGGCCACCATGAATGGTTACAAGGCGGCCGCCCGGGAACGGGACCGACTGGCCGGCCAGATGACCCGCACCCAGTTGACCGAATCGCAGCGGCTGGTACGGGCCTGGGTGGAGGGACATCTGGACCGCTAGCGGGGTGACAAAGCTGATTTGACGGGTCAAAACATGCAAGGGGGAATGAGATGAAACACGGGATCATGCACATGGGGGTGCTGTTGGCCCTGCTGCTGTCGCTCTCCTGTCCGGATGGATGGGCAGCGCCCGGGGTGCCTGCCACCTTGAAGGGCGCCCCTTTTTCCGACCCGGCAGAGGTCACCAGCAAACCGGAGGAGTGGCAACAACAGCCCATCCGCTACCGGGAGCAGGATGCGGGTGCCGAGGTCGTGCTGCTGTTGGATCAAAACATCTATCCGGGTCTGCTGCCCCTGGTGCAGGAGTACGCCAAGGCCCATCGGGTCAAGGTCTCGGTCCGCGAAGGCACCTGCGGCCCGGCCGCCGAGGGGATCATGCGCAAGGAGGTGGATGTGGGCGGTTCCTGCTGTCCGGCGGCACGGGTGGACCGTCTGCCCGGTCTGCGCTGGCACACCGTCGGCATCTCCCCCCTGCCCATTCTGGCCAATGCCGCTGACCCCGTTGACCAACTGACCACCGAGCAGGTACGGGATGTTTTCCGGGGCAAACTGACTCGCTGGTCACAGATCCCTGGCATCGGGGAAAAATATCCCAAGGATCTCCTGATCCGACCGATCACCCGGCTGCACTGCAAATTCCGGCCGGGACACTGGCGGCTGATTCTGGACAATGAGGAATTGTTCGGGCCGCGCATCAACGAGGTGGGCACCATCCTCGACATGGTCACCCATGTTGCCAAACACCCGGGCACCCTGGGCTATGTGGAAAACTGGCAACTGCTCAACGACTCCAAACACAAAAACACCGTCAAGAGCATTCGGGTGGACGGTCATGACCCGCTGGATGTCAACACCTTGAAGACAGGGCGCTACCCTTTCTACTGGGTCTACAATGTCTCCACCTGGAGTGCGGCCAACACCGCCAAGCCGCAGGCCCAGCAACTGGTTCAATACCTCATGGACAATGCTGGCCGGATCGATCCTTCCTTCCATGTGGTCCCGGCTGCCGAACTGAAAAAACATGGCTGGAAATTCAAGGATGACGAGTTGATCGGGGAACCGTGATGATGGCGGAGAGTCTCACCCCCCCCTCGTTCTGGCGGACGATCTGGCGGCGCACCCCCCTGACCACCAAGGCACTGATGGTGGCGGTCTGCCTGGGCGTGCTGTTCTGGGTGGGCGCCGATGCCTGGCAAACCGGGCAAGTCCGGGAAATTTTCCGGCAAAGATTGTTGAGTGAATTGGAGATTCAGGCACAACGGGATCGGATTCTGTTTGATGAGTATGTGCGTCAGCAGGAGCAGTCGGTCCGCATGCTCTCCTTCCTGACCCCCTTTGTACACCATGTGGAGTCGGTGACGTCGGCATGGGCCGACACATCCCCGGTCGTAACCCAATGGGTTGGCGATAATCGACCACCCTGGTTGCCGCCCCGTTCGGTGATGCGCGGTATGGTGGCCGCACCCTATATCGCCCTGCTGGACAGGGAACGGCGCCTGCGGGAGCTGTTTGTGCGGGAGGAGGGTTTGCCGCCCCTGCCCGATGACTACCTGAACCGGATTCTGCCAGAGCTGTTGAAAGGGGAAGACCACAGCCACATTGCGGCCGATGCCGATGGTGCCCTCTATCTGTTGGCCGTTACCGGGGTCAGAGACACGACGGAATCGGCCCGACCGGACGCCTTTCTCGCCCTGATCGCCCCCCTGAACCATGATTTTCTCTCCATCTTTCACAGCCGGACGGAGACCAACAGCGCGGTGGCTTTCATTCATGGTGAAACCGGCCGGGTCTTTGCCAGCAGTCGACCGGAGGCCATCCAGGCAGGCATGACCATCGCACAGTTGACCCGTCAATACATTCTGCTGGGCAACAAATTTCTTGATTACAGTTTCGCCATCGATATACCGATCCATTTTGCCACGCTGGTCCCCCTGACCGAGATTGCCCAGATCAGCGATGCCATCGTCCGGGCAGAGCGGCAACAGCGCGCCATCGGTTATGCCGTGCTGGGCACCCTGTTTCTGGCCATGGTCTTTTCGGTCACCCGCAGCGTACAGCGTTTTACGGAAAGCATGGTGGAGACGGCCATCGACCGCCTGGGCCTGCACAGACAGGATGTGGCAACCGGCGACCAGTTGATGATCATGGGCGAGCAGTTTCGCTGGATGACCGATGAGATTGTCCATTCCCGATTGCGGGACAAGCTCCGTCAGACAGAACTGCAGATGGCCAATGATGCCCTGCAACAGTCATTGGTCATGATCAAACGGACCCAGTCGCAGTTGGTGGAGTCGGAAAAAATGGCCTCCCTCGGCAGTCTGGTGGCCGGAGTGGCCCATGAGATCAACACCCCCCTGGGCACCGGTGTGACGGCAGCCTCCTTTCTGGCGCAGAAAAGCCGGGAGTGTGTCGACCGGTTTGCGGAGGGCACACTGCGGAAAACAGAACTGGAGCGTTTTCTGAGCGACGTGGTGGAATCGACCCACATGATCTCTCACAACCTCGGACGCGCGGCAGAATTGATCCGCAGTTTCAAACAGGTAGCCGTGGACCGGACCCACGAGGATCGGCGCACCTTCCGGCTTCATGAATACATTCATCATGTCCTGCTCAGTCTCCGTCCCCGCCTGAAACAGACCCGGCACGGGGTGGCGGTACAGTGCCCGGAAACCCTGGAGATCAACAGCTGTCCGGGCGCCCTGTCGCAAATCATCACCAATCTGGTCGTCAATTCCCTTATACACGCCTGGCAGGAAGGAGAGGCGGGCAAAATTCTTTTTCATGTGGTGGAAACAGGGGGTGACATCCGGCTGCGCTACTCCGATAATGGTTGCGGCATGGAAGAGAAAGACCGGCTGCGCATCTTTGAGCCCTTTTTCACGACGGCCCGGCAGCGCGGAGGCAGCGGTCTGGGGTTGCACATTGTCTTCAATCTGGTCACCCAGACCCTGAAAGGCACCATCCATTGTGTCAGCGCCCCCGGAGAAGGCACCTTGTACGAAATATACCTCCCCGCCGAACCCACGACAGCAGAGGCATGACGCATCATGCAAGATAACGATTCCATTGCGTTTGCAGCAGAGGCTGGACCGGCGACACCCGGCACAACCCCGCAGCATTGGGACAACACCCCATGGAAAATCATGGTCATCGACGATGACGTGGACGTCCACTCCCTCACCCAGATGGTGCTGCGGGATTTTGTTTTTGAAGGGCGGGGCTTGCAGTTTTTGTTCGGTCGCTCGGGAGAAGAGGCCAAACGGTTGATGCGCGAGCATCCCGACACGGCCATCCTGCTGCTGGACGTCGTCATGGAACGGGAGGAGTCCGGGCTGGAAGCGGTGCAGTACATCCGCCATGAGCTGAACAATCAGTTCGTGCGTATTATTCTGCGCACCGGACAACCGGGACGTGCCCCGGAACAAAAGGTCATCACCGCCTATGACATCAACGACTACAAAGAAAAAACCGAACTCACAGCCCAGAAACTGACCACCGCGATCACCTCCTCCCTGCGTGCCTATCGGGATCTCAGGATCATAGAGGCAAACCGGCGGGGTCTGGAAAAGATCATTCACGCCACCCAAAGCCTGTTTGAACCGCAATCATTGAAAGATCTGGCCACCGGGGTACTCATCCAACTGGTTGCCCTGCTGGAACTGGAGGAAGGAGCCCTGTATGTGCAGCCCTCCGGGTTTGCCGCCACCGACACCAACAGGCAATTGACCCTGTATGCCGGTACTGGTTCCTACGAACAGTCCATCGGCAAGACCGTCCGGGAATCTGCCGATGCCCATGCGGTCGCCCTGGTGGAAAAGGCCATCCAGACAGGCAGCAGCCTGTGCGAGGCCAACTGTTACGTGGGCCACTTCCGCACCCGCTCTGGTTCATTCAACCTGCTGTTTTTGCAGGGTCATAAACCGCTGGATGCCCTGGATCGCAAACTGATCGACATTTTTTCGGTCAACGTATCGCTGGCGTTCGACAATGCCTATGCCAATCAGGACCGCTTGGATGCGCAACGGGAGCTGACCTTTTCCCTGAGCAGCATCGTCGATTCTCATGCCACCCACTCGGAACACCATCTTCGCCGGGTGGCGGACAGCACCCGTCTGCTGGCCCAAAAGGCCGGCCTGTCGGCAGAGGATGTGGAAGCGTTATGGCTGGCCGCGCCGCTGCATGACCTGGGCAAGATTGCCATTCCCGACCTGATTCTGACCAAACCGGGCAAACTTTCCACCGAGGAGTGGACCGTCATGCAGGCCCACACGGAAGTGGGCGCCCGTCTGTTGCAGAACAACAGCCATCGCATTCTGCGGGTGGGGGCCAGCATTGCCGAGGCACACCACGAACAATGGGATGGTCAGGGCTATCCGAAGGGGTTGGTGGGTGAAGAGATTCCCCTGTTTGCCCGGATAACCACCCTGGTTGATGTCTTTGATACGCTGTTGCACGACCGGTATTATGAGCGGGCCTGGGATCTGCCCCGGGTGGTCGAACTGATCCGCGAGGGACGCGGCAAGCAGTTTGATCCCCATCTGGTGGACCTCCTGCTGGCCGACCTGCCCGCCTTCCAGGCCATTCAGGCCGCCCTGCCCAACGTGGATGGCGATGCAGCCTCCCGGTCCGTCTGATCACACCGAGTATACCGATGACCGACACCTCCTCTCTTGTGCTCGACGATCCCTTTCCCGGCCTGTTGGTGGATACGGCGTGGCTGGCGGATCACCTGTCCCACCCGGGATTGCGCATCCTGCAGATTGGCGGGGAAAGCCATTATCCCCGCTTGCACATTCCCGGTGCGGCGCTGCTGTCGCTGACGGATCTGGTCGCCCTGCGCAACGGAGTGCCAGGCATGCGGGCTGATCAGGCCCTGCTGGCGGAGCGCTTTGGCCGGGCGGGTGTGACCACTGGTGCGCCGGTTCTGGTTTATGATGTCGGCAGCGGTATGGATGCGGCCCGGGCGGCCTGGACCCTGGCCTCCCTGGGGCACCCCTCCGTGGCCGTGCTGGATGGCGGGTTGGGCATCTGGTACCGGGAAAACCGGCCCATGACCCCTGAACCACCGCCAGCCCGGCTCGACACCTTTCTCCCCCGGCCCCAACCGGCCTGGGAGGCGACGACCGCCCAGGTGGTGGAGGCCTCCCGTCCCGGTCAGCCCGTGCTGCTGCTGGATACCCGCACGCCACAGGAGTACCAGGGGCTGACCCTGCGGGAACCCCGCGGCCACATTGCCGGCGCCCGCCTGTTCAACTGGACGGATGCCCTGCGCGACCCCCAGGACCCACGGCTGAAAGATCCGGCCACCCTGTCCATGTTGTTTGCCCAGGTGGGTGCGGTCGAACGCCAGCAGGAGATGATCGTCTACTGTGAAACCGGCCATCGGGCTGCGCACACCTGGCTGCTGTTGCGCCATTTGGGCTTTACCCGGGTCCGTCTGTACGATGGTTCCATGGCAGAATGGCGACTGCTTGGCTATCCGGTCGTGGCGGGGAGCAACCCCCGGTAAGACACACCGTTGCGGGCGGCTGACCCCCGCCATCGTCAACCACCAACCACCCAGAAAGGTACACCATGTTTGATACCCTCTCGGACCGTTTCGAGGCCGTTTTCAAAAAACTGCGGGGGCGTGGTTCTCTCAATGAAAACAATATCCAGGAAGCCATGCGCGAAGTGCGCATGGCCCTGCTGGAGGCGGATGTCAACCTTGGGGTGGTCAAATCTTTCATCGCCCGGGTGAGCGAAAAGGCGATTGGCCGGGAGGTACTGGATTCGCTCACTCCGGGTCAGCAGGTGATCCAGGTGGTCCATGAGGAGCTGGTGCTGCTGATGGGCGAACAGAACACCCGCCTCAATCTGGCCACGCAACCACCCGCCGTGGTGATGATGGTGGGTCTGCAAGGTTCGGGCAAAACCACCACCACCGCCAAACTGGCTGGCTGGTTGCGGGAGAAGGAGCACAAGAAGTGTCTGCTGGCCTCCCTGGATGTTTATCGCCCGGCGGCCATGGAACAGTTGGCCACCGTCGGCCAGCAGGTCAAGGTGACCACCCTGCCCATCCAGGGCGGCCAGCAACCTCTGGCCATTGCCCAGCGTGCCCTGGAAACCGCCCGGAACGGCGGTTATGACGTCCTGTTTCTGGATACGGCCGGGCGACTGCACATCAACGAAGAGCTGATGGCCGAACTGCAGGTGGTGCGCGACCATATCCGACCCATCGAAATCCTGCTGGTCGCCGATGCCATGACCGGTCAGGATGCCGTGACCGTGGCCCGCAGCTTTAACGAACAACTGGATATCACCGGTGTCATTCTCACCAAGACCGATGGTGACGCCCGGGGCGGGGCGGCCCTCTCCATACGCCAGGTCACGGGCAAACCCATCAAGTTTCTGGGGACCGGCGAAGCCCTGGATAAGCTGGAACCCTTCCACCCGGAACGGCTGGCCTCCCGCATTCTGGGCATGGGCGACGTCCTGACCCTGGTGGAAACCGCCATGGCCAAGGTGGATCTGGCCGAAACGGCCAAGTTGCAGCAAAAGCTCCAGACCTCCTCCTTCACCCTGGAAGATTTTCTGGCACAAATGGGCCAGGTCAAAAAGATGGGCCCGCTGAGCGACCTGATGAACATGATTCCCGGCGTCAAACAGGCCATCAAGGGACGCGACATGGAACTGGGCGAAGCCCAGCTCAAAAAAACCGAAGCGATCATCCTCTCCATGACCCTGCAGGAGCGGCGCAAACACCTGCTGCTCAACGCCTCGCGCAAACGTCGCATCGCCAAGGGGTCCGGGACCACGGTCCAGGATATCAATCAACTGTTGAAACAGTTTGTGCAGGCCCAAACCCTGATGAAACGTCTGGGCCGGATCGGTCAGAAGGGAATGCTGCGGGGCGGTCTGCCCAGGATGCCCCGGCGTCCTTTTTGAGGATGTGTCAGACCGGGAAAAGCAAAACTTGCGCATTGGTCCCGGGTAGGTCATCCTGTGCGCAAAAGCAGGGTGGCGGATCGCCCAGGCGCGGGACACCCCAGGCTCCATTGGCCGGTGTCGCACGTGGGGGGACCCGGTACGGTTCACATTACCAATGGTGTGGGAGGGAAACATGTCCAGTCCGATTCGCGTTGCAGTCACCGGGGCCGCCGGTCAGATTGCCTACAGCCTCTTGTTTCGCATTGCCTCTGGCCAGTTGTTCGGCGCAGATCGTCCGGTTCATCTGAATCTGCTGGAAATTCCGGCGGCGATGACCGCCTTGTCGGGTGTGGTCATGGAGCTGGAGGATTGTGCCTTTCCCACACTGACGGGCGTCACGGTCACCGACCAGGCAGAAGTCGCCTTCGACGGCATCAATTGGGCGCTGCTGATCGGTTCCCGTCCCCGCGGTCCCGGCATGGAGCGGGCGGACCTGATTCGGATCAACGGCCCCATCTTTGTCGGACAGGGCAAGGCCCTGAATCGCAGTGCGGCCGATGTCCGGGTGGTGGTGGTGGGCAACCCGTGCAATACCAATTGCCTGATTGCCATGAACAACAGCGAGATACCGAATGACCGTTTTTCCGCCATGATGCGCCTGGACCAAAACCGTGCCCAGGCCCTGCTGGCCGGCAAGGCCGGTACTGACATATCCGCCGTTTCCCGTCTGGTGGTGTGGGGCAATCATTCCAACCGCCAATACCCGGACTTTGAAAATGCCCTGATCAATGGGCGACCTGTCACCGAGGTGATCGACGACCAGGCCTGGTTGCGGGAGACCTTTGTCAGCACGGTCCAGGAACGGGGTGCCACGGTCATCAAGGCCCGCGGCCAGTCCAGTGCCGCCTCGGCGGCCAACGCGATCATGGGCCATGTCACCTCCCTTATTCAGCCCACGGTCGCGCAAGACTGGTTTTCCGCCGCCGTCTGCTCCCATGGCGCCTATGGCGTCGATGCCGGCCTGATGTTTGGCCTGCCACTGCGCAATCCCGGCCACGGTGCCCTGGAAGTCGTCGAGGGGCTCTCCCTTTCCGGGTGGGCGCAAGAAAAATTCAATACCGTTCTCAATGAGTTGCGATCAGAGCGCGAGGTTGTGAAAGATTTGCTGCAGTAAATCGAACCACCCGATTGCGGGGATCAGACCGTCAATGGCTGCCCCTCCCCTGACCTCGCAGTCGGTGTCTTGGAATAATCATCGGGTTCCAGGGTGAGCGGTGCACCCGGGGGACGACGATGCAGTGGTTTTGCGGAGTACGGCATGAAGTTTATCATCTTTCTTGGCGATGGCATGAGTGACCGGCCGATGGCGGAACTGGATGGTCGCACCCCTCTGATGGTGGCCCGCACCCCCAATCTGGATCGCATGGTGCGGGATGGTGTGGGTGGATGGTCCCGCAACACCCCGGCGGGTTACTATCCCGGCAGCGATATCGCCAATCTGGGGGTGCTGGGCTATGATGTCACGCAGAGCTATACGGGTCGAAGCCCCCTGGAGGCCGCTGCCATGGGGGTGGTGCTGGGGGAACAGGATGTGGCGTTCCGCTGCAATCTGGTCTCTCTCTCCCCCGACCTGGGCACCATGGAAGATTTTTCGGCCGGACACATCCCGACGGGGCAGGCCGCCGAGCTGATTGGTTATTTGAACGACCACCTAGGCTCTGAACAGTTCCGTTTTTACCCCGGTGTCAGCTATCGGCACCTGCTGGTCTGGCGTCATGGCGGTCACCAGGTGCATTGTGTCGCCCCCCATGATATCTCTGATCAAGCCATTCAGCCCCATCTGCCGGCCGGTCAGGATGCGGCCCCGATCCGACAGCTCATGTCAGCCTCCTGGTCACTGCTCGCCGATCATCCCGTCAACCGGGCGCGCAGCGAACGGGGCGAAAAGCCCGCCAACAGCATCTGGCTGTGGGGACACGGCAAAAAGCCGGAGTTGGAGCGGTTCCGGGACCGCTTCGGTCTGTCAGGCGGCATGATTTCGGCAGTGGATTTGATGCGGGGGATCGCCACGCACATCGGTTTCGAGGTGATCCATGTACCGGGTGCCACCGGCTGGATTGACACCGACTACGAAGGAAAGGCCCGCGCCTGTCTGGAGGGGCTGACGCGCCACGATGTGATGTTCGTCCACGTGGAATCCCCCGATGAAGCGGGGCACGCCGGTCGGTTGGATTACAAAATCCAGGCCATCGAGGATTTTGACCAGCGCCTGGTCGGGCCTGTGCTGGCCGACATGGCGACCCGGGGAGGCTGTCGCGCCATTGCCCTGCCGGACCATCCCACGCCCGTTGCCAGCAGAACCCACAACGCCGACCCGGTGCCCTTTGCCCTGTATGGCACCGGCATTACCCCGGACCACAACACCACCTACGACGAACGCCTGCTGGAGACCGGTTCGCTGACATTTGACCCCGGCACCCGCCTGATCCGTGCCTTGCTGGGGTTGACCTGAGCCGGGCTGCAAGGCGACATGGCCGGGCCGCAAAACCCGGGAGAACCCGCCGGCGGCGGGATACAGACACGCCACCCGCAACAGCCACATTCCCGAGGGGAGAAAAACACCGGCCAACCTGCATGCCAACCGGTGTTGATTGTCGGGGCATGGACAACCTGCCGCCACCGACCGTCCGTCGGTGGTTCAATACTTGCATATCAACAGGAGTTGACCGCTGATTCAGGCCACTGCCGCGGGCCCGGCGCTGCGCTCCATGATCTGCTTCCGCAGTTGGCGAATGGGTTTTTCCAGTTGCGCGGCGGGGGTGGCAAGCAGGTAGCTGTCCAGGCCGCCGACATGGTCAACCGTCCGCAAGACGCAGGCCGGCAAGGTCAACCGGACAAAACGATGCAGCGCCATGCTGTACAGGGTCCGTTCCTGCATGTTGGGCTGCCACTGATGCCGGGTTTTGCGGTGGGAGTGGGAGACGTTGTTGCCGCTTTGCGGGGCTTTGCCGCCAAGGGTCGCTTTCCTGGCCATGGTATCCTGTTCCTTTTCATTCAGGGATGATTGTGCTGGATGATTTGCTGAAAACGCGCTATTCTATTCCTGTCGGTGCCTGTTCGTCAAGAACATGATTTTCGGGGCGATGCGGTCGTCCGATCCGCTTGCAGCATCGGCAGACCAGGGGTGGCGCGTTTTTCGTGGGAGGGTACGAAAATGAGGGAAATAGACCCAACACAGTGCATGGCCCAGTTGATCCGCGAATACCCGCACCTGGCCCGCATCCTGTGGCAGCAGGGCATCGAGTGTGCGGAATGCATGGCTTCCCAGGTGGACACCTTGAAGGATGTGGCACGAATGTATAAGCTGGATCTGAACCTGCTGGTCAAACAGGTGCACGCCATGGACGGGGCAACCCAGCCCACCCCGCCACCAAGGTAGGATATACCTGCTCTCATAAACCAATTATTTTCGTTGTGCACTTGTCGGGTATCGAACCATTATGGACGTGAGTAATTTGTTGTCGAAAAGATGGATCCGTGTAGGGTTGTCTGCTGGTTTGGTCGTCTCGGTCTTGACCGCTCTTCTGGGAGGATGCATCTCCCCCAGTGCGACCGATCCCCTTGATGCGGACTCTGCCTCCTCCCTGGCATCGGAGGAGCATCCTCCCCTGACCGTGCTGCCGGTTGGCAGTGGCGGTCCGGCGGCTGTCGAGGCCTTTGGCGGCCACCTGCTGGAGGGCGGGGCCTACTATTACTATCTGCTGGGGCACATTCTGCTCCGTGAGCGCAACTGGCACGATGCGGAAAAGGCCTTTACCGAGGTGACGAAGGCCGACCCCCAGTCGGTGGAAACCCGGATGCTGGTGGCTCATCTGGCGACCCAGAGAGGCGATCTGAACAAATCCATTCATTTTACCGAGGAGGCCATTTTCCTGGACCCCCGGGATGAAAAGTCCCGGCAACTGCTGGCTGGCCTGTTGACCGCGACCCAATCCTTTGAAAAAGCGACGGAGCAGTATGAGGAGATTTTGAAGATCAATCCGGATCAACTGGCGGCGCGTCTGCAATTGGCCCAGTTGTATGGCCGGGTCAACAAGATCGATCTGGCGCGCAAGGCCCTCTCTCCCCTCTTCAACAAGCCGGCCCAGGTCGGGAAGGCCCATCTGGCCCTGGGTCGGGCCTACGTCAACGTGCCGGATCTGGAAAAGGCGGTGGTCCAGTTTCGCAAGGCCTACCAATCGGACCCGGACAAGCTGGAAGCGGTGCTGGCATTGGGTGCCGCCCTGCAGGAGTTGAAGCGTCCCAAAGAGGCGGAGGCCGTCTATCGGGATTTTCTGAGCACCCATCCGGACAGCAAGGAAATTCACAGCCGCATGGGTCGACTGCTGCTGAACCGGGATGATCAGGATGCTGCCCTGAGTGAATTTCAGGCGATCAGTCAGATTGCTCCGGACAGCGTGCCGGCCAGACTGACCTCCGCGTTGATTCTGTTGAGCCAGAAGCGGTATGAAGAGGCCCTGCAGGAGTTGCGACTGGCCGAGGCCGCCCGTCCTGACGATGCCCGGGTCTCCTATTACCTGGGCCAGGTTCTGGAATCCCTGGAGCGTTTCAAGGAGGCCGAGGCGGCCTACAACAAGATCAAGGTCAGCGAGGTGTTTTATGCCGATGCCCAGTTGCGGTTGGCCTTTCTGGAGGCCGAGGGGGGACACCGACCGGAGGGCATTCGGCGGGTGCGGGCCCTGCTGGCAACCGATTTTTCAACCAAAGCGACCGAAGCCGACCAGACCCTGACTGTCACTGCCAGTGACCCCAAGGTACGCCTGACACTGGTGGTTGCCTTGAGCATGTTGCTCATGCAGGACGAACAGTATGCCGAGGTGGTGGAGATGGCCACCCAGGGGTTGGCCCTGGACCCCGATCATGCCCGCCTGCGATTCAATCGCGCCATTGCCCTGGACAAACTGAACCGTTGGCCGGAAGCCGAGCAGGATTTGCTGACGCATATCAAGCATAATCCGAACGATGCCAATGCCCTGAACTATCTGGGTTACACTTGGACAGAGCGCAATGAGCATCTGGATGAAGCCCTCAAACTGCTGGAGAGGGCGCTGCTCCTGTCACCCGGGGATGGTTTTATCACCGACAGTGTGGGTTGGGCCTTGTACCGTTTGAACCGCCTGGATGAATCCCTGCCGCGCATGCGCGAGGCGGCCCGTCTGGAACCCAAGGACCCCACCATCCACGAACATCTGGGTGACGTACTGCGGGCCATAGGCAAGACGGATGAGGCCATCGGTGTCTGGAAAAAGGCCCTGGAAATGGACCCCAAAAACTCGAAATTGCGACAAAAGATCCATCAGAATGCCTCGTCCATCTCTCCCTGATCCCGGCGCATATCCGCCGGCCTGCCAGAAGCCCGGGCGCATCGGCGACGGTCTGGGCCGTTGCATGCTGGCGCTCGTCCTGTTGACAGTGCTGGTCGCCGGCTGCACCACGCTTCCCAAAGAGGAACGGGCCAGGCCGGTTGATCCCCATCCCCGGCTTACCCTGCAACGGTTCCATGCAGACCAGCAACGACGGCGGGAGCGTCTGCATCACTGGCAGGTGGCGGGTGTACTGGAGCTGGTTGCCGACCAGGGCAGTCGGCGTTTGCGTACCGACATTCAGGGGGAGGCCACCCAGCGAACCCGCCTGACTCTGCTGGGCCCCATGCAACAGGCCGTGACGGTCCTGTTTGCCGGTCCCGAAGAGCTTCGTCTGGTGGATGCCGACCGGCAGCAGATTGTCGAGGTGCCAGCCAGCGCCGCGGGGCTGCACCATCTGATTGGCATCGGTCTGCAACCCGAAGAGCTGTTGGAAGCCCTGCTCGCCTGGGCGGACCAACGGATTGAACGCGATACGGACCCGGCGGGCGGTTGGCTGACCCGACAGGGAGAACAGCTCCTCCTGGACCCGGCCACCGGCCTGATACTGGAACGGACTGGACAAACCGAAGCAGGCGGTTCCTACCGGGTAACCTACCAGTGGCCGGCAACCCGGGAGGGCGCCGACCCGCCGATGCCCGCCCAGATCCAGGTCACCCTGCTGCCGCGGGAGACCCAGGTCACCTTGACGGCGCGCCAGTGGCAGGTGCCGGCCCAACCCTTTCCGGCGGACTGGTTTGCTGCGTTGCAGCGGTACAGCGGCTTTCCGGTGGAGCGGCCTTTTCAGGGCCAGTAAACCTTCAGGAAACCATGCAAGAATTGCGGGTCCAGGGGGGTCACCCCCCTGGCGGGTCCAGGGCAGCGCCCTGGGATTTTGCTGTTGCTGTTGATTTTAAAAAAGCCGAAGCCGGTTTTGCTTCGGCGTCCTCAGCATGCGCCGCAGGCAATCTGACGGACATGTTATGAAGCCAATTTGTTTGATTAATATCGGGATTTATGGTGGCAAGCAGCTTGCCTGCGGCGCATGTTGGGCGCGATGCGCGTGACGCAAAAACCGCGTCACGCTTCTCTTGAAATCGCGCCAAAAAGCAACAGCAAAGTCCCAGGACTCTGCCCTGGACCCCATATAAATTTTTTGCTGTGGCGTTCTCAGCGTGCGCTGCAGGCAGGCTGGCGAGTTTTGATGCCCTGTTGGACGAAACGATGATCAAGGCCGGCAAGGAAGGATCGATAAGACGACAGTTTTTGGCACCCGCCAAGGTCAATCTGGCGTTGCGCATCGTGGGACGCCGTGCGGACGGTTATCACCTGCTCTGGACGGTCATGGCTTTTTTTCCCCTGTACGACCGGTTGACCATCACCACCCCCACCGCCGATCTGCGCCTGTTCTGCGATCCGCCGGTGACCGCCCGACCAGAACAAAACCTGGTGTGGCGGGCCGCACGGCGCCTGCAGGAAGAGGGCAACCTTCGGCACGGTGCCCATCTGCACTTGACCAAACAGATCCCGCACGGGGCTGGTCTGGGTGGGGGGTCTTCAGATGCGGCCACCACCCTGCTGGCCCTCAACCGGTTGTGGGAGCTGAATCTGTCCCGGTCCCGTCTGCTGCAGATTGGTCTGGAATTGGGTGCGGATCTGCCCATTTTTCTGGGGGGCGAGGCGGCCCTGGCAGAGGGGGTCGGTGAACGGCTTACTCCCCTGCCGGACCTGGCCGCAGCCGAATTGCTGCTGGTCAACCCGGGGGTGATCCTGCCCACCGGACAGGTCTTTCAGGCCTGGCACGCCGCAGGGGAACCGGACCGGGCCATCGCCAGCCCCCCGGCGTTGCCACCTGCCTATCCGAACAGCGTGTTGCCGCTGCTGGTCAACGATCTGGAGGCCACGGCCACCCGGATGGCCCCGGTGATTGGCCTGGCCGCCCGGGCCCTGCAACAACAGGGCGCCCAGGCCACCTTGATGTCCGGCAGTGGCTCCTCCCTGTTTGGGGTGTTTGCCAGCCCGTCTGCAGCCGAACAGGCCGCCCGGCAATTGCAGCACATCCATCCGGAGTGGGTCATGCACACCGGGCGAACTTTCAACAGACATCCCTTTGCCAACGACTGGGAATCTGGTATATAGGTGTCCGTGTAGATGATGGGCCGTCGCCAAGCGGTAAGGCCCCGGATTTTGATTCCGGTATCCCCAGGTTCGAATCCTGGCGGCCCAGCCATTTTTCTCATCCTGTTCCACCCCGTTTACCCCCACTCGTCAGCCCACCTGCGGTGCATATTAAGGACGCTGAAGCAAAACCGGCTTCAGCTTTCCTTTAAAATCAACAGCAACAGCAAAATCCCAGGGCTCTGCCCTGGACCCGCCAGGGGGGTGACCCCCCTGGACCCGCAATCCCGGCACAGTTCCCTGATGTGAGCATGGATGCAACGATGATCAAGGCCATGGATAGAGAGGCGGCAAAGCCTCAACCGATCGACCAGTCTGCCCTGGCAAGTCGGCAACAGCCTCCCACAAAGCCTGGCCGGACCAACTCACCGAGGCCGGGCTGAACAGCGCCCGATTCAGGGTTGTCACTTCCTGCACCAGGGTCCCCAACCCCATACGCTGCAACAGCCTTTGCAGGTCGTTGACATGTTGCAAGGTCTGGTCCGGCCAACAACCCCTCGCCCAGACCAACAAGGCGAATCGCGCCTTGGCCGGATCGTTTTGCAGACACGCCAATTTCAGTAACGACAACGACTGCCCCACACTGTTAACAGTGACTGTATCGGAACGATCGGCGCGGCGGGACCGCCAGGAAACACGGGGGTGCAACCAGACCACTATTACCGTAACAAACCAGCCTGCGGCCAAGCAATGCGTTACCCATCCTGGATATTCACGATTAAAAACATTTATGTAACCGGCCTGTTCATCCGTTTTTGTTTCTGGAACAGACCCGTCTTCCGCTTCTGCCCGATGGGCATCTTCCGATTTGGCAGGGAGAGATGTGACGGGTGGCTTGTGCCCGGCCTGACGGCTTGTTTCTGTAGCGTGAAGGGTGGCTTGCGGGTTTGTTGTCTCTCCTATTACAGTAACAGTTCGTTCCGGTAACCGGGCCGTTTCCAGCATTTGTGTCCCGACATTCCACCAGGCCACCTCAATGGCCGGCAATACCAACGGGCCTGGCTGGGAGGGAACCAGGGCCACCTTCTCCTGACGCATGCCAATGATGCCGGTTTTTTCACGCTGATCGGTCAGGACCGGTTGGTCCGGATAACGTTTCAGTGGGGCGGTCGCGGAGGCACCCGTTTGTCCCGTTTCGGTAATCTCTGGCAACTGGGCAGAGGTCAAGCCATCAGCCAGCAGGGTCAGGGTGCGCGTCACGGCCTCTCCCACCTGGAAACGGGGCGGATTGTCGCTCCATTTTTCCATCAATTGCAGACGGTTGGCGGGCAACCAGGGCGCTTTTGGCCAGCCGGGCGGAATCGGTTCCACATCCAGTTCCACGGCAGCGGAGTGACGCCGTTTTATATCACTCCCCTTGGCCTGGAAGGAGTCTTCAAACAGATTGAACAATCCCCGTTTGCCCATCTGCGCCTCCAGCCGCAACGGTGCAATGGTCAACCGGCCACTCCGTTGCGGAAACAGGGCATAGCGCCGTTCCACCACCAGATAGTGCACTCCGTCGCGCCTGGTCTCAAAACTGTGATCCTCCCCCAGCTTTTCAATCACCGCATCGGCTGCGTCCAGTTGCGGCTCGGTCAATGAGGCACCGGATATCTCCACAGAGCGAAAAAATCGAATGGTATAAATGACCTGGGATTGCACATACACCTTTTCCGGCGCAGTGGAGACCTCCAGAAAAAGATCTTCCGGTTTGTGATCCGATTTTTTTGCGGCAACAGGGGATTCCTTGTGGATGGTCACAGTATATTCGGGACTTCGTTCCCGCCCAAAAGCAATGGGAGGAATGGTGAATGTGCCAGCCTGTCTGGCCAGCAGGGTGACTGTCCAACTGGTCTGATGGGTGCGTTGACCATTGATGGATTGGAAGCGGCTGCCCTGCTGCTTGCTGACTATTTCAAAATCCCGTTCCAGAACCGAGAAATCCGGCGATCCACCCGGTTCCTGTCCGGTTTCAAACATCAGGCGAAAAGACTCACCTTCCAGTATGGGTTGACGGTCGGTGCGCACCTGCAGTGCACCCGCCTGACCCATGGTCGCACCCACTCCAACCAACAGCATGATGATCAGCAGGCCAATCACCCTGCCGGCAGATCGACTCACCATCTCTCCGCGCCCTCCTCTGCCCTGCCCTGGGCACCATCACGTTGATACTGATACCGGAATTTGCGACGCAACAGCCCGCCTGGATCGTCCGGTACACGGCGCAACCACTGTTCCATCGCCACCTGCGACTCCTGTGACTGCTCCCCCTGGCCACCGGGCACCACTGGCTCACTCTGCGCCCGGATGGCCGGATGGCCCTGCTGCGCCTCCGGCACAGAGGGGTCATCGGCTCCGTGCCCCCCCGGTTCCCTGCCCGACGGGGATTGGTCATTCCGTCGCACCCCCAAGGCGTGTGGCTGGCCGGTCGCCGGTTGATCGACTGTCTGCCGACCGGATGGCTGTTGAGCGGATGATTGTTGGCTGGACGACTGCTGGCCGGGTGACTGCTGGCCGGACTGCTGTTGGCCGGACTGCTGCTGGCCGGACTGCTGTTGGCCGGACTGCTGCTGGCCGGACTGCTGTTGGCCGGGTGGCTGCTGGCCGGGTGGCTGTGACCGGCCCGAAGGGCCTGGTTGCTCTTTGCTCTGCTCGGAGGGCTGCATGGCCTTGCGTACCATCGCCAGATTGTGTTGGGCATCGGCGTGGTCAGGCTGGCGTTGCAAGACCTCTGCAAAAGCCTGGGCAGCTTCCGGGAGACGGCCCAACCTAGCCAACCCGGTCCCCTTGTTGTACAGGGCAGTCGTGGAAGAACTCTCCTGCCAGGCGGCCACGGCCTGTTCGAGCTGTCCGGCACGATAATGGGCCGCCCCTTGCCACTCCCGGTTGTCAAACCGGCGCGCAGCCTCTTCCATCTGTCCCGCCTCCCATTGCTGCATGGCCTGCTGATCCGGGCGTCTCCACAGCGTATCCCACTCCACGGCCTGCGAGGTGCCGGGCATCCAGACCAGCAGCAGGAGCAGCCATCCCCGGCGAAACACCAGGGCGACCATGGGCAGCACGACCAGCACCAGCCAGGGTCCCTCCTCCTGCCAATCGTCCGACAGCATGTCGGTCTTTTCGATACCGCCGGACCGGTTGGATGGTTGCACTGCCAGCAGCGCATCGATGTCACCATCATCGGCACGAATGGCCTGATAAAGCCCGCCACCCAGGAGAGCCACTTTGCGGAGCGGGTTATTGTCCAACTTGGCCATGACAATGGCACCGTGGGCATCGTTGAGAAAACCGCCGTCCAGCAGTGGAATCGGCGCACCCTCCGGAGTGCCCACCCCCAGAATGGTCAGGAGGTGACCTTCCCTGCTCACCCGACTGGCCATCTGCTCATCGCCAGACCAGCCATCCGTCATGAGCAGGAGATGGCCATGGGCAATGCCACCCTGCTGCAGCAACTCCAGGGCCTTCTTGATCGCCCGGTCCGGACGGCTGCCCTGCACCGGCATCAGCCCGGTATCCAGGCTGGCCAGTTGTGCCGTAATGGTCGCCGTGTCATGGGTCAGGGGCGTGACCACGAAGGCCTCCCCGGCAAACACCAGGAGGGCAGTCTGTCCCTCCCGCCGCTTGCGCAACAGATCGACCATTTTATGTTTGGCACGCACCAACCGGCTGGGTTTCAGGTCAATGGCATCCATGGAGCGGGACAGGTCCAGGATCAGCACCAGGGCCGACTGGGTTTGAAAAACCGGCTGAGGATGACGCTGCCAGACCGGCCCCGCCATGGCCAGGATGAGCAGCGTGCCCGCCGCGGCGACCCACCAGGCGAACCGCCGCAAACCGCCTGGCCGGGTTTGCTGCAGAATATGCGGCAACAGATGCGCATCGCACACCCGACGCCAACCGGAGGCACCCGGCGCGGGTTTGGCCAGACGCCAGACCAACCACCACAACGGCAGCCAAGCCCACAACCATTCGGGACGCAACAAGTGCACCGGCATCATGTCGTCTCCCCCGCCCCGCGACACCGCCAGCTCAACCAGAATCCCAACACCAGGGCACAGCCCAGCGGCCAATGAAACAGGGCATGAATGGGCCGAAAGGTCCGGGTATCATCCTGGACCGGTTCCAACTGGTCGAGCAGTTGATGGATCTGTACCAGCGTCTCACTGTCCCGGGCCCGAAAATAACGACCTCCGGTCAGGTCGGCAATCCCGGTCAAAGCCTTTTCATCCAGATCCGACGACGGATTGAGCCGGCGTGTGCCAAAAACGGAACGTACCAGCAACTCGTCGGCGCCGATGCCGATGGTATAAATGGTCAACCCCTCTTTGGCTGCCAGTTGGGCCGCCTTCAGCGGTGCGATCTGCCCGGCATTGTTGGCCCCATCCGTCAGCAGGATCAGGACGCGCCGACCGGTTGCCGGCAGCGCCGTATCGTGCCGCGGCAGGGCGCCCGATGAACGCTCCGCGGCAGGGCGTTCCATGCTTTTTTTGACCGCCAGGGCAATGGCATCCCCGATGGCGGTCTCCTTCCCCGGCAGACCGATGACCGCTTCGTCCAAAAAGGTCTGCACCGTCTTGCGATCAAAGGTCAACGGCGCCTGCAGATAGGCATTGCTGCCAAACAGGATCAACCCCAGACGGTCTCCCGTGCGCCGACGGATAAAATCTCCCGCCACATGCTTGATGGCGGTCAGGCGATCCACCATCTGGTCACCCAGCTGAAAATCCCGGGTCTCCATGCTGCCGGACAGATCCACGGCCAGCATGAGATCCCGACCACTGACGGGCAGGTTGATCGGCTCACCCAGCCACTGGGGACGACTGGCCGCCCCCACCAGCAACACCCAGACCGCCCAGGCCAACAACCAGGTGACCAGCGGCACCTTGCTGCCAACCACCGCCGACGCGCTGGGCAACTGCAGACCACTGCCAGCCGGAATCCGCAACACTGCCTCGCTCCGTCCCCGGACGGACGGCAACAGATACCGAACCAACCAGGGCAGAGGCAATAAACTGAAAACCCAGGGCCAGGCAAAATGGATCATTGCAACGTCTGTGCTGTGAAATGCGTCAAGGGGAAACCGGTCATTATACCGCACCCATCTTGGGATGTGCAGTTTTTTTAGTGCTCATGGGGGTCTGGGGGCGATTATCTCCCCCAGTGGGGGTGTGGGGGCAAAGCCCCCACCAAGACCCTGGAGAATCAGGGATAAAATCCTCACGGGGCTTTGCCCCGAACCCCACCAGGGGCTCTGCCCCTGGACCCCGCCAGTGGGATGATCCCCCTGGACCCGCAATACTACGTACCCAGGCTGGGTGCGGTTTAAATGGCCCCTCAAGCCGTATGCGGCTTTTTTGATCGGGGGCCGTAAACGACTGCGGGGTTCAAGGGAAATGCTCCCCTGAACCCCGCCATGCACAACAACCCGGACAGATCCGGCAATATCAAATCAGACCTGCACCATGATATCGTAGAGCACCTGACCGGCCACGGAAATGTGGCCGCACTGACCACCCAGATTGAACAGATGCCGGTACAGCTCGCGGTGCTTGAACATTTCGATGGTCCGCACCATGAGACGGGCCTCGATGGAATCATCCTGCCCTTCGCTCGCCACGCCGCCGGCAAACTCCTCGAACATGCCACCCTTGGCTTCGCGGAAACAATTCTCCACATCCTGCACCGATTGACGCACCGCCCGCTCATCCTCGACCGCCCCCAGGGGGTCGAAAGCCAGCTTGGAAAAACCGCGATACAAGGCATCGGTGCCGGTCTTCATGACCCGCACCATCTCCAGCATGTGCCGGTCCGGGGCCAGTTGCAGCACCTCCATCTCCCGCACCGTGGTCTTGGCATAGTTGGGAATCATGTCGATACCGGTGATGGCCCGGTAAATGTCCTCCCGGTCCAGGGGGGTGGCAAACGCCTTGCCCAGGATGGCCATGTTGCGCGCCTTGACCTCATCACCACGCTTTTCCAACTGCCGGATCAGATCCCCCTGGTCCCCGTGCTCCATGTGCAGCAGCAGGGCATCCATGGTCTGCACCATGATCTCGCACTGATCGTTGAGCAACCCGTAAAAATCAGGCACCTTGGGGAACACATTGTTCAGAAATTTTTGCCACAAAGAGAGGGGAGGTTCGTCAAGCAACCCGGCCGGACTCTTTGCTGGGCTCGTCGCAGTACTGCTCATGCTCATACCTCCTTAAGAGACCTGCACCACAATGTCGTGGAGAACCGACCCGGCCTTGGCAATCTGATCACCCGCATTGGAAAGATGCCGGTACAGCTCGCGCCGTTTGAAGATTTCCGTGACACGGCTCATGACGCGGGCCTCAATGCTCGGCTCCTTGCTCTGCTGGATCTGCTGCACATGGGCATCCACCTGGAACAGGATGCTGAGGGCCTTGCGATAGGCCTTTTCGACGTTGCGCTCGGACTTGCGCACCGCCAGGGCATCATTCTCGGCCAGGGCCGGGCTGCTGCTCAGTTTGGCAAACCCCAGCTTCAGGGCATCCGTCCCTTCGCTCAAAATGCGCGCCATGTCCATGGCATACTGGTCGGGAGCCAGATTGAAACGGCTCATCTCCTGGATGGTGGTATTGGCATAGTGGAGGATGGTATCGATGGCCGTCACCGCCCGATAGATGTCCTCCCGGTCCATGGGAGTGGCAAACGCCTTGTTCAGCACATACATGGTGCGGTTTTTGATTTCATCGCCCCTCTTTTCCAGCTCGGCGATGGTGCCGGCCTTGCTGGCATCCCCCGCCATGAACTCCACCAGGGCCTCCATGGCCTCGGAGACGACAGAGCACTGCTCGTTGATCAGGGTGTAAAAATCCGGTACACGGGGATAGACATTGGCCAAAAGTTTGGCTGCCATTGGGGAACTGCCGCTCATTTTGAATACCTCCAGTTGCTGGGGCCCATCAGGCCCGATATGTTAAATCGCCCGAAGTGTTGGTCTGTAAAGGTCCGCCATGTCCGATCAAATGGCATCGCCGACGATCATCTTGACAATGTAATAGGTCAGGATGGTCACGAAGGCGGAACCGGGAATGGTGATCACCCAGGTGCTGACAATCTCCTTGGCCTTGGCCCAGCGTACCGATTTGGGACGCTCCGAAGAACCGATACCCATGATGGCGGAACTTACCACGTGGGTCGTGGAGACCGGGGCACCAAACACGGAAGCAGCCAGGATCAAGGTACCCGAGGTCAACTGGGTATCCAGGGCATGCAGGGGACGGACCTTGTAGATGCCAAACCCGACGGTACGGACGATGCGCCATCCGCCGGACAGAATGCCCAGGGTGATGGCCACAGCACAGGCCAGAACGACCCAGTTGGGCACCACAAACTTGTCGATAAAGCCGCCCAGCACCAGCACCAGGGTGATGATACCCATGCTCTTCTGGGCGTCATTGGCACCATGGGAGAAGGCCAGCCCGGCCGCCGTGAGAAACTGGAACCGCTTCAGCCAGCGGTTGGCAGAGGGCTCCTCGTTGCGCATCAACCAGCGCATCCCCTTGTGGATAAAGTAGCCGGCCCAAAAACCCAGTACCGGTGAAACGATCAGGGAGAGCAAAATCTTGGTGAAACCGGTAAACTTGCCGTGGGCCAGTTCGGAAAAACCCCAGATCACGTTCTGGGAACCGGCCGCCACCACCACCGCTCCGATCAACCCACCCACCAGGGCATGGGAGGAGGAAGAGGGAATGCCATACCACCAGGTCGCCATATTCCAGAAGATGGCCCCCCAGATACCGCACAGGACGATGGTCAGGGACAGGGCGGGCGGCAGGTCGCCGATGGTGATAAACTTGCCGATGGTGTTGGCCACGGCGGTTCCGCCGAGCACGGGCCCCAGAAACTCGAAGGTACCCACAATAATGACCGATTGAATCGGGGTCATGGCACGGGACGCGATGATCGTGCCAATAATGTTGGCGGCATCGTGAAAACCGTTGGTGTAGTCAAAGATGAGCACAATCACCACGGCCATCACGGCCAATGTAAAAAGCGTATCCATGGATTTCCTTTTCTCTCAAGTAACACGAATCTTGGGTCGTCGGTGGCGCAGGCTCCAACCCGGCAGTGCCGCCGGTGCAGGGCGGTCCGGTTGGCGCGCACCCCCGAACAGCACCCGCAACCGACCGCAATGCCCCAGAACCAGAGCACGCACCGGCCAACGGATTTAGGGCGGGGAGTATACAGACAGGCGGGATGTCAGGGAAGGTGCGTTGTGGCCACCCCTGCAAAAAAAATCGCCAATCGACCAAAAAAAGGCCGAACAATGATTGCAAATGTTCGATTTTGTTTTATTGTGTCAAGTCGGCCTGTTCCGGTGTGAACAACCAATAGGCATTGCGACCGGACCGCTTGGCAATGTACATGGCATGATCGGCATTGCGCAGCAAACTCTCCCGGTCCGTGCCGTCCTCGGGAAAAAAAGTCACCCCCACGCTGCCGGAAATGGTCACTTCCTGCCTGGTCAACGGAAAGGGCGTGGACAGTTGCTGTAAAAGATTGTCCACCACCCGCACGGCACTGCTCACCTCGGCTACATCAAACAGAATTATGGTAAATTCATCCCCGCCCAGGCGGGCCACCGTATCGCTCCGACGCACACACTGTTTCATGCGCCAGGCAGCCTGTTGCAGCAGTTCGTCACCGGCGTCATGACCCAAAGTATCATTCACCCACTTGAACCGGTCCAGATCGATAAACAACAATGCCATACGTTTTTTCTGTCGTTCGGCCAGCACCAGGGATTCGTCGAGACGTTTGAGAAAGAGGTTGCGGTTGGGCAAATCCGTCAACAGGTCATAATGGGCCTGATAACGAATCTTTTCTTCGGCCCGCTTGCGCTCTGTCACATCCCGGACCACGGCTGCATAAAACGGCTCCCCCTCGGTTTGCCAGGTGGCCACCGACAGTTCCATCGGAAACTCCTCGCCGTCCCGGCGCACCCCCAACAGCTCCATGGTCTGGTCCGGCGGACCGGAGCGGGGCACACCGGCACGCACCCGGTGACCCAGGATATGCATCCGATAAAACTTCCGAAAATATGGAACATGCAGGCGGGAGGGAATGAGCAGGTCGATGGAACGCTCCAGCATTTCCTGTTCCGTATAGCCAAAAATATGCTCTGCCCCTCGATTCCAGAAGTGGACCATTCCGTTCGGACAGACGGCAATGATGGCCTCGGAGATGGACTGGGTGACCAGACGAAAACGCTGTTCACTCTCCATCAGGGCCTGCTGGGCGCGCTGGGTCTGCAAACGGTTGAAATAGTTGTCCACGTGATATCGCAGACGGGCCAGCATTTCCACCGCGTCCGGCAACTTGACCAGATAGTCGTTGGCCCCGGCCTGGAAGGCTTGCGCCTTCGTTTCCGCCTGCTCCAGCGACGACAACAGGATGACAGGCATGTGGACGAAACGCGCCATCGCCCTGAACTGCCTGAGCAGGGTCAAGCCATCCATCTCGGGCATGACCAGGTCCAACAGGATGATGGCCGGGTCATGTTCCGTGGCCATCTGCACAGCGGTGCGGGGGTCGGTACAGGTCAACACCACCATCTCTGGCGCATCGGCCAGCATCCGTTTCAACAGATGGCCGGTGATGGCCTGATCATCCACCAAAAGAATGCGAATGGGTGGGGTACCGGTTCGGGGTTCCATGACAACCTGTTCAATGGGTTGACCAGCGACACAGGGCGCCTTCATCTCATCCTGTCTCCTCACGTTTCATGCGGGAGGAAGAAGGTCCGGCCCGACCGCCGCTGCCGGAGCGGCGGGGGCCGACTCCATGGCCCGCTGCAAATCGGCCAAGATCTCCCGCACGGCAGTCACACCAGGATGGGCGGAACCAAGGGTCTGCTCACGGATGGTCAAGGCCCGCCGACACAAGGATTCTGCCTGGCGATACTCTGCCCGGGCACGGTGGATGCCGGCCAGATTGAGCAGACCGGCTGCCACACTGGGATGCCCCGGGCCATACGATTGCTCAAAAATGGCCAGGGCCCGCTGGTAAAGCCGCTCGGCCTGCCCATACTGACCCTGGGCACGGCGCAGCGAGGCAAGGGGGTTGAGGGCGCCCGCCACCGCGGGATGCCCGGCCCCATAAACCTGCTCACGAATCGCCAACGCCCGCTGACAAAGGGGTTCCGCATCGGCAAGCCGGCTCTGGGCACGACAGCTCCCGGCCAGATTGAGCAGGCTGGTGGCCACCTGCGGATGATCCGCCCCGTATGCCTGTTCGACAACAGTCAAGGCCCGTTCATAAAGCAGTTCGGCCTGCCGGTGCTGACCCTGGGCACTGCAAAGCTGGGCCAGATTGCCCAGACTGCCCGCCACATCGGGATGAGACGGCCCAGCCAACTCCTCGCGCAGGGCCAGCACCCGCCGGAACAGGGGCTCAGCCTGCCCGTACCGGCCCTGTGCCAGGTAGAACAAGGCCAGACTGTTCAAACTTTTGGCCACATCGCCATGGGACGGACCCAACTGCCGTTCGCGGATGGCCAGCGCACGCTGATACAGCGATTCGGCCTGGTCATGCCGGCCCCGGGTTTCGTACAACAGGGCCAGATTGTTCAATACCTGGGCCACATCCGGGTGCTCCGGGCCAAAAGCCTGTTCCCGGATCGCCAGGGCACGCTGGTACAGGGACTCGGCGGGCCCATGCCGGCCCTGGGCATAGTGCAACGTCGCCAGATGATGCAGACTGGTGGCCACATCGGGATGGTTCGGGCCCAGAGTACGCTCACGAAATTCCCGCACCCGCTCGCACAACGGCTCCGCCAGGGCATACTGCCCCTGCAAACGGTGCAGGTCCGCCACATCACACAGACTCTGCATCAGCTCGGGATCATCCGGTGAGCGGGTTTTTTCCAAAACCGTCAATACACGCTGGTACAGCAGGCCGGCCTGGGCAGACTGACCCTGGGCACGATGGATGATGGCCAAATGGTTCAGGCTGGCCAGCACCTCGGGATGGTCCGGCCCAAACGCCTGTTCCCGAATGAGCAAAGCCCGCTGCTGGCATTCCTCGGCCTGCGCATACTGCCCCTGGGCATGGTGCAAATCCGCCATTCTGGTCAACTGCCTGGCCACCTCTGGGTGGGCCGGGCCAAACCGCTGTTCGCACAGACGCAGAAGACGCCGGTCCAGCGGTTCCACCTCGGCAGGACGACCCTGCAAACGATACAGCACGGCCAGGCGGCTCAGGGTGTCCATCACATCGGGATGGTCCGCAGGCAGAGTGCCCTCCATGATGGCCAGGGCGCGCCGGCACAAGGGCTCTGCCTGAGTCAGGTCACCCAAGGCATGGTGCAACGCCGCCAGATTGTTCAGCGTCGTCGCCACATCGGGATGATCAGGCCCGCATGCCTGCTCGAAGAGCGTCAAGGCACCATGAAAACAGGCTTCTGCCTGAGGATACTGTCCAAGCGCACGGTGCAGCAGGCCCAGGTTGTTCAGAGTGGTGGCCACACCGGGATGGGTCGGACCCACGCCTTCCACAGCGACCGTCAACGCTTCCTGCGCCACTCCGAAGGCCTGTTCGTAGCGCTCCTGCTGGTACAGGGACAAAACCATCCTGTTGAGAAGATGCCACTCGGCCTCGAGATTCCGGGCAACCAGGGCCGATGGCGCAAACAGCCGTGCCCCCACCTTGCGGAGTCGCGTCCGCAACCGACCAAACCAGGCAAGCAGCATGGGCGCAATGCGTTTCATGAATATATCTACCCGTTGTCACTCATCAACAATACGCCTTGCCCCTCGCCCTCCCCCGTTACGCCGACCCCGGAGCGCCCCAGGTCTCCCGACAAGGATACCCTCCCCGCTATCCGTCCAGCCCCTCAACGACAAGCAATAATCATTCCAATATAAAAGATTTTTATTGGTATACCCCTCGCTTTTTTGGATGGCACACCAGACAGGAACAACGCGTTGCACCCGGGCATCGCCCCGCCATCCTGATCTGGCAGGTACTACCGGGCAGGAGTGGTTGCTGCCCCGCTGGGCGCCGGGGCGGCAGCCTCCCCGGCAAGCGGGGAAGAAGAGCAAAACTGTCCCGTCATGCGGCAGTTGGCGGCCTGGACAATCTGCAGCCACTCATCCAGCGATACAAAGCGATAGTGGGCCTGTTCGGCGGCCCGCAAGAGTGCCGGCAGGGCCTGCAGGCTGGCCGCCCGGGTACTGTGAAACAGCAGTATGGCGCCGGGCTGGAACTGTCGGATCACGTTGTCGGCCATCTCCCGGGCACCGATGCCGGCCCAGTCCCGGGAGTCGATGGTCCACAAAATGGTCTCCATGCCCTGCTCCTTGGCGCTGCGAACGACCCGGTCATTGAAATCGCCATACGGTGGGCGGAACCAGGTCACAGTGACGCCCAACGCTGCCATGACGGCCTTGCCCTGACGGAAATCCTCGACCAGATCGGCCCGGGACAGCCAGCTCATCTGCTGATGCCGATAGGAATGGTAGCCGATGGCATGGCGGCCTGTCCGGACCGCCTCGACAACGGTCGGCATGGCCTTGGCCTTGCGGCCGATATAAAAAAAAGTGGCCGTCGCACGATGCTGCTGGAGCAGATCGACAATCTGCAGGTCCCGGTCGTCCGGGCCATCGTCAAAGGTCAGCACCATGATCCGCTCTTCCGGTCGGGAAAGCCAGGCGGCCGACATGGCCACCCCTCCGTCGGGATAGAGATGCTGACCATCAAAGGGCATGGCACCATATCTGGCAACGTGCTCACTGGCAGGGGAAGGTTCTCCGGTCGCCAGGGAGGCGGGCAGTGCGCTGCACACAAGGGCGAACAGCCCCATCATCAAGCGGATGGCCGCAGTCAAGGTCATCATGATCCGTGCGCATGGTGTGGACAGGCTGCCAACGCCGAACCCGGGCCGTTGGCAGACGAACCGACCAGCAGGCAACACCTACGTCAAGGTGCCCCCTGCTGCGTGATAGGCGGCCCGTTGGGCCGTGCTCATGGCATTCCAGCCCGCCTGGGTGAAGGCAGTGATGCCGGCTGCCAGCAGGGCAAAATCGCCGACCTCCAGTCCCTTGACTTGTGCCGCGCTCAGGAAAGCAATCTGCCCGGTCAGGGCAGGCACCTGGGTATCGGTCAGGGCCGTGATCTGGGCAGCCGTCAAGGCACCGATCTGGGTTGAGGTGAAGGCAGCAATCTGTTCGGTTGTCAGCCCCGCCTCCTGACGGGTGGTCAGGGCGGCGATCTGGGTCCGACCCAATGCGACGATCTGTTCGGTGGAAAACGTCGCAATCTGGTCGGCACTCAAGGCATTCCACTGGGTCCTGGAGAGCGCGGCCATCTGGGTGGTGGTCAAACCATCCAGTTGCTCACCGGTCAGCACCGCCATGTCCCGGGCGACCAGACCAACCAGTTGGGCAGTGGTCAGGGCGGCAATGTGTGTCGAGGTCAGGCCGCCCACCTGTGTCACTGTCAGCCCCGCCACCTGCCCGGAGGTCAAACCGGCCAGTTGTGTGGTCTCCATGACAGCCAGCTGGGCGCTGGTCAAACCCGCCAGTTGCGCCACAGAAAGAGCCCCGATCCCGGTCGCCGGCAAACCGGCCAACTGTGTGCCCGTCAAGGCCGCCAGCTGTGTGCTGGTCAACCCTTTCACCTGACTGACCGTCAGTGCGGCGATATCGATGGCATTCAGACCGCCCACCTGGGCCACGGTCAGCGCCTTGATCTGCGCCGAGGTCAGGCCGCCGACCTGGGTGGTGGTCAGGGCAGCCACCTGGTCCGATGTCAGGCCACCCACCTGCCCCGTGGACAGCGCGCCCAACGCGACAGCAGTCAAGGCAGAGACCTGCGAGACGGCCATATTGGCAATCTGGGCCGTCGTCAACCCCTTTACCTGGACCGTTGACAGGTTGGCCAGGGTCGTCGTCGTCAGTGCCAGTACCTGGGCCGTGGTCAACGCCGCCACCTGCACAGAGGTCAGCCCACTCTCCTGGGTGACATCCAGTGTGCCGATCTGGGTGGTCGTCATGGCCCCCAACTGGGTCGTGGTCAACACCCTGATCTGGTTGCTGGTCAGGGCACCCACCTGGGTCGTGGTCAGAGCCTCCATCTGGGCGGCGGTCAATGCCCTGATCTGGACGGTGTTCAGACCGCGCACCTGGTCGACGCTCAGGCCAGCCAGTGGCCCTGCCCCCAACGCAGCCAATTGCTGCGGGCTCAGGTTGCCAATCTGCGTCGTGCCCAGTCCGCCCAACTGCAGGTCGGTCAGGACCCCCACCTGGGTCGTGGTCAATGCCCTGATCTGGGTCGCGGACAGGCCGCCGAGCTGGGTCGTGGTCATGGCATTGATGTGCGCCGTCGTCAACCCTTTCAACTGTTCCAAAAACAAGGCAGCCAATTGCCGACTGCCCAGACCACTCACCTGCTCCGTGCTTAACTGGGCGATCTGCCGACTGGTGAAGGCCCGAACCTGGGTCGTGCTCAAGACCGCCAGATCGGTGGATTCCAGACCGATCACCTGGGGCTCGGTCAGCGTGTTGAGTTGGGCAACGGTCAGAGCGGCCACCTGCGCCGTGCTCAGCGCACCGATCTGCGCCCCGGTCAGACCACGCACCTGCACGGTCGTCAGAGCCGCCAGGGCCGTCGAACCCAGACTGCCCAACTGGGTTGTGGTCAACGCGGCAATCTGGGTCGTCGACAACCCCCTCACCTGCACGGTGCCCAGGGCAGCCAGGATGGCGGATTCCAGCCCTGCCACCTGGGTCGTGGTCAGCGCGGCCAACTGGGCAGCGGTCAGACCCACCACCTGCGCCACCGTCAAAGCGGCAATCTGGGCCGTGGTCAAGCCCCGGATCTGAGCAAAGGTCATCATGCGGAGCTGCGCCGTTCCCAGGGCACCCATCTGGGTAGTCGTCATCTCACCGATCTGGGTCGCAGTCAGTCCCTGCACCTGTACCGTGCTGATGGCCCCGATACTGGCGGAACGGAGGGCGACAATCTGGGTCGTGGTCAACGCCCCCAGTTGCTGTGCGGTCAACCCGGCTACCTGGGTCAAGGTTAAAGCCGCCATCTGGGTCGCATTCAGACTGCTCACCTGGGTCGTGGTCAGCAACCTGATTTGCGCCGAGGTCAGGCCAGCCATCTGCGTCGTGGTCAGGGCATCCAGCTGTGCCGTGGTCAACCCCTTCAGCTGCGCCGAAGAGAGCACCGCCAGTTGTCCGGCACTCAAGCCGGCCAACTGCTCTGTGGTCCAGATCCGGATCAGGTCACTGGACAACGATCTGACCTGGGTCGTGGTCAATGCGGCCAGAGCGGCGGCCGGCAGACTGCCCAACACCGTGGTCGACAGATAGGCCAACTGTCCCGCGGTCAGACCGGCCACCTGGGTTGTGGTCAAGGTGGCCATCTGGGTCGTGGTCAGCTCACGCAGTTGCGCCGTGCTCATCGCGGCCAACTGCACGGCAGTCAAGCCGGCCAGTTGTGTCGTGGTCAACGCGCCAAGCTGCGCCGCCGTCAAGGCCCTGACCTGTTGGGTACTCAGGACCGCCACATCGGCAGAGGTCAATCCTCCCACCTGGGTCGTGGTCAGGGAAGTGAGTTGTACACTGTTCAGACCGGGTATTTGCGACGTGGTCAAGGCGCCAATCTGTTCCGCACTCAAGCCGCGCACCTGGCTGGAGAAGAGTATGTTCAACTGGGAAGTGGCCAGACTGGCCACCTGGGACGTGGTCAGACCGGCCAGTTGCGTCGAGGTCAACGCCCGGATCAACGCTGTACCCAGGGCACGGATGTCGCTCGTCTCCATGCCCGCCACCTGGGCCGTGCTCAGGGCAGCCACCTGGGTGGCCATCATGCCGCTGACCTGTGCTGTGGAGAGGGCGGCTATATCCGTGGTCGTCAGAGAAGCCACCTGGGCCGTGCTCAACGCCCGGATTTGCGTCGCCGTCAGGACGCCCAACTGGGTCGTGGTCAATTCCCCCATCTGCGCCACGGAAAACCCTTTCATCTGCGTCGCCGTCAGGGCCGCCATCTGGGCGGTCGTCAGGCTGCCCACCTGACTCATGGTCAGCACGGCAATCTGACCACTGGTCACCCCCCTGATCTGGGTGACGGTCAGGGCACCGATGGCTGCGGATGGCAGGCTTTCCATCTGGGCAGTCGTCAGGAAAGCCAACTGCGTCGACACCAGCCCGCGCACCTGAGTGGTGGTCAGGGCCGCCACCTGGGTCGTGCCCAGACTTTTCAGTTGCGCCGTGGTCAGGGCCGACAGACTGGTGGCAGTCAGTCCGGCCATCTGGGTCGTGGTCAGGGCCGTCACCTGGGTCGCCGTCAGACAGCGGATCTGCTGTGTGGTCATGGCCCCCAGGTCGGCGGATGCCAGGCCACCAAGCTGGGTCGTGGTCAGGGTGGTCAATTGCGCAGTGGTCAAACCGATCACCTGGGTCGTGGCCAGGGCATCAATCTGCGTGGTGCTCAACGCCTTGACCTGGGTGGTGGTCAGGGCTCCCACCTGGGTGGCAGCCAACCCGATCATCTGGGTGCCCGTCAGGGCACCCACCTGGGTCGACGTCAGGGCCCTGATCTGCGCGGTGCCGAGAGCGCGGATACTGCCGCTCTCCAAACCCGCCATCTGGGTCGTGGTCAGGATCGGCAGATGGGTCGTGGTCAAGGCACCCAGCTGGGCGGAGGAGAGAGTGGCCAGGCTGGTGGTCGTCAGGGCAACAATCTGGGTCGTGGTCAGGGCCTTGATCTGGGTAGCGGTCAAACGACCCACCTGGGTCGTGTTCAACCCATCAATCTGGGTCGTCGTCAAACCGACGATTTGCGCTTCCAGCAGATAGTCCGTTCTGAACATATCCATCTGGGTCGGGGAAAGCGAGGCCAGCACTGCCAGGGAGAGGCCCCGCACCTGGGTGACAGTCAGGGCCGCCACCTGGGCCGTGGTCAAACCGTCCGCCTGCGTCGTGGTCAGGGCGGAAAGTTGCACATTGGTCAAACCGGCCACCTGGGTGGTGGTCAACTCAGCCAACTGCGCACTGCCCAGCCCCCCCAACGCGGCAATGGTCAGGGCCGCCACCTGGGTGCTGCCCAGGCCATCCAGTTGCGTATCCGCCAGGGAGTCGATCTGGGTACTGGTCAAACCCTTTATCTGCGCCACCGTCAACGCGCCCAGCAGTGCGCTGCCCACCCCGTCCATCTGGGTCATGGTCAGGGCGGCGACCTGCGCACTGCCCAGCCCGGACAGTTGCTGGGTCGTCAACCCGGCCAGTTGCCCGCTGCCCAACCCGCCCAACTGGGCAACGGTCAGGGCAGCCACCTGCGTACTGCCCAGCCCATCCAACTGGGTATCGGCCAGGGAGGCAACCTGGGTACTGGTCAAACCTTTCAACTGGCCCGTCGTCAGCGCGGCCACCATCGTGCTGCCCAACCCGTCCACCTGGGTCGTGGCCAGGGCGGCCACCTGGGTGCTGCCAAACCCGATGAGTTGTGTCGTGGTCAATCCGGTCAATTGTGCGCTGGTCAAACCGGCCAGTTGTCCGGTCGTCAAGGCCGCCCAGTGCAGACTGCCCAGACCGTCCAACTGGGTATCCGCCAGCAGCGCCAGTTGCCCGGAGAGCAGGCCGTTCAACTGGGTCAAGGCCAGCCCCGCCAACTGGGCGGAGTGCAGACCATCCAACTGGGTATCCGCCAGACTGGCCAACTGCGCCGACAGCAAACCGTTCAACTGGGTATCCGCCAGTCCTGACCACTGCACCGAACTCAAACCGTCCAACTGGGTCCCCGCCAGACCGGCCAACCGGTTCGCTCCCAGACCATCCAACTGGGTCCCCGCCAATTCCGACCACTGCACCGCACTCAAACCATCCAGTTGGGTATCCGCCAGACTGGCCCATTGCCCCGAGTGCAAGCCGTCCAACTGCGTACCCGCCAAGCCTGACCACCGGCTCGCGATCAAACCATCCAACTGGGTGCCCGCCAATCCCGTCCACTGGGCGGCACTCATCCCGTCCAGTTGCGTGTCGGCCAGAACGGCCAGTTGCAGGGAGGTCAGACCATTCAACACGGCATCGGCAAAACCACTCAGATCGGCCAAGGGCATGTCGACAAGATCCGTCGTGGTCAGTGCAGTCAACTCTGATGAACTGGCTGGCGTCGTGTAGGTCATTTTCCGTCCACTCCCTGTATGCATCCCGTACTGCTCGGTGCGAGCCCGGCAGACTTCACTGGTCAACTTTCGTGCCAAGCCTCGCACCTGCGGACAACACATACAACATATTGTTTTACATCACATCGACATGCCACCAATCCCGGCGGACAGCCACGCGCCGTGCTGCCCAGGGCGCCACGCTTATTGAAATAAATGCCGATGCGATCCTGGGCATGGCAATAATTGCCGAGACCGGCCAGACCGATGGACCTTGAATCGGGTGAGATCGGCTGGTAGGCTGCCAGGGCGTCTCATCAGGCGCCCCCGGTCAAACCGGGTATCTGTGCCAACGGTTGCCGCAACGGAGTGGTACAGCATGGCCTCCATGGTAGACATCAAGACCATCCGGACCTCCTTTACATTCCTTGTACCGGTGTTCATGGCCGTACCGGCCTTGCTGGTCTTGCTGGGCGCCTTCCATTTTTCTGCGGTACAACTGGAAGAGTGGGCAGGCACCAGCCTGGTCAATATCGGCAACAAAACCCTGAAAAAAGTGGAAGGATTGCTGGATCAGGCAGAATATTATGTCCATTTCAACGCCGCCTGGCTGGGAGCGAATTATACCGGTCACGGCTTCGGGCAGAACGGCTATACGTTGTTTGCCAAAGAGATGGGATATTTTCCCCATTTCGACCTGATCTATTTCGGGGATGAACAGGGCAACCACTGGCTGCATAAACGGGATGCCAACAGCGGTTTTCGGGTGCGCACCATCGAGCGACTGGACGACTCCCCCGCCAGCCAGGCCGCCCTGCGACAAGCCGCCCTGCTGCCCGGCACCACCCAGGCGCAACAGCACGCGATTCAGCAACTGCTGGCACCGTTGCTCAGAACGACGTGGCACGTACCTGATCGGGAAGGCCAGTTGCAGTTTGATTCCCTGGACCCCGTCAAGAATTATGACCCCCGCCTCCGGCCCTGGTACAGGGGCGCCAAACAGAACCAGGGCCGTTTCTGGTCCGATGTCTATACCTGGGAAGACAATTTCCATGGCCAGATCACCCATCAGGCCGGCATCACCGTCTCTGCCCCCGTCTTCCGTCAAGGCCAACTGATCGGTGTGACGGCCATCGACCTGGTACTGCAGTCTCTGGCCCGCTTTCTCGGCGGGTTGACGATCAGTCCGCGAGGACGCGCCTTCATCATGGATGCCAAGGGGGGCGTGGTGGTGGTGCCGAACGACCGGGAGTCGCTGGATACCCCCTCCGACGACAAGCAGGAGATTCGCCAGATCCACATCAGCGAGGTCAAGGACCCGGCCATGGCCGCCTCCTTTGCCGCCCTGAAACGGCATCTGCACACCCCGCCCGATCATCCCCTGGGCCGTTTCGACAACGCAATCGTTTATTTTTCCAGCAATCAAGAGTCCTTTGTCAGCTTTTTCAAGCCCCTCTCCCCCGCCTACAGCCTGGACTGGCATGTCGGGGTGTTGATGCCGGAAGAGGATATCAAGGGCCCCCTCAAACATCAGTTCATCTGGATTCTCGAAGCCATCGTGGCGGTGGTCGTCCTCTTTTTTCTGCTGATCCTGAACGATGCCAGACTGGGCAAACAGACGACCCGATCCATGGCCAGCAGTCACGCCAAAAGTGAATTTCTGGCCAACATGAGCCATGAAATCCGCACGCCCATGAACGCCATTCTGGGCATGTCCCATCTGGCACTGCAAACCGGACTCACCCACCACCAGCGCAACTATCTCGAAAAAATCAACCGCTCGGCCCAGTCCCTGCTGAGCGTCATCAATGACATCCTGGATTTTTCCAAGATTGACGCCGGCAAGATGACACTGGAACAGATCGATTTCCGCCTGGAGGAGGTCTTCGCCCGTCTGGCCAACCTGGTGGAACTGCAGGCGGCCGAAAAGGGTCTGGAACTGCATTTTGACCTGGCCAGCGATCTGCCACCGGTGCTGGTCGGCGATCCGTTGCGCCTGGAACAGATTCTGGTCAACCTGAGCAACAATGCCGTCCATTTCACCCGACGGGGCGACATCGTGGTGCGGGTCCATCTGGATGCCCAGGAAGCGCAGAGGGTCAGACTGCTGTTCGTCGTCACCGACACCGGGGTCGGCATGACCGAGGCACAAACCCGGCAGATCGCCTACTATTTTGCGCAACCCGATGCCTCGGTCATGCGCCATTTTGATGGCACCGGTCTGGGTCTGGCCATCTCCAAACGGCTGACGGAGATGATGGGAGGCGAGATCGGCGTGACAAGCCGCCTGGGCGAGGGTTCCACCTTTCGCTTTACTGCCTGGTTTGGCCGCTCCCTCTCCAGCCCCGGCCAATCCCTGAAGGTGGAACGGGATCTGTTAAACCTGCGCCTGCTGGTCGTCGACGACAATGCCATCGACCGGGAAATCCTGGCCAACATGGCACACCATTTTGGTCTGCGGGTGGCAACCGCCGACAGTGGCCAGGGGGCTTTGTCTGTCCTGGCAACAGCCGAAAATGACCCGTTCCGGGTCATTCTCATGGACTGGCAGATGCCCGACATGGATGGTGTGGCGGCCGCACGGACCATTCGGCAGTGCACCGCACCGGCACAGGCGCCTCCGATCATCCTGATGACCGCCTACCCCCTCGGTGATGCCAGGGAGCAGGCCGAGCAGGAAGGCATTCGGGTCTGTCTGGCCAAACCGGTCTCTGCTTCTGCCCTGCTGGATGCCATCATGACCGTTCTGGGTCGCAAGGCCGTCCTGGCGCATCGCACCGCGCAAGGCATGCAGACCGCCGATCCCGCCGATGTGGCCCGCCTGCGCGGCGCCCGGGTGTTGCTGGTGGAGGATAACGAGATCAATCAGGAGCTGGCCATGGAACTGTTGACCAGCCACGGCATCGCTGCCGAAGTGGCCAACAATGGCCAGGAAGCCCTGGCCATGTTGGCCGGCCAGACCTTTGACGGCGTCCTGCTGGACATCCAGATGCCGGTCATGGACGGCTACACGACGGCCCGGGAGATCCGCAAACGGGAGGCATGGCAACACCTGCCCGTGATCGCCATGAGTGCCAACGCCACGGCGGGCGATGCGGAACTGGCCATGGACGTCGGCATGAACGACCAGATTGCCAAACCCATCAGCGTGCAGGAAATGTTCAGCATCATGGCCCGCTGGATCACCCCGTCGGGCACGGCGGCACCACCGACCGGTACAGAACCGGGCGATGCCGATCTGCCCGATGATCTGCCCGGCATTGACCTGCAGGACGGGTTGGCACGCACCAACGGCAACAGGGTCTTTTATCGGCGTATACTGGGCAAATTCTCGACCAACCAGCAGGATGTCCTGCTCCGCATTCGGGCCCATCTGGCGGCTGGCGAACGGGAGGAAGCGATCCGCCAGGCCCATACCCTCAAAGGTGTGGCGGGCAATCTGGGCGCCAAGGCGCTCTGTGCGGCCGCCAGGGAGCTGGAACTGGCCTTGCGACAGGCCGGTCAGCCCCTCCCTGAACCGCTGCTGGCAGAGGTCGCCTGCCACCTGGACCAGGTCCTGGCGGGCATCGCCAGCCTGGCCCCGGTCAATCCGCCATCCGTCACGGCCATGGCCACCGTCACCGATCGGGAACAGCTGGTCCGTCTGCTGGCCCGGTTGCGCAGCCTGCTGGAAGATGACCATCCCGATGCCACGGAGGTCATACCGGCACTGGCGGCCTTGCTGCCCGCATCACCCTTTGCCGAACGGCTGCAGGCCGTGGCCGAACGGGTGGGCCAGTATGATTTTACCGGGGCCTTGTCAATTTTTGCTGAACTGGAGACTTCTGTTTTGCATGAATATGGGTTAAACAGGTCTGCATGAATAATCATTCGGATGATGGGAGTCGACCAATGAACATGGATGACAAGACGGCAGTGCCACCCCTGGACCAGTCCCCGACCCGCCGGTTCACCCTGCTGGCGGTGGACGACGCCCCCGAAAACCTGGATGTGCTGGTCGCCTGCCTGCGTGACCACTACCACATCCGGGGCGCAGCCAGCGGCGATGCCGCCTTGAAAATGGTGGAAAAACACAGGCCGGATCTGATCCTGATGGATGTCATGATGCCGGGCATCGACGGCTTTGAAACCTGTCGACGCCTCAAGCTGGACAAGGACAAGGCGGACATCCCGGTCATTTTTGTCACATCCCTGAACGAGGTCAAGGACGAACGGGTCGGTTTTGCCGCCGGCGGCGTGGACTATATCGTCAAACCGATCATCCCGGCGGTCCTGCTGGCCCGCATTCATACCCATCTGGCGCTGCGGGAGGCCCAACGCGCCGTCCAGAACATTTTGAACCAAACCCTGGCCGGCACCATCAGCGTCATGACGGAGGTGCTCTCCCTGGCCAATCCCATGGCATTCGGGCGCGCCATGCGGCTGCGCAGTCTCATCCAGAAAATGGTCAAACGGATTGGTCGGGCCGATGCGTGGCAATTTGAGCTGTCGGCCATCCTCTCCCAACTGGGTTGTGTCACCCTGCCGACCAGCGTGTTGCAAAAATTTCAGCAGGGCATCATGACCAGCATGGCGGATCAGGATCGCTATGAACGTTATCCGGAACTCTCTGCCAAACTGGTGGCGCGCATTCCCCGCCTGGAAGAGGTGGCCCGCATGGTGGAGATGCACCTGAAACCGCCCTGTGCCCCCTTCCAGGGGGAACTCAAAACCCGCCCGCTGGCCGTGCTGGGGGCGCAGATCCTCAAAATGGCCATTGATTATGATACGCAAAAACTGGGCGGCAGGAATCCGGTCCTGGCCGTCCAGAATTTTTACATGGACCGGCACAACTATGATCCCGCCCTGGTGGCCATCCTGGAAGAGGTGGTCACCACCGACAAGACCGAACAACAGGTGGTGCTGTCCGACCTGCGCCCCGGTATGGTGCTGGCCGCCGACATGCTCTACGAGTCGGGGGAGTGCCTGCTGCGCAGCGGTACGGAGCTGACGGTCTCCACCCTCAACCTGCTCTCCTCCCTGGAATACTCGGGGATGATCAGGCAACCTGTTGCCGTCCTGGTGACAGTCGAATAGGGCGTGGCCGTCCGGCACAGTACAGGCGAGGAGTGTGGACAAACCATGGCATTCACACAGGCCACCCGGGCCATTCGCGCCTTTTTCAGGACCCTGTTGCCGGTTTCCATGGCCATTCCCGCCCTGCTGGTCCTGCTGGGTGCCTTTCATCTGTCGGACCGGCAACTGGAAGAGTGGGCAGAAATGGGCCTGGTCCACTCGGGTGGAGAACTCATTGAAAAAATAGAAAACCTCCTGGATCAGACGGCCCATTCCGCCGATTTCAATGCCGCATGGATCGAGTCCAATTATGGCAATCCGGGATTCGAGCAGGTCTTTTTTGATACTTCCAGCCAGGAAATACGCGCCTATCCCTACTTTGCCCTGGTCTATTTTGGCGACGAACGCGGCAACCATTGGGTGAACCGGCCGGACACCGCCGGCACTCCCCGCCTCCGTCTGATCGAACGGTTGGATGACACCCCCGGCAGCCGGGAGAGGCTCCGTCAGGCAGAGACCATGCCCAGAGAGACCCGCACCGAATGGGAGGCCTTTCAGCAGCACATCGCCCCGATCATGCGGGCCTCCTGGCTGGTGCCCGACCGGCACGGCGTGTTGCAACCTGGTCCCGTCGATCCCCTCAAGGCCACCTATGATCCCCGTGTGCGCCCCTGGTATACGGGGGCCCGGGAACGCCGCAGCCGGTACTGGACGGAGGTGTATACCTGGGAGGACATTGTCCAGGGACCCTTGACGGGGATTACGGTCGCCGTGCCGGTCATCCGGCAAGGCCGGATACTCGGCGTGGCTGCCATCGATCTGGTCCTGCACTCCCTGGCCCGGTTTCTCAGCAGCCTGACCATCAGCCCCCACGGGCGCGCCTTCATCGTGGACGCCCAGGGCCGGGTGGTGGGCACATCCCACCACCCGACGCTGCAGGGAGACGGAGAGGGCGGCCGGCACAACCTGCAACAGGTTCCCATCCACGATCTGCCGGATACCGCCATGGCGGCCGCCTACGATGCCCTGCGCCAGCGTCTGGGCGTGGCGCCCGGCGAACCACTGGGCAAATTTGACCGGGAGATTATCCGCTTTGCCAGCCAGGAAGAACATTTTCTCACCCTCTTCAAACCCATTGCCGCCGCGCACCACCTGGACTGGTACGTGGGCATCCTGATGCCCAGAGAGGACATCCAGGGACCACTCCGACAAAAATTTCGCTGGCTGCTCGGCGCCATTGTGGTGATCGTGTTCCTGCTGCTGCTGTTGCTGACACGCCATCGGGCCATGGAAAAACGGGCCTCCCGGGCCATCGAGATCGACCGGAGCCGCAGCGAATTCCTGGCCAACATGAGCCATGACATCCGTACACCCCTGAATTCCATTATCGGCATGTCCTTCCTGGCCCTGCAGACCGACCTGACCAGTCGCCAGCGCAACTACCTGGAGAAGGTCCACCGGGCAGCGCAATCCCTGCTGGGGTTGATCGATGACATCCTGGATTTTTCAAAAATCCAGGTTGGCACGTTGACCCTGGACCGTGTTCCCTTCCACCTCGAGGAAATTTTCACCAACCTGACGGATCTGGTCGGCTTAAAGGCCGCTCAAAAGGGATTGGAACTCCGGTTCACTCTACCCCCCGAACTCTCCATGACCCTCGTCGGTGATCCGTTGCGACTGGGGCAGATCCTGACCAACCTCTGCAACAATGCCGTCAAGTTTACTGAACGGGGCGAAGTGGTGGTCAGCGTGCGACAGGATGCGCAACAGGCCGGGCGGGTCAAGCTCCTGTTCGCCATCGCCGACAGCGGCATCGGCATGACCGTCGAACAGACCAGACGGGTCTTTGACTCGTTTACCCAGGGCGACGCCTCCATCACCCGCCAGTTTGGCGGGACCGGCCTGGGCCTGTCCATCTCCAAGAAACTGACGGAACTCATGGGGGGAGAGATCTGGGTGGAGAGCCAACCGGGCGCGGGCAGCATCTTCCGGTTCACGGCCTGGTTTGACCGTGCCCCGGCGCAGGCGGTCGCAGCCCGTCAAGTACCCCCGGCGCAGGAAGGCGGTCTGGCCCGAACACGCCTGCAGGGCGCCCGCATTCTGTTGGTGGAGGACAACGAGATCAACCAGGAGTTGGCCCTGGAGCTGTTGACCCAGTGCGGTGTGCTGGTCGAGGTAGCCAACAATGGCCAGGAAGCCCTGTCCAAACTGGCAGACGGGCATTTTGACGGGGTGCTGCTGGATATTCAGATGCCCATCATGGATGGCTACGCGACGGTGCGTCACATTCGCAGGCAACCGGCATGGCACAGCCTGCCCGTCATCGCCATGACCGCCAACGCCATGGCCGGTGACCAAAAGAAGGCCATCGAGGCCGGCATGACCGACTACGTGGCCAAGCCCATCGATCCGCACCGGTTGTATCAAACCCTGGAACGGTGGCTGCCGCCACGCCACCCCGGATCGTGAATACCCGGAGCAGAACGCCACCCGAAAAAATGCAGGGAGAAAAGCCGATGCACCCGTCCGCAGACGCACAGGTTACCCAGGACAGACACGCCCCGCTGGCCGACCGCCTGCGACCCGTCTCCCTGGCCGAGTTGCTGGGCCAGGATCACCTGCTCGGTCCGGGACGCCTGCTCACCCAGGCCCTGGCGGCAGACCGTCTGCCATCGATCGTCCTGTGGGGGCCGCCGGGCTGTGGCAAGACCACGGTGGCACGCCTGGTGGCCAAACAGAGCCGTCTGCCCTTTGAATCCCTGTCAGCGGTTTTCGCCGGCGTCAAGGAGGTGCGGGCCGTGGTGGAACGGGCCAAAGCACTGCGGGCCACCGGCGCGGGCGGCATCATTCTGTTCATGGATGAAATCCACCGCTTCAACAAAGCCCAACAGGACGCCTTTCTCCCCTACCTGGAAGACGGCACCCTCACCCTGATGGGCGCCACCACCGAAAACCCCTCGTTTGAACTCAACGGCGCCTTGCTCTCCCGCTGCCGGGTGGTGGTGCTCCACTCCCTGACCGAAGCGGACCTGCTCGTCTTGTTGCAGCGGGCCGTGACGGACACGGAACGGGGGCTGGGTAGACTGGGGTTGCAGATGGAGGACGCCCTGCTGCCACGCATCGCCCATGAGGCAGAAGGGGATGGACGATATGCCCTGAACCTGCTGGAAACCCTCGTGACAGTCAGCGGGGTGGAGAACAATCCGCGACCACTGACCCTGACCGATCTGGCTGCCTGTCTGCACCGTCGCGCCGCTCTGTACGACAAGGCGGGCGAAGGCCATTTCAACCTGATTTCAGCCCTCCACAAATCCCTGCGCGGCTCCGACGCCGATGCCGCCCTGTACTGGCTGGCCCGCATGCTGGCCGGCGGCGAAGACGGGCTCTATATCGCCCGTCGTCTGATCCGCTTCGCCTCCGAAGACGTGGGCAATGCCGATCCCCAAGCCCTGACCGTGGCCATCAACGCCCGGGATGCCTATCATTTTCTGGGGGCACCTGAAGGGGAGCTGGCCCTGGTCCAGGCGGTGGTCTATCTGGCCACGGCCCCCAAAAGCAACAGCCTCTACACCGCCTACCAGACCGCCCAGGCGGTCGCCAAAACCACCGGACACCTGCTGCCTCCCATGCACCTGCGCAATGCCCCGACCCGTCTCATGAAAGATCTGGGCTATGGCGCCAACTATCGCTATCCCCATGATTATGAACAGGGCTATGTGGCCGAAGAGTACCTGCCGGCCGCCCTGCAGGGACAACGTTTTTATCATCCGGTCGCCCGGGGGTTTGAACGGGAAATCGGCAAGCGCCTGGCCTATTGGCAACGACTGAAAACCCGGGAAAAATCAAGCCGGGAATGACAGCCGGGTCAACGTTGATAGGCCACGTGCTGACGGCGCTTTTCGCTGGTGAAGATCTCGGCGGTCCCTTCCGACACCAACTCATACAAAACCGCCTGTTTGCCGGCCCGGGGGCGCAGAATGCGCCCCAACCGCTGGACGTGCGCCCGTACCGAACCACTGCCGGAGACAATGATGCCCACCGCCACATCCGGGACATCCACCCCTTCGTTCAGGACGTGGGAATTGACCAGAAAAGGCAGGGTGCCCGCCCGGAAGCCATCCAGCAACCTCTTGCGCTCGGAAACACGGGTATGGTGGGTGATGACCGGCATGAAAAAGGTTTCGCCAATGGCGTAGGCGGTGGCGTTGTCGTCCGTGAACAATAATACCCGTTCCCCCTTGTGCCGCCGCAGCAGCGCCCAGACCGTCCGCAATTTGGCCCGGGAGGCCCTGGCCAACTGTTTTTGCATGCGGTAGGCCCGATAGGCGGCCCGACCCTCCTGGGAACGGTGGCAAACCTGCACAAACTGACTCCAGCCATTCGGCTTGCTCAGCTGAATGCCGCTGCTGCGGGCAAATTCACGGTACTGGGCATAGGCGTTGTCATAGGCAAGGCGTTCGTCGGGGTCCAGCAGCACCGCCACCTGCTCCAGTCGGTACGGGGCCAGGTATTCCCCCTCCAGATCGGCAATTTCGCTGCGATAACAGAGCGGCCCGATCAGGTCATACAGATCCTCCTCTTGACCGTCGGTCCGCTCCGGGGTGGCGGTCAGGCCCAGGCGGAACGGTGCGATGCTCAGGATGGCCGCCAGGCGGGTGGTGGCGGCCGGCAGGTGATGGCACTCGTCGCAAATCAACAAGCCAAACCGGTTGCCGATCTGCTCCATGCGCAAATAGGCGGAGTCATAAGTACAGACCGTAATGGACTCCAACTGGTTGTCCCCCCCGCCCAGCAGGCCGATTGGCGTGGCAAAGCTGGCAAGCAGTTGCTCATGCCACTGCTGCATCAGGTCGAGGGTAGGCACCAGGATCAGGGCATCCCGCTGGGTGTGGGCAATCGCCAGACGGGCCACCAGGGTCTTGCCAGCCCCGGTGGGCAGGACCACCACTCCCTGCCGTTTGGCCGCCAGCCAGGCGGCGAATGCCTGCTCCTGGTGGGGGCGGGGCAGGACCGTCTGCACCAACCGGAACGGCCGGGGACCAAACTGGCGCGCCTCGTCCCGGAAGGGAATTTTCAGCCGATGCAGGGTCAACACAATCGGCCCGTACCGCCGGGCTTCGGCCCGGAAGCAATCGGTCCGCTCATCCCACCGCACCAGATGGGCAACCGGCGCCAACTGCGCGCCGGCGCCATCAATGGCCAACGAACCCTGCTCAAACCGGATGCGAACCACCCCATCCGGCTGGGGCTGCGCATCAGCCATGCTTGCGTTCAAATTCCGCCATGAAACTGATCAGGGCATCCACTCCCTCCTCCGGCATGGCATTGTAGATGGAAGCCCGCATGCCTCCCACCGACCGGTGTCCCGCCAGGGTGACCAGGCCGGCCTGCTTGGCCTCTGCCAGAAAAAGGGCATCCTTGCCGGCATCGGCCAGGGTGAAGGGCACATTCATCCGCGAACGGCTGAGCTTTTCCGTGGGACAGTGATAAAATGACGAATTGTCGATGGCCGCATAGAGTTTGGCCGCCTTGCGAATGTTGCGCTGTTCCATGGCGTCCACCCCGCCCTGCTCCCTGGTCCATTGCAGCACCAGTCCCAGGATGTAGATGGCATAGGTCGGCGGGGTATTGAACATGGAGTCGTTGTCGGCATGCACCTTGTAGTCCAGCATGCTCGGCAAGTCGGTGCGGCGCCCCAGCAAATCCTTGCGTACAATCACCACGGTGACACCACTCGGCCCCAGGTTTTTTTGTGCGCCGGCATACAACAGTCCATAACGGGCCACCTGGATGGGACGGGAAAGGACATTGGAGGAGATGTCTGCCACCAAAGGCACCGGCCCCGTGGCGGGTGTGTAAGGGTATTCCGTCCCGAAAATGGTGTTGTTGGAGGTGATATGGACATAGGCCGCCTCCGGATTCAAGGTCAACTCCTCCTGGCCAGGAATGCGCGAATAGTTCACCGACTTGGTGGTGGCCGCCACCCGCACTTCAACCCCCAGTTTTTTGGCCTCTCCATACGCCTTTTCCGCCCAACTGCCGGTGACGACATAATCGACACTCTGTCGTTGCGGATCGGTCAACAGGTTCATGGGCACCATGGAAAACTGGAGTGACGCCCCCCCCTGCAGCAGCAACACCGCATAATCATCCGGCACCGACAACAATTCCCGCAACAGGGCTTCCGCCTTGGCAATGATGGCCATGTACACCTTGGATCGGTGGCTCATCTCCATCACCGACATGCCGCTGTCGGCATACTCGACCATCTCGGCCCGGGCCTGCTCCAACACCGGCAGGGGCAACACGCCGGGACCGGCGCTGAAATTATAGACACGTCCCATGGGCTCCATCTCCTTTATCCCAACCACGTTAGAACGGCCGCCTCCACCGGGAGGCGCCAAAAAAAATCCCCGCCGAAGCGGGGGTTTTGCACTGTGTACTGTGGTGCTTGCTGGGGCATCAGTCCGGGGAACGTCTCCAAAAGAGAATTTTCCCGCAGGATTTGCACTTCTTGACGTTGGCGAACAGACACAGCGCTCCGATGACGACAAGCAGGGGGACGACGATCCGACCGGCTGCGATGACCGGCCCCATCAGGACATCCTGCCTGATGATCTCCCCCGGGTTGTTCATGATTCCGAACAGCGTGATACCGATTACAAACAAAACACCGACTACAACAAGTACATGACTTCGTATCAATGGTCTGGTGTGATGTTCCACGTTGGCCTCCTTTGCAGGTTGGGCCCCTTCAAGCATGGTGGCATTATCGGCCGTTTTGCCCCATCAGGCAAGGAAAAAAAGCAACCCGGTGGCGCACTGATCACCCCACCGCCGGGGATGGCGGATTGGACTGCCCCTCTGCGGGTTGCACCTGGATGTGGGTCAGGTAACGGGCCGCATGGGCCGTATTGTGGCGGCGATCATGCTCCAGCAACAGGTGGAGCACCACATCCAGGGATTGATAGCAATCGTGCAAAATCAAAGCCATCGCCAGAAGCTGCCGGTCGGAGAGCAGGTCGAGCCGGGTGATGTCCCGGATAAAAATGGCATCCGCCCAGAACAGTTGACTGAAACCGGTATAGGGACTGTTGTTGACCAACAGCGGCTGCACCGTACGGCTGACCGTGTCGGGATAAAAGCGGTGCACCATGAAACCATGCTGCCGCAGCAGCCTGTCCACCTCGGCAAACAGTGGCTGGTCCTTGTACATGGGGAGAAATTCCACCTCGGTATGCACCACCAGCACATCCGCCAGACGTGCCCGGGCATGCTCCAGGGCCATCAGGCTGGCACCCTGGATGTCCATCTTGAGCAGGTCGGTACCGACCGTCTCGGCGACATCATCCAGGCGGACCGTTGCCACCTCTTCCTCGGCCACCACCTTGCCCCAATCGGGAAAACCGTGAAACAGATTCAGCACATCCGGATTCGGCGCCAGCAGAGAGGTCATGCCGGGCGCCTGGCAATAACGCAGGGTGTGACGCTGCCCGTCACCCACGGCATGAGGCAGATAGTGTTCATGAGGCCCTTTGTGCTGGTTCAAGGTGGCCAATGCCGCCGGGGAGGGCTCAAAGCCGACCACCTCCGCCAGACCGGCCGCCAGCAGTGACTTGTAGGGGGGGAGGTCGTCGATGGGGTTGGCCCCCACGTCGGTCACCTTGATGCGCACGTCGGTGCCGATGATACCGGTCAGCGAGGCGGAATGGGCAACATGAATCATGTGGAATGGCATCCTCCCTTGCGGATAATGGTGGTATGACGCATCGTTGGCGGCGATGCCAGCCTGCCGGGCCATGGTGGCGATGGCGTCGGGCGGCGAGAACACCGGCTGGGTCAGCACCCGGCACGCACCACAACCCTCCTCAAGACCGCCACTTTTACCGGGGACCAGGATATGTCATCTGCCGACGACTATCAAAGGACAGAAAAACTTTCTGGACCAGTCGTGGCCCTGTTTTGTCAGATCGCCCTCATCACCCTGTGTTCACTGGATTTGGCAGAGGCCTGGCTGCCCATGACCGGCATGGCCGCCACCGTGGCCGGAGTTGCCGTCTGGCTGTGGCAACGGGCAGGTGGCCGGTGGTGGCCTGCCCTGTTCGGCAGTCTGCTCGGCCTGGCTGCCATGGTCTGGCAATACCTCCCCCCTCCTCCCTTCCCGGTCGAACTGGTCAACCGGGCCGTCACCCTGGAGGGGCTGATCGTGGAACGCCAGGACCGCCCGGATTCGGTGCAACTGATCCTGGATCAGGGTGTGGTGCCGGTCGTCACCGAACCGCTGCCCGAGCCGATCCCGATACCGGGCATGGTCCAATTGACCATCCACAACCAACAGGTATTGGCCGTTCTGCCCGGCGACCGGGTCGCCGTGCGCACCCGCCTCAAGCCGGTCGAATCGTCACACAACCCCGGCGGGTTCGACCATGCCCGCTTCCTGCGACGGCAGGGCATTCTGGCCTCCGGTTCCTCCAGAGAGCCCGTCCGCCCCCTCGCAACCGCGACGGAATGGAGCTGGAACCGGTATCGGCAAACCCTTTCCCTGTGGATCGACCAGTCGCTGCCCCGAGTGCAACGCGGGCTGGTCGAAGCCTTGATGGTGGGAAAAACAGGTTTTCTGGATGCCAGGGTGACCGAGGATCTCCTGGTTTCCGGCACCTACCATCTGGTGGCCATCTCCGGCCTGCAGGTGGGACTGGTGGCCGGCTGGAGTTTTTACCTGCTGCGCCTGGTGCTGGCACTGTGCACACCCTTGTCCCGACGCTGGGATCTCAAGCGGCCTGTCGCGCTGCTGACCCTGCTGCCCACCATCGCCTATGCCTTCCTGGCGGGCTGGTCGGTCTCCACCCAGCGGGCCACCCTGATGACCGCCTTCCTGCTCCTGGCCGTCGCCGTAGGACGAGCCCGGCAGTTGTGGCGGGTGCTGACCTTTGCCGCCATGGCCATCCTGGCCAGCCAACCCTGGCAGCTCTTCTCAGCCGGTTTCCAGCTCTCCTTCCTGAGCGTCATCGGCCTGATGTATTGCATGCCCTTTTTCCAGCAAGGTCAGGGATGGAAAAAACATCTGACCGGTCTGGTCATGACCACCGTGGTGGCCTCGCTGATCACCACCCCCGTGACGGCCCACTACTTTCACCGACTCTCCCCCCATGGCCTGCTGGCCAATCTGGTGATGGTCCCCTGGGTCAGCACCATCGCCACCCCCCTGGGGTTGCTGGCCGCCATCGCCCACGAACTCCATGCCCCGTTGGGGGATCTGTTCCTGCGCTGGATGGGAGAGAGTCTGGAACCCTACCGGCTGTTCATCGCCTGGATCAGCACCCTGCCCGGCGCCTGGCAACGGCTGCCCGGCCCCACCCTGACCGGCCTGACCCTGGCCTTGAGCCTCTCTGCCCTGGCAGGTCTGGTGGGCATGGCTGGCATGACCCGCTGGCGGATGGCGCTCTTTTTGCTCGCCTGGCCGGCCCTCCTCTGGCCTCGCACCACCCCCCCCGCCGGCGAGTTGCACCTGGCCGTCCTGGACGTGGGCCAGGCCCAATCGGCAATCCTCTACACCCCGCATGGCGGCTGGTCCGTCTTCGATTCCGGCGGGTTCGTCTCCCCCCGTTTCGATCCCGGTGAGGCCTTTACCTCCACCTACCTTTGGCACCAGGGGGTGACACGCCTCAATCGGGTGGTGGTCAGCCACCCGCAAATGGACCACATGGCCGGTGTGGAACGGCTGTTGCGCAACTTCCAGGTGGATAGCCTGTGGCTGGGTGATTTTCCCGATGAGGAACAGAACAATGCCCTGTACGCCCGTCTGATCGCCCGGGCGGAACAGCAAGGCGTCCCCATCCGGCGCATCCGGCAACCTCTGGCGGTGGAAGAGGGCTCTGCCCGGATTGCCATCCTGCCACCCCTGCCCAGGGAACAGGGCAAGAGTGACAATGATCGTTCCCTGGTGGTGGAGATTGCCTTCGCCGAACAACGTTTTCTGATTCCGGGTGATGCCACGGCCCGCACGGAAAAGTGGCTGCTGGCCCAGCAGGCCATCCGACCCCTGACCATGCTGCTGGCCCCCCACCACGGCAGCAAAAGCTCCAGCACGCCCGCCTTTGTACAGGCCAGCCAACCCCGGCATGTGGTCTTCAGCGTGGGACGCTACAACGCCTACCACCACCCCCACCCGAAAATTGTGCAACGGTGGCAGGAGGCAACCGCCCGGTTGTGGCGTACCGATCAGCAGGGAGCCATCCTGCTGCAAAGCGATGGCCATGAGGTGCGGATCAAAGCTGCAGCAGAACCGGGTGATTCCCTGGCGGATCGTCTGAAGAGATTATTTTGAATTCGGCACCCAGGGCCAGCAGTGCCTCCAACAGGGAGGCGGTTTCCGGCAGCAGCAGTCGCAATTCGGCGGGTGCCAGCGGCGAATAAAGCGTCACGGCATGGTGGCAACCCGCCAGGCCGGTGGCCAGACGAATGGCCTCTTTCTGCATCTCCCGTTCGTTGCCCAACAGGATACCCATCTCTTTCACGCCCGGCACTCCTTGTTCAACGGGCCAGCAGGCATGTGGCAGGGTGACGATCCCATGACTGTCCCGCACCATGCCACCCAGTGTGATCAGGCCGCCCGCCACAAACGGAGAACCGGCGGGCAGCTGGGGTGCACCCAGCAAATGGTGGCTGTGGGCACAATAGGCCCGCCGTCCCGGCGGCAGCCGGGAAAAATTGTCGCCCACCAGGCGGGTCGCCCCGGCCAGGCAAAACAGATGCAGCCGGCTCGGACCGGGCAGGCGCTGCAGCAGCGTCTCCTGCCACCCTGCGGGCAACTCCGACCGACTCAACAAGAGGGTGAAAATATTTTCCGACATGCTCGACGGGAAATCCCTCGAAAGTGGGCCAGGGAGACGATCCTGCACCACAGACAAGCATGCCGGATGCCAGATTGTGCCGTTATACCCATTTTTTACAGCAATTTCGCCAAATCGTCCCCGATGTCCGACCGGATGGCCGGGGCAGTGTTGATTTCCATGGATTTCTCTTGACTTTTTGGTGGACTTTGTCCAGATTTGGCGGGGGCATAAACAAAACAGCTTGAGGAGATTTTTCATGCCATTGGTGTCCATGCGGCAACTGCTTGATCATGCCGCCGAAAATGATTACGGCATTCCCGCCTTCAATGTGAACAACATGGAACAGGTGCGCGCCATCATGCGGGCAGCAGCCGATACCAGCTCACCTGTCATTCTGCAAGCCTCCGCCGGTGCCCGGGAATATGCAGGCGAGGCCTTCCTGCGCCACCAGATTCTGGCCGCCATGGAGGCCTATCCCCAGGTTCCCATCGTCATGCACCAGGATCACGGCCAGTCCCCGGCGGTCTGTGTCATGGCCATCCGCAGCGGTTTTTCCAGCGTGATGATGGACGGCTCCCTGCTGGAGGACGGCAAAACCCCGGCCAATTACGATCATAACGTTCGGGTCACGGCCCAGGTGACGGCCATTGCCCATGCCGTGGGCGTCTCCGTGGAAGGGGAACTGGGCGTACTGGGTTCCCTGGAAAGCGGCATGGCCGGCAAAGAGGATGGGCACGGCGCCGAAGGCAGGATGGAACGGGAGCGTCTGCTCACCGACCCGGAAGAGGCGGCCCGGTTCGTCAAGGCCACCCAGGTGGATGCCCTGGCCATCGCCATTGGCACTTCCCATGGTGCCTACAAATTCAGCCGCAAACCGACCGGGGATATCCTCGCCATCGACCGCATCAAGGAGATCCATGCCCGCCTGCCCAACACCCATCTGGTCATGCACGGCTCCTCTTCGGTCCCCCAGGAGCTGCTGGCCGTCATCAACGCCTTCGGCGGCACCATTCCGGAGACCTACGGCGTACCGGTGGAAGAGATCTGCACCGGCATCCGCCACGGGGTGCGCAAGATCAATATTGACACCGACCTGCGTCTCGCCATGACGGCTGCCATTCGTCAGCAACTGGCCAGGAATGCCAAAAATTTCGATCCCCGCAAGTATTTGCGTCCGGCCGAGGACGCTGCCTATGCCATCTGCAAGGAGCGGTTTGAGCAGTTCGGTACGGCTGGCCAGGGGCCGCGCATTCACCCTGTCTCCATGGAGACCATGGCCCTGCGGTACGAATCCGGGCAATTGGCTCCGCAGGTCCAATTGTGAAATCGCCGGTCGCTGGCATCATGGGTTGGCCCCTCCTGTCGGTCACACGATGGGTTTTGCTGGTACTGGGTGGTGGCCTGCTCCTGGCCGCCCCCGATCCGTCGGAGGCCACCACGCCGGGCAAGCATTCCAATGCTTGCGTGGTCGCCCGGGAGATGGCCGCCAAGGGCATCGCCCTGTTCGAACGCCAGCACGATCAGGGGCTGGCCGCCATGCAGAGTGCGTTCACCATGTGCGCCACCGACCCGAACATTGCCTTCAATCTGGGCCTGGCCCACTATCTGGATGGTCATGCGGACCAGGCAGAAGCCGTCTGGGATACCCTGTTCATCACGCCGTCTGCCATGGATGCACCCAACCGGGAAAAAACCGTGGCCAATCTGGCCTGGGTCAAGTTTGAACTGGGCAAAGACAAGGAAGCCCTGCAGATGGCCACCGATGGCCTGCTGCAGTATCCCGAAAACTGGTCATTGGCCCACACCAAGATCTTCTCCCTGTTTCGCCTGGGACGCTACCTGGAAGCCTATGACTGGTTGTCCCGCGCCGGTTTTTCCGGAGTGCGTGCCAGCCAATGGCAACAGCAGGCCGCCGAGTATGTGGTGGAAACCCTGTGGAGAAAGTTTCGCGAGTGCCTGAAACCACAGCGTGGCAAGCCCTGCGAGCATGACGGGCAGTTGCCGGCCATTCGCCAGGCTATCAACCTGTTGGTCAAAGAGTATCCCAACGATACCCATTTCATCGAGGCCAAGGATCGCCTGTTGTCCGCCCATCTGGACAAGGATGCGGATCTCCCCTACCCGATGGAACTGCCCCATGAATCCTGGGAAAAAACCGGCAACGTGGAAGACAGAAGCCTCCTGCTGGACGACCAGGTCAAGATACTCCCCCCTGTGGCCGTCTGGGAAAAACGGGAGGATGCCTTTGCCGTCATCGTGGGCATCAGCCATTACCAGCGGGTCCGGGCACGCCATTTTGCCGACCGCGACGCCCTGCATCTGCGCCAACTGTTGGTGGAACGGGGTGTGTTCAAGGGCGATCCGGATCATGTCCGACTGCGCATCAACCAGGAGGCCAATCGGAACACCCTGGCCGACGATCTGAAGTGGCTGGTCCATCAGGGGCGGCTCAACCCTGGCGCCACGCTGCTGTTTTATTTTGCCGGTCTGGGCGCTCCCCAGCCTGGCGAAATCACGCTGGATGATGCCCTGCTGCTGCCCGCCGATGCGCAACCGGAGGCCATCAACGCCCAGACAGCCCTGTCGATGGCTGAATTGAAAGCCGCTCTGGACAAGTTGTCCAATCCGCACGTCGCCGTCATACTGGACACCTGTTTCAACGAGACCCGGGAGTGCATGGTCCATCGCGGCACAGAGACACCCAACCACAAGACCAGCCAACCCCAGACCACGACCGGAGAGCTCTTGCATGGGCTGACACCCACGCCGGAATTTTTCCACGGTCGTCACGCCTGGCTGGTGGCCGCCCTGCAACAAAAAATGGTCTTGCACGCCCCCGGACGCCAGGGGGGATTGACCTATTTCCTGTTAAAAGCCCTGTTGGGAGAAGGAGACGGCACGGACGGCAGCCCGCCGGACGGCTGGGTGGACCTGGCGGAAGCCTTTGCCTATGCCAAAAAACAGATGCCCGACACGGACCTTTTTCTTTCCAAGCCTGTCCGGATGCGTCTGACGAAAACCAAAGGAGACAGATAGGTGTTTGCGCATGCTGTTACCCCCGGATCAGGACGGCGTTGGTTGCACAGGTTGTGCCTCTCTCCATGGCTGCTGCCGGTTGCCCTGCTGATCGTCCTGGCATGGCCGAAGGCAGGCGGGGCCTTCCCCATCAAGGAGTGGGACAAACTGGATGTGGATGCCGATCCACTCCGAACGGCAGTGGACGTCCAGGCCGGCAAGCCCTGGAAGGAATCCCTGAGCGGTATTACCTTTGTATGGATTCCCGGCGGGTGTTTCAAGATGGGTTCTCCCCCGAATGCCGAAGGACGCGATGCCGACGAGGAACCTCTCCATTCCGTCTGTCTGTCCGGGTTCTGGCTGGGAGAGCGGGAGGTGACCCAGCAACAGTGGCAAAGGGTCATGCAGCACAATCCCTCCCAGATGCACCATGAAATTGTCGGACAACGGGACGAGGCCTTTCCGGTGGAGAACATTTCCCGCCTGGATGTGGAAACCTTTATTGCCAAACTCAATCAGCACCATCAGGGGCAGGTGACCATTCAGTTGCCCACCGAGGCCCAATGGGAGTATGCCTGCCGCAATGCCGGTGAAAAGGTGGTTTTCCCCGGGTACGGTCAGGTGGATCAGATGGGTTGGTATCGGGTCAGCAGCAATCGCACCACGCAGATGACCGGCACCCGCGCCCCCAATCGCCTCGGACTGTATGACATGAGCGGCAACGTCTGGGAGTGGGTCCGGGACACCTATGACAAGTCGGCCTATGGCCAGCATGACAATAACGATCCGCTGCACACCGGTGATTCCCCGTTTTCGGTCATCCGCGGTGGCGGCTGGAAGGATACGGTGGAGGCCCTGCGTTGTGCCAACCGGGGGTTTGAGCGTCTGACCAGCAAGCGACCCGATCTGGGTCTGCGGTTGGCAGCCGGCGTGAACGCCCAGGCCAAGCCTGATGGCAAGCCCGGGCAGCAGCGTTCCACCCGATCCAAGATGCCGTTCTAGTGGGGCAACCAACCTCATTTGACAGGTTCTGAAAAAGGATTGCGGGTCCAGGGGGATCATCCCCCTGGCAGGTCCAGGGCAGCGCCCTGGGACTTTGCCGTTGCTGTTGCCGTTGTTTTTCAAAGCAGCCGCAGCCGCTTTTTGCTGCGGCATTTCCAACATGCGCCGCAGGCAAGCCGGCGATTGTGGAATGGCTTGCACCCATCCTGTCAGGTTGCTTTTCCCACTGGCCAGCAGAACATGTCGTTTGGCGCAAAATGATGAAAATTTGTCGCATCTTCACCTTTGAAGCCGCCCACCGCCTGCCCTACCATGACGGCAAATGTCACCGTCTGCATGGTCACTCCTACCGGCTGGAGCTGACCTTCACCGGCCCGGTGCAGCCACCCCGGTCCGACAACCCCCAGTCCGGCTTCGTGGCGGATTTCGGCCTGCTGGATCGTCTGATCCGTGCCGAACTGATCGACCGTTACCTGGACCACTACATCCTGGAAGAAAACGTTCCGGGCCTGTCCTACCCCTCGGCCGAGTTGCTGTCGGCCTGGATTGTGGGCTGGTGCATGCTCCACGTGGATGCCAAACCGGCCCTGGGTGCCATTCGCGTCGAGACGGCCCGCCTGTGGGAGACCGTCCATGCCTGGGCTGAAGCGGACCGGAACGATGCCCTGCCGTTCATGCCGATCCTCGCCGCGCTCGCCCGCGGGGAGCACCCATAAGCAGCGCTGCCCACCCAGGAGACCGGACCGATGACCGCCACGGTGGAGACAGAACCCCTCTACCCGCTGTGTGACCTGTTTGCCAGCATCCAGGGCGAGGCGACCTGGACAGGACGGGCCATGCACTTTTTGCGCTTTGCCGGTTGTCCGCTGGCCTGTCCCTGGTGCGATGAACCGCGCCACCGGGACCCGCAAGCCGTGCGCCACCGCACGGCCTCCGACATCGTGACCGCCTTGCGTCAGCTCAACCCCGACTTGCGCCATCTGCTGCTCACCGGCGGTGAGCCCCTGGCCGTGCCGGGTCTGGACCGGTTGGTCCAGGTCCTGCGGGAACACGGCTACTGGCTGGCCATGGAGACCAGCGGTGTCGGCGGCACCGTGCCGCCGGGGCTGGATTGGCTCACCCTCTCTCCCAAAACCCCCCTCCCGGAAAGGCTGTTTGCCCTGGCCAATGAGGTCAAGTATGTCGTCGGCGCCACGCTCGACGAGCACCAGGCACGTGCCATTCAGCACCGGGCCCGCACTCATCCCAATGTCTGGGTGCAACCCCGGTTTGACAACAACCAACCTGACCGATCAGTCATCGATCCCGGCGCCCTGTACAACTGTCTGACCCATATCAGGCAATCCGGTGGCCGGATTCGGCTCTCCCTGCAGACCCACAAGTGGACCGGCCTGCCGTGAAACCGCCTGTGCCCCGGCTGTTGCTGATCACGGACAGTGCGCTCTGTGCAGACCTGCCCCGGGCGGTCGCCGACACCCTGGCCGGTGGGGTCCGTCATGTGCTGCTGCGGGAAAAGCAGATGCCGGCCGGTCCGTTGACCCGGTTGGCCCACACCCTCCTGACCCTGACCACTGCCCACGGGGCGCATCTCCTGCTCCATGACCGGGTCGATGTGGCTCTGGATGTGGGGGCGGCAGGCGTCCACCTGCCGGCCTGCGGCCTGGCGACCAGCGCCGCCCGCCGCTTGCTGCCGCACGCCCTGCTGGGACGCTCCTGCCATACCGTGGCAGAGGCCGTGCAAGCCTGCCAGGACGGTGCCGATTACGTCACCCTCTCGCCGCTGTTCGCCACCCGTTCCCACCCCGAGGCCACTCCCCTGGGTGTGACCCGCTTTGCCGCCATGCGCTCACAGGTGCCGGGACCAGTCCTCGCCCTGGGCGGCATCCGGCCGGACAATGCCGTCGACGCCCTGCGTACCGGTGCCGACGGTCTTGCCCTCATGCGCGGCATCCTGAACGCCCCCAGGCCCCGCCAGGCGGCAGAAGAGCTATTATCCCAAATATTCCGTGAGTTGCCCATGCACGGTTGATTCTTGCCCGATCTGCTATAGAATGCATGGGTGCCGTGCCTGGACGGCGGGAAACCGATGGACCCCCGACCGGCTGGACCATGATCCCATCAACAAGGCCTGGTTATCTTATCCTGCGGGAGGTAGGGTGAATATTCGCTTGCGCCCCAGACTGATCGTGCTCTCTCTGTTGTCCAGTCTGCTGCCGCTCCTGTTGACCGGCTGGGTGGCAGCCCGTTGGCTGGGGGAAGCGGCCAATGAGGCCGCCCGGACCCGTGCCTCCACCATCCTGGAAGTGAAAAAAAATCGCCTGGAGCAACATTTTTCCCGCTACCGCGCCGACATGGACACCCTGGTCCAGGGAACGCAGGCACTGTATACCCAGCCGCTGCAACGGGTGGAAGCCGTGCGGGATATGTACAGCCAGGCGGTGCAGCGCCAGTTTCAGGAGTGGCTGCACGAAACGGAAACCTTCGCCGCCACGGAACAACTGGCCAAACAGTTGGCCGGCATCGATTGGGTTTTCCGGGATGGGGGAGAAAAAATTACGGGAGACCGCTGGCCGGTCCTGGCCGCCACCATCACCCCGGCCCTGAACCGATTGCGGGAAAAACAGGGCTTTGACAATCTTTACCTCGTCTCTGCCCAGGGCAATGTGGTGTTGAGTGCCGTGCCGGACCCTCTGCTGGGCAAGAATGCCCTGAAAGCCCCCTACAAGGAGAGCGGCCTGGGCAGGCTGTTGCCCGCCGCCTTGACCAAAAGCACCCTGCAGGGGTTTGCGCCTGTTCCCTACCTGGACAATGCCATGATCGCCTGGCTGGGCACCCCGATCCACCGGGACGGCAATCCGGATGGCAAGGTGATCGGTCTGCTGGCGGCACGGTTTGCGCCGGCCAGCCTGAACAGGCTTGCCCCCAATCCGGCTGAAGCGGATCGGCAGGTCAGCCTGCATCTGGTTGGACCGGATCGCGTCCGCCATGGCGGATCAGGCCCGCAAGCGCCCCGCGCCACCGGGACAGGGCCACTCAAAGTGGAGGAGGTGACCGCGCCGGCCGTGCTGGCAGCCCTTGCCAACCGCAAGGGGGTGGGAACCATCCAGGGCATGAACGGACAGAGTGTCTTCAGCGCCTGGGCGCCACTGACCATCGCCCCGTCGGCCACTTCGCAGGATGCGCCCTGGGCGGTTGTGGCGGAACAGACCGTCGTCCAGGCTTTTGCGGATGCCCGACAGGGGACCCCTTTCTACAAAAAATTGATGGATCAGACCGGCTATTACGACTTTTTCCTGATTCAACCGGATGGCGAGGTCTTTTTTTCTGCCACCCGTCAGGCAGATTTTGGCACCAATCTGATCAACGGCAAGTATGCGGATACCAACCTGGGCAAACTGGTGCGACAAGTGCTGGCCAAACCGGCCTTCGGCCTGACCGATTTTGAACCCTATCCTCCCAGCCACAACGAACCGGCGGCCTTCATGGCACAACCCGTATTGCAGGATGGAGTCGTCAAGGTGGTGGTGGCCGTGCAATTGCCACTGGAGACCCTGACCACCCTCATGCAATACCGGGATGGGTTGGAAAGCGACGGCGATGCCTATCTGGTCGGTCCTGATCAGCGGTTGCGTTCCGATTCCATCCGTGACCCCCAAAACCACTCGGTGCTGGCCTCGTTTGCCGGCAAGGTGACCGGGCATGACCTTCGTTCGGAGGCGATCCAGGCGGCACTGGCGGGCAAAACGGGCCTGACTGCTGGCAAGAACTGGTCGGGACAACCGGTCTTCACCGCCTTTGCCCCGCTGTCAACCGGCCATGACACCACCTGGGCAGTGATCACGGAAACCCCCATGGTCCAGGGCATCATCCCGCTGCAGACCGTGCCGGTCGCGGTCTGGCTGGTTGCGACCGGCACCCTGCTGGGCTGCCTGGGCATGGCCTGGATGGCGGCCACTTCCCTGCGTCGCGCCCTGTTTCGCTGTATCGAACCGTTGCACAGCATGCAGGAAGGCACTCTCTCCCCCTCCCCGTTGGCGGCACGCACCGACGAACTGGGCATGGTGGCCCGGGAGATTCAGGTCATTGCAGAGCGTTGGCACCAGGTGGCCGGTCGGTTGCGCGACTCTGGCCGACAGGTTGTCCAGATGGGCACCGAGCTGACTGGTCTGATGCGACACGCCCTGCTGGCCCATCCCCAGGGAGGGTCCCGGATCGACCTGGAGGCCGGCGAAACGGCCACCCGGGAGGTGGCCATGCGCATCCAGCAGCATCTCAAACAGATCCAGGTCCTGGAACAGTTGCTGGGCAGGATCAACAATACCATCCTGCAGGGCAGAAACACCATGGAACAGGCCATGACCACCGCCCGGGAGGTGGCCGACAAGGCTGCGCAGTATGCGGACACCGCCCAGCAGGTCAATCAGCTTTCCATGAAGGCGGCTTTTGAGGTGGCGGCCACCGGTGACGGCAAAGGGGCCAAGCGGTCCGGCACGATTGTCCTGGAAATTCGCCGTCTGGCGGAGAGGGGCCGCATCTTTGCCGACGAAATTGGCGAGTTGTCCCTGGGCATGACCTACATGGTGGAAAATGCCCATGCCATCGTGGGCAGCGTCACCGCCACCCTGCAGGAATCGGCGGCGCTGGTCCAGGGCATGGCCCTGGCGGATGCGGCCCAGCACGGGCAGATGGTGCAAATTCACGGCATGACCCAGGAACTCAAGGGACGCATCCAGACCCATACCGGGCTGCTGCAGCAACTGACCCCCGTGGCCCAGGCACTGGCCCGGCAGGTGGGACAACTGGAGCAGGATCTGGCCTTCTTCAATCGGGGCAGGCTGACCGCCGATCAACTGCAGGCCAGCGACGAAGCCCTGCTGGCCAGAGAGGAATTGGCGGCGGAAGGGGAGAAGTGGGAGGGGGGACAGATTGACAAATAAAGATTAATGGGATGGGTCCGGGAAGG
>JAMOAX010000062.1:0-16288 GCA_039908555.1 Magnetococcus sp. DMHC-8
CAGACAACAACACAAACGACCGTGGTCCTGGTACATGGTCTCTGGATGAACGGTTCGGAGATGCAGTTGCTGGCCTTGCGGCTGCGGCGGTTGGGATATCGGACCCTGCCGTTTCGCTACCGTACCGTCCATGCCAACGTGGAGGAAAGCAGCCACGATTTGTGGCAATTCCTGGAACAGCAGTTCGGTCCGATGATGGCGCATGCGCCGGCCGATCAGGTGCACCTGGTCTGTCACAGCCTGGGTGGGACGGTTGCCCTGGAAATGCTGCACCGCCATCCACAGGCCCGCATCGGCCGGATGGTGGCGATGGGCACCCCCTTCCGGGGCAACGTGGCAGCACAAAAAATTGCCCAATGGGCCCTGGGGCGCGTTGCCCTCGGCAAAAGCCTCGCCCGGGCCCTGGGGGGTGGCGGATTCGCCTGCGCGCCACCAGGACGGGAAATCGGCATCCTGGCCGGTGATCGTTCACTGTTGGGAGTGGGACGGGCGATCTGGGGAATCGTCGAGCCCAACGACGGCAATGTCGCCGTCTCCGAAACCCATCTGGAGGGGGCCACCGATCACCGGACGCTGCCTGTCATCCATATGGGACTGGTATTTTCCGAACGGGCCAGTCAGATGGTTCATCACTTTTTGCAGACGGGTCGCTTTGAATAGCCTCCCAAGGTCCGCAGCAGACCCGTGGTACCAGACCGTCGAAGGGTTCGGAGGCCATCCCGGCCCCCCGGTGTCAATGCGCGGCGGAGGCTGCCCCATCCGTGCTCAATTCACGGAAATAATTGTCCAGGTACCACTGGACAATCTCTTCGATGCGGACAAAATGTTCCTCCTGGATCTCTTCCAGGCGCACGGTACGGTACTGAAACTCCTCCTCGGTAATGTCGCCCTGTTCCACCTCCTGATGGTTGATGAATTGCATCTCTTCCACTTTCAACGGCATGAGGCTGTGGGAAAAAATGACTTGGATGTCGGCAATCACGTCATCCGTCGTCAGCCACGCTTCGGGCGGGACCACTTTGGGCGGGCGTGGCGGTTTCAGGACCATGACGGAATCCCGTTCGTCGATCTGACGCGGCTTGCGCACCCCTGCCACCCAGTAATCCCAGGCAGAGACCCAACCGGATGGTACCCCCTCCGAGACCGTCTGGGCAGGAGGGACCCGGGCCGGGCGCACCCCCTTCACCAGATAATCCCGCAAGGGCACCCAGGCTTTTGTGTGTGTTCGCCCTGTCATTCGTCGATCTCCTTGTTGCCGTAGACACCCATCTGGTCTTCTTTTCGGCAAGACGGCGCGACAACATGAGCGATTCAGACAAAAACGGCCGGATCTCCGGCACCACTCCGCAGAATGACCGGTGCAGCCTCCGTCAGGTCCACCACCGTGGAAGGTTCAGTCAGCAGGATGCCGCCGTCAATCACCAGGTCAACCTGCCCAGCCAGACGCTGATGGATCTCTTCCGGATCGGTAAGGACGTGTTCATCGTTGGGCAGACGGAGCGTGGTCGACAGCAACGGTTCACCCACAGCCTGCAACAAGGCCAGACAGATGGGATGACCCGGAATGCGCAGACCAATGGTTTTGCGGCGCGGCAGGATATTCTTGGGGACATCCCGGGTCGCCTCCAGCACAAAGGTGTAGGGACCGGGCAGAAAACGGCGCAACAACCGATAGGTGGCATTGTCCACCCGGGCATACCGGGCGATCTCAGCCAGATCGGGACAGAGGATGGAAAAACGGTGGTTGGCCGGCAGTTGCCGGATCTGGATGATGCGTTCCACCCCCTTGCGATTGCTGAGGGTGCACCCCAACCCATAGGCGGTATCGGTGGGATAGACGATCACGCCGCCCGACTGCAGCAGTTCGGCGGCCTGTGCGATCAGACGTTTTTGCGGGTTTTCCGGATGGATTTGCACCAGTGAGACCATCGTTGTTCATTTCCTTTTGGCAACAGCAGTGGCTATACTCATGCGGTCATCATCTCACACTATTGCCCGCCGGGCAATGCGCGACCCGCGACGAGCCCGCCAAGGAGATCGGAGAATGCCTGTCTATCGCTCACACACCTCCACCCACGGTCGCAACATGGCCGGTGCCCGGGCGTTATGGCGCGCCACCGGCGTCGCCGAGGCGGATTTTGGCAAGCCCATCATCGCCATCGCCAATTCGTTCACCCAGTTTGTCCCCGGCCATGTCCATCTGAAGGAGATGGGCGACCTGGTGGCCCGGGAGATCATCGCAGCCGGCGGCATCGCCAAGGAATTTCATACCATTGCCATTGATGACGGCATTGCCATGGGCCACGGGGGAATGCTCTACTCCCTGCCTTCTCGGGATCTCATCGCCGACAGCGTGGAATACATGGTCAATGCCCATACGGCGGATGCCCTGGTCTGCATTTCCAATTGCGACAAGATCACGCCAGGCATGTTGATGGCAGCGTTGCGTCTCAACATTCCGGCCATCTTTGTCTCCGGCGGCCCCATGGAAGCCGGCAAGATGCGACGCCCGGACGGCACCACCCGGTCACTGGATTTGATCGATGCCATGGTGGCAGCCGGCAACGAACAGGTTTCGGATGCCGATCTGGCGGACATTGAACAACATGCCTGTCCGACCTGCGGTTCCTGTGCCGGTCTGTTTACCGCCAATTCCATGAACTGCCTGATGGAAGGCCTCGGGCTGGCCCTGCCGGGCAATGGCACGCTGTTGGCCACCCATGCCGACCGACGGCAGCTCTTTGTGCGGGCTGGTCAACTGATCGTCCAGTTGGCCCGGCGCTATTATGAAAACAATGACGATTCGGTATTGCCCCGGTCCATTGCCACCTTTGCGGCCTTTGAGAATGCCATGTCCCTGGACATTGCCATGGGGGGGTCCACCAACACGGTGCTGCACCTGCTGGCGGCTGCCCACGAAGCGGGAGTCCCCTTTACCATGGCTGACATAAACCGTTTGTCGCAAAAGGTGCCCTGTCTGTGCAAGGTGGCCCCCGCCTCCGACCGCTATCACATCGAGGATGTCCATCGCGCCGGCGGCATTCCTGCCATCCTGGGAGAGTTGCACCGTGCCGGCCTGCTCCATGACCATTGTCCCACAGTCCATGCCCCCTCCATCGGCGTGGCGTTGCTGCAGGAAGACATTGCCAGTCCACAGGCCACGCCCGCCGCCAGGGAACGCCATCTGGCCGCCCCCGGGCGGCCAGGCGACCGTGCACCCTTTTTCCCAATCCAACCGATGGCTCGGGTTGGATCTGGACCGCACCCAGGGTTGCATTCGCGACGCAGCACACCCCTACTCCCAGGATGGCGGGTTGGCCGTCCTGTACGGCAATCTGGCCCTGGATGGGTGTATCGTCAAGACGGCAGGCGTGGATCAATCCATTTTGCACTTTTCCGGACCGGCCCGGCTGTTCGAAAGTCAGGAAGCGGCCTGCGAGGCCATCCTGGGGGGGCAGATTCGGCCAAAGGATGTGGTGGTGATTCGTTATGAAGGACCCAAGGGCGGACCCGGCATGCAGGAGATGCTCTATCCCACCAGCTATCTGAAATCCAGGGGATTGGGCAAGGATTGCGCCCTGGTCACGGATGGCCGTTTTTCCGGTGGCACCTCCGGTCTCTCCATCGGACATGTTTCACCGGAGGCCGCAGAAGGGGGCAATATTGCCCTTCTGGAAGAGGGAGACATTATCGACATTGACATTCCCAACCGATCCATCCAGGTGCGGGTGTCGGATGACCTGCTGGCCGCACGCCGGGCACAAAAAATCGCCTTTCAACCGGTCAACCGTGTGCGCATCGTTTCCCAATCGTTGCGTGCCTATGCGGCCCTGACCACCTCGGCAGCCAGAGGGGCGGTCCGGGATCTGGGGCAGCTGATTTGACAGGCTTTGAAAAATGGCTGCGGGTCCAGGGGGGTCACCCCCCTGGCGGGTCCAGGGCAGCGCCCTGAGACTTTGCCGTTGCCGTTGTTTTGCAAAGGAGCCGCAGCCGCTTTTTGCTGCGGCGTTTTCAACATACGCCGCAGGCAAGCTGGCGATTCTGGAATGGCTCGTGCCTGTCAAATCAGGTTGTTGACCCAGCAGTCACGGCCTGTCCCGCCTGGGAGCGTGATAGTGGACGCACTCCCCCGCAAAGACTTCTGCTGCCTCCATCAGGGTTTCGGACAGGGTGGGATGAGGATGCACGGTCCGGGCGACCTCACTCACGGTCAGCCCCTGTTCGATGGCCTGCACCCCCTGGGCCAGCATTTCCCCGGCCTGTGTGCCCACGATCCCCACCCCCAATACCCGCTCCGTTTGCGGATCGACCAGCCATTTGGTCAATCCTTCGGTGCGCCCCAGGGTATGGGCCCGACCGGAGGCCGCCCAGGGAAAACGCACCGTCCGCACCGGAATGCCTTGCTGGCGGGCAGACGTCTCGGTCAAACCGGCGCAGGCCAGCTCGGGATCGGTGTAGGTGACAGCCGGTATCACCCGATGGCCGACTGCAGGCCGCCCCAGCAGCCCCGCCACGGCCACCCGCGCATCATGTGCTGCCTTGTGTGCCAACAGCGGACCACCGACCAGGTCACCAATGGCCAGAATATGCGGCACCACCGTCCGCATCTGCGCATCCACCGGCACAAACCCCCGATCCACCGTGATGCCCACCCTCTCCAGCCCCAGTGACGGGGAGTTGGGCTGCCGTCCGGTGGCCACCAGTAGCGCTTCCACCCACTGCCCGGTCGTGGTCTCGCCGTTTTGCAGGACCACCCGCAAACCACCCGCCTCGGCCTGAACAGCAACCACACGGCTACCGGTCTGTATGGAGGCAAACAGACGGCCCAGGCGTTGTGCCACAGGCCGTACCAGATCCCGATCTGCTCCCGGCAACAACCCGTCCGTCATCTCCACCAGAGAGACCGCACTGCCCAAAGCCGCATAGACCAGGCCCAACTCCAGACCGATATTGCCTCCTCCCACCACCAGCAGGGTGCGAGGAATGGTCTCCAACGCCAGCGCCCGGGTGGAATCGAGTATGCCCGGCAGGGTGAGATCCAATCCCGGCAGGCCGGCAGGTCGCGACCCGGTGGCCAGAATGCACTCCTGAAAACCGATCCGCTCTTCCGTGCCATCCACCCGCTGGACCAGCAGGGTATGATCATCCAGCAAACACCCCCGCCCCTGCACGTAGGTGACACCCCGCCGCTGGCACTGTTCCCCCAGACCGCGGGTCAGACGCTCCACCACCCCTTCCTTCCAGCCACGCAACCGTTCCAGATCCACAACCGGCGCCGCGAATGCCACGCCCATGACTGCCGCTTCCCGGGCATCCAGCAACAATCTGGCCACGTGCAGCAATGCCTTGCTGGGTATACAACCCCGATGCAGACAAACCCCGCCCGGCTGGCTGTCGCTGTCCACCAGCACAGTGGGCAGTCCCTGCCCGGCTGCCAGAAACGCCGCAGCATACCCGCCCGGACCGGCACCCAATACCACAACCCGCGTCGATTGGCCCATCCATGCAACTCCCGACAGCCAGAAAATGGTTCAAGAACAACCGGCACCAGCGCAGGCTGCGTACAACCCGGCAACCCGTCTGCAACCACTGCTGGCGCCCGAACGGCGGCAGTATAACAGCAGTGCCGTTCAAACAGCCACCCCCCGATCCGGTTCAGCCGCCCTGGGATGAGGCGGGATGTGCGGCCTTCAAAAGATGGTCCTGCGCCACTTTGCCAGCGCAGGGATTGCCATTTCCTGAGAAGCCCGGCGGGGCCAGATCCAAACCCGACCGGTCCAGATCCGCGCCGGACCGGTCAACATTCCCGGTTGACAAAAGCCAATGATTGGTTATCATTCGCCGTTAAGCATTGTTTGCCACACGCCTGCCACGGAGAAATGTTGATGACGGTGTTGCCCGTCGCGGTCCACAGCCTTGGTGAACTGGCCACCCAGGACAACGGGGCGGGGTTCTGGGGGTTCGTCCGGCGTGCCATGCAGGCTCCCCTGCTCTCTGCCGAAGAGGAATTCCAGCTGGCCCTGCGCCTGCAGGAGGGCGACGATCTGGAGGCAGCTCACCAACTGGTCCACTCCTACCTGCGCCTGGTCGTCAAGACGGCCAGGGAGTACCTCCATTATCGCGTCAGCCTGCCGGATCTGGTACAGGAAGGTACCGTGGGGCTGATGGTGGCCATTCGCAAATTTGATCCCCACCGCGGCAACCGCCTGGCCGCCTATGCCGTCTGGTGGATTCGCGCCGCCATGCATGAACTGATCCTGCGCTCCTGGCGCATGGTCCGCATCGCCACTACGCAGATCAAGCGACAGCTCTTTTTCAAACTGCGGCAAAGCAAGGTGTCCGGTGCGCTGCTCAATCGGGAGGAGGCGGAAGAACTGGCCCAACGGTTTGGCACCGACCCGGAAACCATCCTGGAAGTGGATTGCCGCATGCTCAGACCGGACCAGTCCCTCAACCAGTGCGCCGCAGACGACGGCGAAGAGTGGATCGAACGCATCCCCGACCAGCGTCCCAACCCGGAGCACGCCTTGCTCTCCTCGGAACAGACCCGGCAGACCCACGCCCTGATCCAGGCAGGTCTGCAACGGCTGACCCCGCGGGAACAATGGATCATCTCAGCCCGCTTTCTGGAAGAAAACCCTCCCACCCTGGAGGCCCTGGCCCAGACCTTTGCCATCAGCCGGGAACGGGTCCGACAGGTGGAAAAACAGGCCCTGGCCAAACTCCGGGCCTTTGTGCAAACCACCCCGACTGGTCGAGAACGGGCTCATATCGCCGGCCAGTGAGACAACCCGTCCGGTTTGACGGATGAGGTGGTCGCAAGCGAGTATCAGGCCATCACAGCAGTCGGGCCAGACGGCGATGCTCAACCATCAAACAACGATCCTGCACGGCCACCAATCCCCCGTCCCGGGCAATGGTCAGGGCCTCGTCGTTGGTGATGCCGCTTTGCAACCAGAACAGCCGTGCACTCCCTTCGCTGCTGGTCATCGTCCGCACGGCGGCCAGGGCCACGGGCGGCGTCTCTTCGGCCTGACGAAAAACATCGACAATATCAACAGTAATTTCCTGGGGAATGGCGTCCAGAGAGGCAAAACAGGGTTCCCCCAGAATGGCCTCCAGACCAGGACGCACGGGAATGATGCGATAGCCCATCTGCTGCAGATAGGCGGCCACCCGATAGGAGGGACGATCCGGCTTGGGAGACAACCCCACCACCGCAATGGTTCGGGCCTGTCGCAACAGGGCGACCATCTGCCCATCCGTTATTTCCTGACTGGTTTGATCAGACTCTGCCATGGTGTCAATCCTTATCAAGACGTTTGATGCAAACAGATCAATGACACCTGGCCCGGCCACTTTCCATGCCGAGCAGGGTCCAAAAAATACGGTCTTCTCCGGCCGGTGTGTGCACCAGACTGAAACGACAGGAGACGCACAGGCCATCGCCCCGCCCTGTACGCAACGGCAGGCCGATCCGGTCGATGGTCCCGCAATTTTGCAACAGGATGCTGATCGCCCCCCATATATCCGGGTCCACGGCCAGAGCATGGACGGAATGCCCCACCCAGGCGGTGGCATCCAGGGACAGAGCGGCCGCCCCCTTTTCGTTCAGGGCCAGGATGCGATGATCGCCGTCCGGTTCAAACCAGATGGCCGGTTCGTTGATATCTTCCGGGTTCAGCACGGCCTTGTGGGATCGGGCGGAATCAACCACCTGCTTCAACAGGTCGGTCTGGGTCAGCAGGCCCAGCAGCCGGCCTTCCGCTTCATCTCCGGCCGGTTGGGCCACCACGGGAATGCGCCGATGGCCGCTTTGCACAAACAGGTCCAGGGCAAACAGCAAGTTGTGTTCCGGTTCAATGGTCACCACCGGGGCAAGCGGCATCTGACTGATCAGGGATTGCTCCTGCCAATCGGCGCTGATCCGGAAACGCAACATGTCCCCCTCGGTCAGCAGGCCCAGGAATCGTGTACCATCCACCACCAGAACACAGCCCCGATGCCATGCCACCATCTGCCGTGCCGCTTCCCAGAAAGTGAGCTGCGGTGTCACCGCCGGCAGGTTGGGCAACATGATATCGGACACCCGGTAGTGGGCCATCAACTCGGAACGGGGCAGGGCGCGCAAAATCTGCTTTTCCGTGATCCCCCCTGACAACATGTTTTCATCATTCAGGACCGGAAACCGGCGGAAACGACGGTGATTGTATATGCTGAGCAGGGATTGGCAAGGCGTATTTTCACGCACCGTCTGCGGCGTGGAGAGGGGAAAATCGCGGATGCAGGCACGGGCAATGTCATGCCCGGCCACCACCCAGCGCAACAAATCAAATTCGGTCATCAGACCGACCGGTGCCATATTGTCCAACACCACGGCAAACCCGAAAGGTTGCCGCATCACACGGCGAATCGCCTCCAGGAGCGTGGTGGCAAGCGAAAGCGTGATGACATCAGGAAACATGCAATCACGGACAATGTTCATGAAACCTCCCATGGCGACCAGGAATGGCTGTCGAAACGGTGAAAAATTTTCTGACGGGCAGTGGCGTCCCGCGCAGAATGCTTTATTATGCGGGATCGGTTTGCCATTTGTCCTGGTTTTTTTGCAAGCCACCCACACAATCCCGTGCACGGTATCGAACTCATGTTGGAACGCGCAAAACAGACCCTGCTGCTGGAGGCTGACGCCATCCGCGCCATGGCGGAACGCCTTGATGAGCGCCTGGTGCAGGCGGTCGAGCTGCTGGAAAATTGCCAGGGCCGGGTGGTGGTGACCGGCATGGGCAAATCCGGTATCGTCGGCATGAAAATTGCCGCCACCCTGGCCAGCACAGGCACACCTGCCTTCTTTCTGCACCCGGCCGAGGGCAGCCATGGGGATGTTGGCATGGTGACCCGTCGGGACGTGGTCATGGCCATTTCCAACAGCGGTGAAACCGCCGAACTGATCACACTGCTGCCGACCCTCACCTTTCTGGGCGTACCGATCATTGGCCTGGTAGGACGACTGCAGTCCACCCTGGCCCGCATCAGCACCGTGGCCCTGGATGTCACCGTTGAACGGGAGGCCTGCCCGCTGGGGCTGGCCCCGACCTGTTCCACCACGGCGGCGCTGGCCATGGGGGATGCCCTGGCCGTCGCCCTGCTGGAAAAACGTCAACTCAGTCCGGAACAGTTTGCCCTCTTCCATCCCGGTGGGGCATTGGGCAGAAAATTACTGCTGCGCGCTGTCGACCTCATGCACACAGGCAGCAAAATTCCCCTGGTATCATCAGACGATACCATGCGGAAGGCCGTTCTGGAAATGACGGCCAAGCGGCTGGGCATCACGGGCGTCACCGACGCGACCGGTGGTCTGGCGGGCATCATCACGGACGGGGATTTGCGTCGCTGGCTGGAGCGGGGTATCCTTGCCCCCAATGCGCCGGACATGCTCTCCCGCACAGCGGGTGAGGTGATGACCGGCAACCCCAAAACCATTGTGGCCACCGCCCTGGCCGTTGAGGCCCTGCGCATCATGGAAGAAAACAAAATCACCTGTCTGTTTGTGGGCGACTCCGGCCAGCCGCCGGTCGGTGTCATCCATCTCCATGACATTCTGGGAGCAGGATTGCTGTGAACATGCCCTCCTCCCTCTGGCCCGCCGATCGGGCCATGGCCGTTCGCATGGTGGCGCTGGATGTGGATGGCGTCCTGACCGATGGCGGCATCTTTCTGGATGGCAATGGCATGGAAAGCAAGCGCTTTCATGTCCGGGACGGCCTGGGCATCCGTCTGCTGCGGGAGGCGGGGCTGCTGGTCGGCCTCGTGACCGCCCGCCACTCCCCGGCCGTGGCACAACGTGCCCGAGAGTTGTCCATGACTTTCGTCCATCAGGGCATCCGGGATAAATGGGCCTGTCTGCAACAGGAATTGGCCAAGGCTCGGCTGACACCCGCCCACTGTGCCTACATGGGAGATGATTTGCTGGACCTGGCCGTCTTGCACCGGGTTGGTCTGGCCACCGCCCCGGCAGACGCCGACGGCGAGGTGCGCCAACGCGCACATTGGGTCTCCACTGCCGCCGGCGGGCAGGGCGCCGTGCGTGAACTGGCGGAAAATCTGTTGCGTACGCAAAACAGATGGGGCAACATGGTCGAAGCCTTTCTGGAAAAACCGGCAGACCCGCAGGAACACGCATGAAAACGCCCGCCAAAGCCCTTTTTGTCGCCTTGCCTGTCCTGGTGGTCGGTGCAGTTGTCTGGCATTTGCAGCACCCGTCTCAGGTGATTCCCGGTGAAGAGCCATGCCATGCTCCCGCCCACGGTGGCGGGAAGACGGACGCGACCCCTGTACCCGCCGGGACTGCCTGCCGACCCGCCCGTTCGGCCATGCCAGCCCGCGCCATGGAGACCCGGGTCACCCAGGTTCGTCTGGTCCAGTTTGAAGGTGACCGGACCCGGTGGACCATGAACGCCCCCGGCGCGCACAATGACGGAGAGGAACGCATCGTTGTTCAACAACCGGACTTGACCATTTACGCAAATGATGGCCAGATCTCGTCGATCACCTCTGACGAGGGGTTCATGGAGAGCCGATCCGGACAGGAGGCAGGCGGACCGGCCATGGTGTTTACCGGCCACGTGGTTGCCAAAAATGAGATCCAGCAGTTGTCGACAGAGATTTTGCGCTTTGACCCGGATGCACGGACCCTGCATACCGACCAGCCCTTTGTCCTGGTCAACGAGGGGGTGCGTCTGGAAGGTGTCGGCCTGACCCTGTATCAGGAAACACAAAAGCTGATCGTACCGCATCGCGTCCGGGTTCACCACTCCACTACCCAGGAAGGGGTTTATCGTGAAAAAGCCGGTTCCCAACCACGCCGTTCATAGACTGCGGTACGACCGGCCTTTCCGAGTGGCTGGCGTGCTCCTCGGCCTGGTCATGTTCCTCAACGGTGGACCGAACGCCACCCTGGCGGCAACCGTGGTCGGCCAGTCCGCGAAGTCGGGCGGGCTCACGATCACCTCCGACCGTATGGAACTGGATGACAAACAACAGTCTGCGGTCTTCATCGGGGATGTACGCGCCGAGGAAAAGCGGATATTGTTGACGGCGGACAAGATGACAGTCAATTATCATAAAGGCCCCCGCACCCAGGCGCAAAAGACGGGCAACCGGGCGGGTGTGGCCACCATCCGGGCAGAGGGGCGGGTGGTGCTGGTGCAGGGTGACAACCGCGGCACAGCGGAGGAGATGATTTACCTGGTGGACAAACAGACATTGGAAATGCTGGGACATCGGCAGAATGCGGTCATTCAGCACGGTGCCGATCAACTGGAGGGCAAACGCATTTTTTTGACCATTGGCGATGATCACACCATTTCCAGGATTTCCGTGCAGGGTGGCGAGCAGCGGCGGGTGTCCGCACGCATCACCCCAACAGAAGAGGCGGATGACAGACCGGAACTGCGGCGTGCGCCCCCCCGCCCTGCCTTGCAACCGGGCAGACCCGCCGCCAGGCCGGTGGATGATCAGTGAGCAGCATGCCGTCACCCGGTTCAACAGGTCAGGTCGGCGTGCACATCCCTGATCCACCCGTCGACCGATCCCTGGCGGCCGTCCGCCTGGGCAAAAGTTTTCGCGGCAGGAAAGTGGTCTCTCAGGTGGATCTGACCCTCGCACCCGGCGAGGTGGTGGGTTTGCTGGGGCCCAACGGCGCCGGCAAGACGACCACTTTTTACATGTTTGTGGGACTGGTGGCCCCGGAAGAGGGCGCCATCCGCCTGGATGGCCGGGATATCACCCATACCCCCATGTACTTGCGGGCCCGGTCCGGCATCTCCTATCTGCCGCAGGAGCCGTCCATCTTCCGCAAGATGACGGTACGGGACAATGTGCTCTCCATCCTGGAAACCTTGCCCCTGACCCGGGAGCAGCGCCTGGAACGGTTGGAAGAGCTGTTGAACGAGTTGGGCGTGCTCTCCCTGGCAGAGGCGCCCGGTTATGCCTTGTCGGGGGGAGAGCGCCGCCGGGTGGAAGTGGCCCGTGCTTTGGCCATCGAACCGCGCTATATTCTGTTGGACGAACCGTTTGCCGGTGTGGACCCGCTGGCGGTGGAAGACATTCAGGCCATCATCCGCCACCTGCAGGAACGGGGCATCGGTGTCCTGATTACCGATCACAATGTTCGAGAAACCCTTGGCATTTGCAACCGAGCCTATATCCTGTCCGAAGGCAGGGTGCTGGCCCAGGGCATTCCCGACGAGGTGGTACAGGACCCCCTGGTGCGGGCCATGTATCTGGGAAAAGATTTTCAACTGTAATCTGGTGGGGCAAAGGATTTCCTATGGCGTTAGGTTTGGAACTGAAACTGCGGATGGGCCAGCAACTGGTGATGACTCCCCAGTTGCAGATGGCCATCAAGCTGTTGCAGATGTCCAGCTTGGAACTGGCTGACTACCTCCAGGAGGAGTTGGACAAAAACCCCTTGCTGGAACGAGAGGATGACCGACCGGATGATGACGTTGTCAGCATGGGCGAGCTGCTGGCCAACGAACGAACCGTGGAGACGGCCATGGCGGATGAGGTCAGCATGGAACCGATGGAGTCGGCCCTCTCCAGCGAATTGCCGGTCGATGCCTCCTGGTCTGACATTTACGGTGACAATGCCGGCTCCTACACATCCACCCATTCCTCCTTCGAAAACTCGCCGGGCGCCGAGGCGCCGCCGCTGGAGAACACCCTGGTCCGCAGTGAAACGTTGTCGGACTATCTTCTCTGGCAATTGGGTATTTCCGCACTCAACGAGCGGGAACGGCTGATCGGCACCGCCATCATTGATGCCATCGACGACAACGGGTACTTGACCGCCGACCTGCAGACAGTGGCCGATATCACCCGGGCGTCACTGGAAGAGGCGGAAGATGCATTGATCCTGGTGCAATCGTTTGAACCGGCCGGGGTGGGAGCACGCAGTCTGGCGGAATGTCTGCTGCTGCAGCTTAAAAACCGCAAGCAGGCCATCCATCCCTATACCACCCTGCTGGAGCATCTGGAAGATTTGGCACGTCGGGATTTTCGCAAACTCAAGCGGTTGCTCAAGGTCACTGATGACGAACTGCTGGACGCGGTAGAGTTGATCCAGTCACTCAATCCCAAGCCCGGTTTGGCTTTTGGCAGCGACCAGGCCAATTATATCTCCCCGGATGTCTATGTACGCAAGGTGGATGGGCAGTGGGTGGTGGAGGTCAACACGGATGCCATGCCCAAATTGCGGGTCAACCGGGAATACGATCAGGCCATGAATGCTCGTCTGTCCGCACAGGATAAACGGTTCCTGGTGGAAAATACCCGCTCTGCCCAGTGGCTGATCAAGAGCCTGGAGCAACGTTCATCCACCATCTACCGGGTCGCCGAGTCCATCGTGCGTTTTCAGAAAAATTTCCTGGAGTATGGACGGGAGCACCTGAAACCCCTGATCCTCAAGGATGTGGCCGACGACATCGGCGTACACGAATCGACCGCTTCGCGGGTGACCAGCAATAAATATATTCACACCCCGCGAGGCATTTTTGAATTAAAATTTTTCTTTTCCTCTTCGCTGGTCTCCCAGTCCGGGGAAAACCATTCGTCCGAAGCCGTCAAGTTCAAGATTCAAAAATTGGTGGAGAGTGAGTCCGCCAACCGGCCATATTCGGATGAAAAGATAGCAAAACTTTTGAAAGATCAGGGAATTATCGTGGCACGCCGCACGGTTGCCAAATACCGGGACATTCTGAGCATCCCCTCCTCCTCCCGACGCAAGCAACTGGGAACAGGCGCCGACAGCTGACCGATGCGCGACAGGCCCAATCCCGTTTCCTCTTTTATCCGACTGTTGGCATGGACATGCAGATTGCGCAGCTTATTACGCCATCCAGGGTGATCGCCAACCTGAACGGCACCACTGTCACGGAGGTGCTGTCCGCTTTGGCCAACCTGCTGGCACGTGATTTGCGGTCTGTGTCTGCCCAGGAGGTCCTGGCAGTCCTGCTGGAACGGGAAGGATTGGGCTCGACGGCCATCGGCCAGGGGGTTGCCATCCCCCATGGCCGACTGGCGGGATTGGCCACCCCCATGGCGGCCATGGGGCGCTCCAGTCGGGGCATTGCCTTCCATGCCCCGGACGACGAACCGGTCCATCTGGTGATTGCGCTGCTCTCCCCGATGGAAGACAATGCCGTGCATCTGCAGGCATTGTCCCGCATTGCCCATCTGTTGCGCCGGGATGCCGTGCGCCAGCGGTTGCAGCTCATCTCCGAACCAGGCCCCCTCTTTCATGCCCTGCTCGCCGAGGAGGAAGCGTGAACAACGCCCCGACCATGCCCCCGCTCGTTTTCCCCGCCGCTGCGGACACGACCCATCCGCGCATTCGCCATCTGGTTCTGGTGACGGGTCTGTCGGGGGCAGGCAAGTCGATAGCGCTGAATTATCTGGAGGATATGGGTTTCTACTGGACAGACAATCTGCCGTTTCCGTTGGTTCCCCACTACCTCCACCACCTGAACACGGGCAATTCCCCCAGCCTCCGGGTGGCCGTCGGTATCCATTTGCGCGAACCGGGCTGTCTCGGTTCCTTTCACGATCATTACCGGCGGGTCTCTGCCCTGGCCGAGCATACCGAATTGCTTTTTCTGGAGGCCAACCACGATACCCTCATCAACCGGTATCAGGAAACACGACGACGCCATCCCATGGCCCATGAGGCAACCGTGCGGGAGGCCATTGCGCTGGAGATGCAGGCCCTGGAACCGGTACGTGCCATGGCGGATCTGGTCATTGACACCTCCCGCACCACCATTCCCCAACTCAAGGACCGCCTGGATCAACTGTTCCAGGAGATGCTGTACGAGCGCACGAACGATGCGGAACTGACCATTTTCATCCGTTCGTTCGGGTTCAAGTTTGGCGCCAATACCGATGCGGACATGGTGCTGGATGGCCGTTTTCTCCCCAACCCCTACTATGATCCCGCCTTGCGCCCCTTCAGCGGTCGGGATGAACCGGTCATCCGTTTTCTGGAGAAAGAGGGCGAGGCTCTGGCCTTCCTGGAACGGCTCCAGTCCCTGTTCGACTATCTGATTCCCCGCTATCAGCGAGAGAAAAAACGCTATTTTACGGTGGATATCGGCTGCACCGGCGGCTACCATCGCTCGGTGTTCCTGGTGGAACAGTTGACCAAACGGTTGCGTCAGCAGGGCTTTACGGTCCTGATGCGGCACCGCGACCTGCACCGGGACCCGCCCCGGTCGGCGGATGATTGAGGCTTGCTCCTCTCTGACTTGCCCCACCCTTCCGAAAACCCCGAAGGCCCATGCGCCGTGAAAATTCTCCATACCTCGGACTGGCATCTCGGTCGCACCCTGTACGGTCGGTCGCGCTACGATGAATTTGATGCCCTGCTGACCTGGTTGGCCGACACCATCGACCGGGAGCAGGTCGATGCCCTGCTGGTGGCCGGCGACCTGTTTGACAGCACCACCCCCAGCCACCGCGCCCAGACGCTGTATTACCAGTTTCTGGGCCGTGTGGCCCTCTCCTCCACCTGCCGCCATGTCGTGGTCATCGCCGGCAATCATGACTCCCCCTCGTTCCTGAACGCCCCCCAGGCGTTGCTGCGGGCCCTCCATGTCCACGTGGTCGGTGCGGTCAGCGACGACCCGGCTGACGAGGTGTTGCTGCTCCGTCGTCGGGATGGCACCCCGGAACTGCTGGTCTGTGCCGTACCCTACCTGCGGGATCGGGATGTTCGGGTTGCGGAGGCCGGGGAAAGCCAGGCAGACAAAGACCAGAAATTGCTCGACGGCCTGCGCAACCATTATGCCACGGTGGCCGCCATCGCTGAACAACGATGCCGGGAACTGGGCGGTGCCATCCCCTGCATTGCCATGGGTCACCTCTTCACTGCCGGCGGCGAGACCGTCGAAGGCGACGGGGTGCGCGACCTGTACGTCGGTTCACTGGCCCATCTGCCAGCTGGCACGCTGCCAACCTCCTTTGACTATCTGGCCCTGGGACACCTGCATGTTCCACAAAAAGTGCGTAGTTCCGAGGTAATGCGCTACAGTGGCTCACCCCTGCCGATGGGATTTGGCGAAGCCAGACAGGCAAAGAGTCTCTGCCTGGTGGCATTGACCGATGGGCGCGTGGCGGTCAGTCTGATCCCGGTGCCTGTTTTCCAGCGGTTGGAATACATCCAGGGCGACTGGCAGACGATTGCCACCACCATTCAGGCGTTGAGGGCCAACGGCTCCCAGGCCTGGCT
>JAMOAX010000227.1:0-3171 GCA_039908555.1 Magnetococcus sp. DMHC-8
CATCGTGCTGCAAAAAATGAAACAGACGGCGGAAACCTTCCTGGGGGAGACGGTGACCCAGGCGGTCATCACCGTGCCCGCCTATTTCAATGACGCCCAGCGGCAGGCCACCCGGGATGCCGGACGGCTTGCCGGGCTGGAGGTGCTGCGCATTGTCAACGAACCCACGGCCGCTGCCCTGGCTTTCGGTCTGGACAAGACGGATGGCCGGGTCATCGCCGTGTACGACCTGGGCGGAGGCACGTTTGATATTTCCATTTTGGAGATCGACAACGGGGTGTTTCAAGTCAAGGCCACCAACGGTGACACCTATCTGGGCGGCGTGGATTTCGACCAGTGCGTGATCGATGACCTGATTGCCACCTTTGAGCGGGAACACAACATTGATCTGCGGCAGAATCGTCTGGCCATGCAGCGGATTCGCGAGGCAGCCGAGCTGGCCCGGGTCGAACTTTCCACCGTCCAGCAGACGGAGATCAACCTGCCCTTCATCCATGCGGACGAGGAGGGCCCCCGCCATCTCAGCCAGCGCCTGACACGGGCCCGGTTGGAAGAGTTGGTGGATGGTCTCATCCTGCGGACCATTCGCCCCTGCCAGGTGGCGCTGCAGGATGCGGGTATTCCGGCCAGCGCCGTGGATGAGGTGATCCTGGTGGGCGGCATGACCCGGATGCCCAAGGTGCAGCAGATGGTGGCCGAACTGTTCGGTCGGGAACCCCATCGCGGGGTCAACCCGGACGAGGTGGTGGCCATGGGAGCTGCCGTCCAGGGCGGGGTGTTGAGCGGCGAATTGCAAAACATTGTGTTGCTGGATGTCACCCCCTTTTCCCTGGGCATTCGGACCAAGGGCGGCGGCTTTTCCAAATTGATCCAGAAGAACGAGCCGATTCCCTGCAAGCTGGCCAAAACCTTCACGACCGTACAAAACTGGCAGACACGGGTGACGGTCATGGTCGCCCAGGGCGAGGAGGAGTTGTTCGACGACAACAAGTTTCTGGGCGAATTTGAGTTGGAGGGTCTGCCCCTGGCCATGCGGGGCACGCCGCGCATCGAGGTGACCTTTGCCGTGGACGTGGATGGCATGGTCAAGGTGTCGGCCCAGGACCTGGAGAGCGGTCTGGAGCAGTCCATGCGGGTCAAGATTTCCGGCGGTCTGGCCGAAGGGGAGATCCAGCGGTTGACGGAAGAGGCCGAGACCCATGCCCGGGCAGATGCCCATCGGCAAGCCCTGCTGGCGGTGCACAACAAGGCCGAATCCCTGCTGGAGTGCTCCAGCCAGTTGATCACCGACCATGGCGGGCAGATGGCTGAACATTTGCTCAAGAACATGGAACATTTCATGACTGATCTGCGTGCCGTGGTGCAGCCGGATGGTGCGCAACTGCCCACCTATGATCTGGAGCGGATCATCTCCCTGACGGAGACCCTCCAGAGCTGGTATGGACAGGCCGCGCAGGATGTGCGCAAGCAGGAGGTGCTGGCTCTGGAATCCCGCTTTGCTGCCGATCACCAGGCGGATGCCGACCAGACGACCGGACTGGCGTCGGAGGAGGAGATGCCGATCCCGTCCGTCGTCGGGGAGGAGGCAACGGTGACGGAGGGGGGAGCCGAACTGGATACCTGGGAAGATTTGCTGGGGTTGGTCACGGATTTGCCGCTGGACGGGGTGGAAACGGTGCCGGCGGAACCGGGGACAGCCACGGTGGCGGACGAGGAGATCGTGGCGGAACAGACGGCCAATTCCGAAAAGGAGGAGTGGCTGGCCTTGGCCAGTTGAACCAGACCGCCGGGGGGGGGTGCTCCCCCGGCTTGCACAGCGGCGCGATTTTTGACGGGATGGATGGCCGTCGATACATCCTGCGACGCACTTCATACGTCAACCAAGGGGCCGATCCGGTGTTTACCATCAATGAATATTTTGCGGGCAAGGTGAAATCCATCGCCTTTCAGACGGCGGATCAACCCGCCACCATCGGCGTCATGGCCCCGGGTGAATACACCTTTGGCACAGAGAGTCAGGAGACGATGACGGTCATCAGCGGCATGCTGGCGGTGCAACTGCCTGGCGTTGTGGAGTGGCGGGCCTTTGCAGTGGGGGAATCCTTCGTGATCGCTCCCCGGCAGGAGTTTCATCTCCGGACTGCTGAAAATACGGCCTATCTGTGCACCTACGCATGACGCCTCCCCCTGCGCGGTATTACACTTTTGGCCGGACGGTCGGCGGGACGCCGGATATTGATCTCCATCCCCAACTGGCACGGGACTGTCGGTGGCTGGGGCGTCTGGTCGCCTGTCAGGTGCTGCTGATGAATGACAGCCATTATCCCTGGCTGGTGCTGGTGCCCAATCAGGCGGGCTTGACGGACTGGGATCAGTTGCCGGAGATGCTGGTTCCGGGGGTCCATGACGACATACGCCATGCCTGTCAGGCGTTGCGGGAGTTGTTTCAGCCGGACAAACTCAACGTGGCGGCCTTGGGCAACGTGGTGCCACAACTGCATATCCATGTTGTTGCCCGTTTTCATCGGGATGCCGCCTGGCCCGGCCCGGTATGGGGTTTTCAGCCGCCGCTGCCCTACGCGGAACGGGTGTTGCGGGAGCAGACGACCCGTCTGTGCACTGCGCTGGGTGTTGGCTGACCCACCTGCTTTGCCCTCCGGCGTGCCGACAACCTGGGAAGGACCATCATGGGACGCCTTGCGCATTTGTTCCTGGCCTTGCAGGCCCGTCTGTCCCGGTCCGCGCCGCCGCGCGACGGAGCCGGTCAGGTGTGGCACACCCTCAATGAAGAGGTGGACCGCCTCTACCAGGCTGGGGAGTACGAACGGGCCGTCGTGGTCGCCCGGGAGGCCCTGGAGGTGGCCAAAACCCAGGCCGGCCCGGACCACCCCGATGTGGCCGCCAGTCTGAACAATCTGGCCCTGCTTTGCCGTGCCCAGGGCCAATACGCCCAGGCCGAGCTGTTTCATCATCGTTCCCTGGCCATTTGGGAAAGCCGTCTCGGCCCGGACCATCCCGACGTGGCCATCGGCTTGAACAACCTGGCCGCCCTGTGCATTGTCCGCGGTCAGTATGCCCAGGCGGAACCCCTCTATCAGCGAGCCCTGACCATCCTGCAAATCCTGGCCGGCATCATGCTCGGGCCCGCCGTCATGGGTCGGCTTGCCCCCC
>JAMOAX010000063.1:0-16235 GCA_039908555.1 Magnetococcus sp. DMHC-8
GTGCGCGATAGCCAGATTTTCCGGTCCGGCAAGGCCGCTTCCCACCCGGTCCCGAGTTACAACGTCACCAGAGACACCGGCCAGATAAATACCGTCACCCGTCCGGCCCAGTCCTGAAAACTTGCCTAGAATTTGGTCGATGATTGGCCTGCCTTCTCCAGAAATGACAGCAAAACAACCGTCGTGCTCGGCCATGTGGCGAAACAGCATTTCTTCTGTGCAGTCGGTGGTGAATAACCTGGGTGTTGGCGGCAGCGGTTGCCGCCGTCGTCCTTCCTCGGCCATACGCCGAACAAGGACAGCACGCTTCGCGTCGTCTATCTCTTTACTTGCCTGCCGTTTCAAATTGGCCATTTGCGCCTCGACAATGGCGTTTTCGGCCTGAACTGTTGCCAGTTTTTGAGCAAAATCCTCCCTTTGGCTGTCACTCCAAGATTCAAGCGGTACCGTCATCGCTTTATTTACAGGCGTTTTGCGTTCACCACTGTCAGCGACGATGGCAATAAAAAGCGCAGGGTGATGATAAAGCCCGGCACGCTCTTCGATTCGCGCGGATTTGCCAATAGCTGTTGCCGCAACAGACAGGCCAACTGCCGACGCTGACGCAATGTCTGTTTTTGTGAACCTCGCCACTTCAGCCGCAGCACTCAACAGCGATGGCGGAAGCGCTTCAACAGGGAACGGTAGCGGTTCATCATTTGTAGCCTGCCAGTCGATATCCGGCCAGTCATCGCTGGCAGCCTTCATTTCCGCTTGCGGTTCCGCCTCCACCCGCCGCGCACCAGCCATCTGCCGGGCAACCTCTTCCAGCCCCAAGGCACAATGCAGGTCGTTTGTGTCTGTCCTGCCTGGTTCTCGGTTCGGTCCGAAATCTGGCACGAACAGCCGACAGTCGGATTCCCGTGCCGCTTTGACTGCGTAATGATTCGGAGAACCGTCTGCTTTGATGTCGGCCAGCAGTACGATGTCTGCCGCCGGGTAGCGGTCCCGCAGCATCCGGGCAACTGCTGGCAGGTTGGAGTCCATCATGCTTGCGACAGCTATTCCCGGCTTCCCCTGCAAAGCGCTCAGTGCTGTTGCCACACCTTCGCCAACCAAAAAAGAAACGCCCGCACCGTCACCGCCCGGCAAAACATGAGAAACCCAGTAACCGCCCGCCACTCTACTGCCGGGCAAAAAGGCTTTACGGCCCGACTCGTCGATCATCTGAACGCTGACAACCTCACCGTCCGCCTGGTGTATCGGCAGAACCATTAGGCGCTCCCCCTCAAGTAACCCGCTCTTGCCTCTTGGTTTCCATCCGGCCGCAGCGACGAACAGGCTCATTCCTACCTCCAACAGAGTAGGAAGGACCGGCATCGTCTTTTTTGCACTGTACCCGTGTGTGCCGTCTGACTCCCTGGCCAGTCTGATAATTTGCCTCGCGATCTGCGTTGCACGATCTGCTTTTTCGGCCTGGTCTGGCGACGTTTGCCGCCCAGGTGATTGAGTCTGGAGGCGTGCCTGTTGATGGGTTCCTCCTGAGTGACCGTCAGGTCGCCGTGGTTCCCGTATGCCACTATTCAGGCCAGACTTGATTGTTGACGCAGCCTCATCATCAGACAGGCCAACGTTCGCGGCGGCATCGGCAAGAGCACGCCAAACTTCATCCCAAGCCAGCACGCCGCCGCCGATCAGTTGCCCAGCCCGAAACGCTGCTGTGTTCAGAGCATCGTTCCTCCCTCCAGTCTGACATGCCGCGTAGAAGTCGCTGATGATGCCGGACAATGCCCTCTCGGAATAGGCGGAAATGTCTTGCGCTCCTGGTCGGGAATCGTTAGAATTGCTCTTGAAATTCGTTCGTTGCGCAGTGTCAGAGCCCGGCCCGCCAGCCGGGTTTTGGCTTTGGTAGTGCATAGGGGTTACCTGCCCTCCGTGCCAGCAGCGACGACTTTGCGCGGACGGCCTCGACGGGCTGTCGGCTTCGGGGTGGTGATTGCCTGTCGGGACCGTGCATCGGTGGAGATGCTTGGCAGACTGCCACCCTCGCTGGTTGAACCAACAGTGCGGCTCGCAACCCACGATTCTAGGTCAGGTATCGCATAGACGACTGCACTCCCCAGCAAGGCAAAGCGCGGTCCCCCACCGGTGGTACGAAGTTTGTCGAGCAGGCTCTTTGAAACGCCCACGAATTGCGCAGCGGCCTGCACTCGCACATATCTTGTGTCCATCGAAAAACCCCCTTGAAACATCGAACATCCGCCGGGTAGCAAGTCCAGCGAACTGAAACGTCATGACAAGAGGGATTGTGCGACAAGCGGCAGCGGTAGGTCAAAATATGTTTATCGAAAACGCGATTACACAAGGGTGTGAAAAAAAAGATGTATATGTGTGTGCGCGTGCGCGCATTCGGTGGGGTGGGTGCCCGGCCAGGGGGGTGAGGATTCCCCTTTTTCCCGCCGTCGCGGTAGGCCGGGTTTCGGTGGTCAACGGTACACTTCGCGCCGGTTTGCCACTTCCAAGACCAGCACCAGCAGTTTCTGGTCTCTGACTTGGTAGATGACGCGGTAGTCGCCCTCCCGGACGCGGTAGGTGTCCTTCATCCCGGTCAGCTTGACGCAACCATCTGGACGGGGATCTGTTTCAAGCCTACGGATGGCCTGGATGATGCGGGCCTGGGTTTGTGCACCCAGTTTGCGGATCTGTCTTTGTGCCAATGAAAGAAGAGTAATGGAATGGCTCATACCTGCAATCCAAGCTCACGGACAAATTCATCCAGGGGGATACCGCCCCCATCCCGCTCATATTCCTCCAAGGCAAGGCGTGCCGCTTCGGTGTCCTGTCGGTCCTCTTCAATCTCGCGCAAGTACCGATGCACAGCGTCGGCAACCAACTCAGAGATGGTGCCACCGGTCTCCTCAATCACCGCTTTCAACTGTCCTTCCATGGTGTCTGGCAACGTAACGGAAAACATGGTTCATCCTCCCTGGTTGGCGTAAATCTTGGCATCGTGCAAAGGTACAACATCAGCCTTGGGGGTGCGGTCCAGGGATGCGGCAATCTGGCTGCTGATTCGGTCTGCTGCAATCTTGAGTGGGTCAGCAGACAGGTGTGCATACCGTGCGGTCACAGACGGGGTTTTGTGGCCCAGCAAGGCCCCAACGATGGGAAGGCCCATGCCAGAGATGACGCCGACACTGGCGAACCCATGACGGGCATCATGGATGCAGACGTTGACCAGTCCAGCCCGGTCCCGAATCTTGCGCCAGATTCTTGGCAGCCCCACCAGGCAATGACCTTCAACGGCACCGGGGAAGCAGTACGGGTTCCCTTCGATACGTGGCAGCCCGGCCAATACCTCCAAGGCCGCCGCTCCCAGGTGAACCGCCTTCCACCCTGTCTTGCTGTCGGGCAGTCGCAGACACCTTTGCTCAAAATCGACGTGGGCCCATTCCAGGGTAAGCACCTCCCCCCGTCGCATCCCGGTCAGCAGCAACATGCGCAAGGCAGCAATGGCAACCGGGTTGGTTCCCTCCTGCTCTTCCGCTTGCATGGCCTCCCCCAGTTTGGCCAACTCCTCCCCGGTCAGGAACCGTTCCCGACGTTGTTCAGGGAATTTCTTTACCCCATGGACGGGGTTGTCCGTCCTGTACCCACGTTCCACTGCAAAACTGAAGATGGCCCCCAGGAGTCCCATGCACCGGGTGGCAGTGCCTTTGCCCCCCGTCACAATGGCCCGCCCCATAGGTCCGGTCTTGATGTCCGCCGCAGTCTTGCCCTCGGCCACAGCGACCATGAACCGTTGTACGTCGGCACGGGTGACTTGATCCACTCGCTTACTCCCCAGCAGGGGTTTGATGTGTCGGGAGATTCTCCCCCGGTCGATGGCCAGGGTGGATGCCTTCTTGGTGGCCGTTCCTTCCGCCATGTACAGGTCGCACAGTTCCGCCATGGTGGGCATAGCCTTGGCTTGTGACTTCTGGTCGGCAGGGTCTTGTCCATCGGCAACCATACCAAGCAGCCTGGCGGCCTCCTTGCGTGCCTGGTCAGGAGTCCATGGAGAGCCATGCACCCCGATCATCACCCGCTTCTTGGCACCGTTGAAACGGTACTGGACCAAGTAGGTTTTGCGCCCGGTCGGGGTGACTTTGAGACCGAACCCGATCAGGTCTTCATCAAACAGGAAGATGTCTTTTTCCCCCGGTTGCGTTGCGTCCACAGTGCGTTTGATCAGCTTGACGGCCATGGTTGTCTCCCTTGCGAAAACCGGAAATAGTACCCAGAAAATTGTCCTATTCCCCACTGGGTAAGGGTTTGAAGGCAATTTCCAGTACCCACATAGTACCCTTCAGCGGTAAAATTAGCGGAAAAAGCCGGAAACGTCAAGCAAGATATTTTGTTGATTTATATAGCTTCATGCAACACCCGGAAATGCCAAAAAACGGGTGCCCCTGCTTTGACACGGTAGGGGTCACAAGTTCGATCCTTGTACAGCCCACCATTAAAATCAAATACTTACTGCCACTCTCTGGGTGGCCGTTTTTGTTCCAGTAAGCACCCAGTAAGCAGATGGAAAAAATCCATCGGCCAGTAAGCATCCCCTTCTGACACTCCCCCGCCGTCACATCTCCCTGCCAGATGATCCTGCCTGTCCAGTCCCTCCGATCGGCGCGTCTTTCAACCCTTCCGCCACCCGCAACCGCTTACTTTGAAACAACACCTGCAAAGCTCCCACCAAGTCACGCTTGGGAAACCACCAATCCCCCAGGCTTACCCGTTCCTCTTCGAGCAACTTGGGGTCAATGCGGGGGCAATCGGTGGCTTTCGCGCCAACCCGCTCCCAGTTGATGCCCTTTTATCAGGGGGGAAATTGTACATCTGGTGCAGAATGCGTGCGGCCTCCTGCACGTCTACCCTTTTGTCCCAGGATTGTGCAAACATCATCGGCGTTGAACCAGGGGCTACCCAGGTCATCCACGACGACGCGGACGCGTTGAGCCTTGAAAAAGAAGGAAAGGTAGTTACTGGAAGGCGTAGGTACGGCGTTGGTGCTGCTCATGGTCGTGCTCCTTCGGATGCAATGTGAAATTGCCGGAGCATGGGCGGTTCTCAATCGTCCAGACTCCGGGGGTTGAGAACCCCACCGAAGGTTGGGCCAACTGGATTTAGCCTCGCGGCCTGGACAGCCCAGTTGCCCCCGGAGTCAGACATATCAGCATGACGCAGTTTGCGCACCACAAAACGCGGGCACAAAAAAACCGCCTGACGGGAGGAGGTGGCGGCTGTCCGCCTTCGGTTTGTGGAGGTTCTCAAGCTCCGAGGATCATGGTGCGGCAGGTGGGTGGCTGGTGTCAAGATTTTCTTGACGGGTATTAACGGATTTGGTAAATTTTTTGACATGGAATGGGATCTGAAATTTTTCAACGACAGCGTGCGGCATGAGATAGAGGGTTGGCCGGCTGGTATAAGGGCTTCGTTCATCCGCATTGCACACAGAATGCGGTGGCATGGTCCGAACCTTGGCATGCCGTTTACCCGTTCTTTTGGTGATGGTCTGTTTGAAATCCGCGCCAAGGGCCGGGAAGGAATAGGGAGAGCGTTTTTCTGTTTGATGGTTGGTCGCAACATCTTCATTCTGCATGCCTTCATCAAAAAGACCGACAAGCCCCCCCATGGCGATTTGGAAACGGCGCTTCGACGTATGAAGGAGGTTGGGCATGAACAGTGACCAGTATGACCCTGTACCGTTTGATGTAGACGAGACCACCAAGAGATGGATGGCCGATCCTGAGTTCAAGCAGGCGTATGACGCCTTGGATGACGAGTTTCGGTTGTTTGATGAACTGCTGGTGGCCCGCAAGAAGGCCGGAATGACACAGGCCCAGGTGGCGGAGCGGATGGGTAACAGCACTCCGTCTGTTGCCCGTTTGGAATCTGGAGGCGGTAAGGCGAAGCACTCGCCATCCATTTCCACCCTGCGTCGCTACGCCGAAGCGGTTGGATGCCGTTTGGAAATAAGACTCGTACCCACGGGGGGATAATCGAAGATCCTCTGGTGGCCTTCGTCTGTCAGGCGACATGAGAAATTGACCCCCTGACGACACGAAGAATTGACCCCCCTCCGGCAAGGAGGAGTGATGACATTAACGAAAGATGAGGTTTCAATCCTTGGACACGTTATGCGCCGCTTGGGAATCGGTTGTATTGCGTCGTATTTGTGGATCGAAGAAACGTTCGCAGGATCATCAGTCTGCGCAAAGCCAACAGTCGGGAGGTAAGAACATATGTCCAGTCGAGAAGTGTTATTGGAGATTCCGACACCTGAAGAAGATGCCATGATTGCCGCTGGCATTGCGTGTGACCCAGACACGTATGAGCCATCCGAGGAGGAAATTCTTGGGATGCGACCGGTGCGGCGGGGCCGCCCAGTAACTGCCACCAGCAAGGTATTGCTGTCGACCAGATATTCCCCTGAAGTCGTAGCGTTTTTCCGTGCCACGGGATCTGGCTGGCAGACCCGCATGGATGAGGCACTCAAGGAGTGGGTCGCTGCCCGTGTGCCATCACACTGAGTTGTTGCCCATCAAAAGGATGTTGGCCTTTGTCACCACGGGCACCGGGGCGACTTTTTCAACGGGCTGTTATGGGTGGCCGTTTTTGCGCCAGCAATCAATATAGCAACCAATTTGGGAAGATCCAGCACCCGAACCCCTGTCCGACATGGCTCACCGCTCCCCCGCCAGGATGGTAACCTTGCCACTCTCCTCCCCCCCCTCGCCGGATGTGGCTGGTGTCGTGCGCCCCCGGTCGGGGTATTGGCAATGGCGGCCTGCGACCGGGGCGATTTCCGCAGTCAGCCCAGGAACTGGCCCGTCACACCCGCATGGGCATCAATACAAACTGGGTGCCCAACTGCACCGGGTCCGTCAGCAGGACCGGTTGCTCCTCGTTGTTCATGAAAAAGCTGACGTTCTCCCCCTCCATGACCGACAAATACTCCCGCAGATACCGGGCATTGAAACCCACCATCAACACATCCCCCCCCTCCAGGGAGACCTGCATCTCCTCCTCCGCCTCCTCCTGCTCGGGATTGTTGGTGTTGAACCGCATCACCCCCCCGTCGATCTCCAGACGAATGCCCTGGGACTTCTCATTGGACAACACCGACATCCGCCGCACCACCCCCAGCAACTGCTCCCGATTGACCACCAGATGCAACGGCTGATTCTGCGGAATCACCCGCCGGTAATCGGGAAAACGCCCCTCCACCAGCTTGGCCACCAGCATGACATCCGGACGGATCAGCTGCACGTAATTGGCATCCAGAATCAGCTCCACCGGTTGTGCATCCTCCTCCAACAACCGCCGCACCTCGTGCACCGCCTTCCTGGGAATGATCACCTCGCGCGCCTCTGCCGGCAGCGCCGCCACATGCCGCTGCACCAACGCCAGTCGATGGGAGTCGGTGGCCACCAACCGAATCAGCCCTTCCCCCCCCTCCAGCTCGGCCGGCGTCACCTGGAACAACAATCCATTCAACGCATACCGGGTCTCATCATCCGACATGGAAAAATGGGTTTTGGCCAGCATCTCTCCCAGCAACCCCGGGTCCACAACCAATCGATACTCTCCGTCCGCCTGGGGAATCTCCGGAAACTGATCACTGGGCAAGCCGGCCAGCTCAAACCGGGCCCGACCACAACTCAGGCGCACCCGGTCACGATGATCCGCACGTACCACCACCGTCTCCGTCTCCGGCAGTTCGCTCACCACCTCAAACAGGGTCCGGGCATTGACCGTCACCGTACCCGGCTCGATCACCTCCACATCACAACGGGTCCGCACCGACACCTCCAGGTTGGTCCCCTCAATCCGGAGATGGTCCGCCTGGAGCGCCAACAATGCATTGCCGAGAATCGGCTTGATGTTGCGCCGGTCCACCAGCGACTGCAACCGGTACAACGCCTTCAAAAAGGGATTGCGCGCCACCTGAAATTCCATCGTTTGTCCCTCATCCCTCTGCCCTGAATGGTGTCCTCTGCGCTATCTGCGCAACATGTTGGTCAAAGTCCGCAACTCCCCCGCCAACTCCGGGTCCACAATCTGCCGCTCGTCAATCTTGCGCACCGCATGCATCACCGTCGTATGGTCCCGGTCACCAAATTGCCTGCCAATCTCCGGAAACGAATGCCGGGTCAATTGCTTGCACAAATACATGGCAATCTGCCGCGGATGGCTGAACTGCCTGGCCCGCTTGGCGGAACGCAGGTCCACCGGCCGGATCTGATAATAGTCGGCCACCTTTTTTTGAACCTCCTCCACCGTCACCTGACGCCGATCCGGAGATCGGACAATATGGCGCAACGACTCCACCACCAGGGCCATCGTGACCGGCTCCTTCTCCATGGAGGCCATGGCAAACACCCGGATCAATGCTCCTTCCAACTCCCGCACGTTGGTCTGAATGGCATCTGCCAGAAAAAAGGCCACATCGTCCTGGAGATCCATCCCCTCGACCGCCGCCTTCTTCTTGAGAATGGCCACCCGGGTCTCCAGATCAGGGGCATGAATGTCTGCCACCAGGCCCCAACCAAAACGGGAACGCAACCGCTCCTCCAGCAACTCCATCTCCGCCGGAAAACGGTCCGAAGAGAGCACAATCTGCCGGTTTGCCTCATACAACGCATTGAAAGTATGAAAAAATTCCTCCTGTGTGGATTTTTTCCCGGCGATAAACTGAATGTCATCCACCAGCAACACATCCACCGAACGAAACAGCTCCTTGAAATCGTGCACCCGCTGAAAACGCAGCGAGTCGATCATCTGGGTCATGAATTTTTCAGAGGAGATGTACTGCACCTTCAGGGCAGGACGGGAGTCCAACAGGTGGTTGCCAATGGCATGCAGCAGATGGGTCTTGCCCAGACCAACCCCACCGTGAATAAAAAGCGGATTGTAGACCGCCGCCGGTGCATCCGCCACCCGGGCCGCCGCCGCATGGGCAAACTGGTTGCAACCCCCTACCACAAAAGAGTCAAAAGTATAGCGCGGGTCCAGCCCGGAGCGCCCCGGCACCAGGCCACCCGGTACGGGAAGCGGGGCATCCACCGCCAGGGCATGCACCTCCTCGCCCTCTGCCAGGGGGTCCAACCGGAAGAGGACCCGTACCGTGCGCCCGGCCTGCTCGGACAGGGCAGACTCCAGCAGGGCACCATAATGGCTGCGAACATACTCTGCCGACAACTGGTTCCTGGTCAGAATTTCCACCCGTCCGTCCGGCAACTCCTCCCCGGGACACAGGGGCTTGAACCACGCCGCAAACACCTGCGGCGTCACCTGCCCTTTGATCGCTGCCAAGGTGTCTGACCAGAGTTCCTTCATCGCTTCCTGTGCATGCAACCCGTCGGGCGTCACTGCCTGTGCAATTGCAAACCAAACTGTCTGTCCTGCCGATGCGTCACTGTACAGGCAAACCGGGATTCCCGTCCATACAGGGTCAGTTCGATCTCAACAGTCGCACCCTCTTCCAGGGACAGGGGCTCCCCGTCCACCACAAACAACATGCCCCCCAGGTTCATGTTGCCAAGCCGGCCCGCCATCCGGCGACCATCCGCCAGCACCATGCTGGCCGGATCATGACTGACCAGACGATCTTCACGCCGGTTGTTCCGGTCACCGTGCTGCTCTTTCTCTTCGGACATATTTCACTCCTACTCCACGATAATATCCCCACGCAGGGCATCACGATGACCCACCGGCAACACACCCTGAAACCCATCCTCCGGGTTGTAAAAATACCGGACCGACCCGACCCGGCGGTAGTGCTCATACAGGCTGTTCCAGCCCTTGACATACATGGGACAGTCGTCGTTGAAACAGACCAGCAACACATCGGCACAAAAACCCATGCCATCGCCAAAATCATTCTGGCTGGCCGCCCATTTTTGCATCGGTTGACCACAATGACGACAGGCAAAACCCGCTTCGGTCGGGCCGACAATGGGTGCATCGGTCATGCTGCGTGCTCCTCAATCCATCGTGGGACCGCGTCCAACGCCTCGGTCAACTGTTCCGGACGGGTGCCCCCGCCCATGGCCATGTCCGGCCGCCCGCCACCTTTGCCACCCACCAGGGAGGCTACAAAACCCACCAGTTCGCCCGCCTTCACCCGTCCATGCAGGTCATCCGTCACCCCCGCAATCAGACTGACCTTGCCCGCCTCGGCCACACCCAGCACAACCACGGCGGAACCCAACCGTTCTTTGAGACGGTCCACCAACTCCCGCAACTCCCGGGCATCAACCCCTGTCACCCGGGCCGCCAGCAACACCAGACCGCCCACCTGCCGCCGTTGCCCCACCAACTCATCGACCACCGCACCGGAAACGGCCGCCTTGGCCTTCTCCAGGGCCTGCTCCAGGGTCCGAATCCGCTCGAACAACTTTTCCACCCCCTGGGTCACCTGATCGGGCCGGGTCTTGAGCAGACCGGCCACCTCGCGCAGGATGACGGTCTCCTCCCGATAGCTCTCCCGGGCCGTCTGGCCGCAGACCGCCTCGATACGCCGCACTCCCGCCGCCACCGCTCCTTCCGAAACGATCCGCAACAGCCCGATATCCCCGGAACGGCTGACATGCGTGCCACCGCATAGTTCCATACTGGCGCCGATCCGTACCACCCGCACTTCTTCCCCATATTTTTCGCCGAACAGGGCCACCGCCCCCGCCTGGACCGCCGCCGCCGGGGTCATGACCGTGGTCTCCTGGTGGTGATTGGCCAGAATGGCCGCATTGCAGTGCGCCTCCACCTGGGCCAGCACCTCCGGCGTCAGGGCATGGTAATGGGTAAAATCAAACCGCAGGCGCGTCGGTCCCACCTGGGAACCGGCCTGCTTGACATGGGGGCCCACCACTTCGTGCAGGGCATGGTGCAACAGATGGGTGGCCGAATGGTGCAGACGAATGGCCTCCCGCCGCGCGCCATCCACCGCCAGGCTGACCGGGTCACCGGGTCGCAACACCCCTTCCTCCACCTGCCCCACATGGACAATCAAATCGGCCACCGGCTTGCGGGTATCCCGCACCCGGAAACGGCCACCACCTTCCGACTGCCAGTGAATCAGCCCGGCATCCCCCACCTGACCGCCGGATTCCGCATAAAACGGGGTCTGATTGCTGATCAGCATCCCCTCTTCCCCGGCCCGCAAGAGCGCCACCGACTCCCCCCCCACCACGATGGCCTGGATGCTCCCCTGCGCCTGCTCACCCTGATAACCCAAAAATTCGCTGGCGCCCACCTTGTCCCGCAGTTGATGAAAAACCGCCGCCACCTTTTCATCCCCCGAACCGGCCCAGGCCGCCCGCGCCCGCTGCCGCTGCTCGGTCATGTGCCGGTTGAAACCCGCCATGTCCAGTGAAATATCCCGGTCCCGGAGAATGTCACCGGTCAGATCAACCGGAAAACCGTAGGTGTCGTACAGCGTGAACAGGGTGAGACCATCCAGTTGCCCTCCCGTCGGCAGACGGGCCACCGCCTCCTCCACAATTTTCAACCCACTGTCCAGGGTGGCGGCAAAACGCCGTTCCTCGTTCTCGATCACCAGGGCCACGGTCCGACTCTGGCCAACCAGTTCCTGAAAAAAACCACCCATGGTCTGCACCAGCACCGGAATCAACTGGGCCAGAAACGGATCTTCCAGTCCGAGCAGCCGACCATGGCGCATGGCACGCCGCATGATGCGGCGCAGGACATAACCCCGTCCCTCATTGCTGGGCAGCACCCCGTCGGCAATCAAAAAGGCCATCGCCCGGATGTGATCGGCCACCACCCGCAGGGAGATCAGATGCTCTCCCTGGTTACCGTCCACCCCCGCCAACCGGGCCGTCTCCCGAATCAACGGCTGGAACAGATCGGTGTCATAATTGTTGCTTTTGCCCTGCAGAATGGCCGCCAACCGCTCCAGACCGGCACCGGTATCAATGCAGGGCGAGGGCAGGGGGGCCAGGGAACCGTCGGCACGCCGGTCAAACTGCATGAACACGAGATTCCAGATTTCCACAAACCGGTCCCCGTCCGCCTCCGCCGAACCAGGCGGCCCACCGGGCAACTGCTCCCCATGGTCATAAAAAATTTCCGAACAGGGACCACAGGGCCCGACCGGGCCCATGGACCAAAAATTGTCGCTGCTGGCAATGCGGATGATCTTCTCCTCCGGCAGCCCGACCACCTCCCGCCAGATGCGGAATGCCTCCTCGTCCGTGGCATACACGGTCACCAGCAATCGTTCGACGGGCAGGTGCAGATCCCCGGTGACAAACTGCCAGGCCAGGGGAATCGCCTCCTCCTTGAAATAGTCGCCGAAGGAAAAATTGCCCAGCATTTCAAAAAAGGTGTGATGACGAGCGGTGCGTCCGACATTTTCCAGGTCGTTGTGCTTGCCGCCGGCCCGTACACATTTTTGCACGCTGACCGCCCGCCGATGGGCAATGGACTCCTCCCCCAGAAACACCCCCTTGAACTGGTTCATGCCCGCATTGGTGAACAACAGGGTGGGATCACTGCGTGGCACCAGACTGGAGGAGGCCACCATGGCATGGTCGTGACGCTGGAAAAACGTCAAAAACCGGTCGCGTATTTCATTCCCGTTCATCTTTTCCTATTTCAACACCCGCCAGATGGCCTCATCATTAAACCCGCGTCGCGACAAAAAGTCATAGCGCCGTTTCAACTCCTGACGTCCCGGTTGCTCTCCGCCGGACCGGTCTGCCGCCTCGCCAAACTGCTTGATCAGGGCCCGCTCCGCCAGAGCCGCCGCATCGGTCTCGGCCAGCAACTGGTCCAGGGCCTGTTGAATGTGTTCGTCTGCCACCTGCAGGGCACGCAACTCCATCCAGACCCGCCGGGGCCCGTAGTGCCCATGATGCAACCGGTAGCGGGCACGGGACAAGGCAAAAGAGGCATCGTCCAGGTAACCCAAGGCCCGGCAACGCCCGCAAACCTGCTCCGCCACTGCCATCGCCACCCCGGCCTGCAGCAGGCGCTCCTGCAACTCCCGCTCACCATAGGCGCGCCGCGCCAACCAGCGGATGGCCTGATCGTATGCCTGTTGATCGTTTTCCTCAATGGTGTTCATGCGACCCATCCACTTTACGGACCTTCCAAGCCGTCGTCCAGGGCGGCAACAGGCGGTTCACACAAAAATCGGACCCACTGCTGCCCTCGATGGATCTCCAACGGCTGAAAACGGGACTTGTAATGCATTTTTTGGCACTCGGCAATCCAGTAGCCCAGGTAGAGATGGCTTTTGTCCAGCCCCAGGGTTTCGCGGATTTGCCAGAGGACGGCAAAAGTACCCAGGCTCCTGGCCGCCTCCTCCGGGGAAAAAAAGGTATACACCGCCGACAGACCCACGGGCAGAATGTCCATCACCGCCACCATGACCAGGCGGCGCTCCCGGCGAAATTCGACAAAACGGGTCATGGACCAGGAGGCGATCAGGTAGTCACTGAAATCGCCGGGTCCCGGGTCCGCCATGGGACCATCCTGGTGACGACCGGCGATGTAGTCCCGATACAGGTCAAACCGCTCCTGGGTAAAGCCGGCGGGCAGCACCCGCACGCTGAGATCCTGGTTGCGTTGCCAGACCCGGCGCTGACTGCGACTGGGCAGATGGTCGGCCACCGGCACCCGCACTGCCTGACAGGCCCGGCAGGCCGGACAGTAATGACAATAAACATGCCCGCCACTGCGCCGAAACCCCCGTTCCAACAGAAAGGCATACAGCATGTCATTCATCGCCACGTCAGGATCGACAAACAGCGTGGCCGCCCGCCGTTCAGGCAGGTAGCCGCAATCGTGGGGGCGACTCAAAAAAAGATTCAGGGCAGGGTTGTTCCATTGCCTGGCAGCAATGCCGTTCATGGCCGGACCGGTTGACGGGGTCGTGCGGAGCCTTGCAATCCGGGCGCAAAGACGGCACCATGGCCGGAGAGGTTCGGACTGATGGTCAGACCGGCGCCCCGGGAGATGGTCCGGCGGACAGGCGGAGAAAACAGGCTCATGTTCAAAGGCACTACCATTCTGTTGGTTCGACGTGACAACGCCCTGGTGATGGCCGGGGACGGACAGGTGACCCTGGGCAATCTGGTGGTCAAGGCCAACGCCCGCAAGGTGCGCTCCCTGTATGAAGGCAAAATACTGGCCGGGTTTGCCGGTTCCACCGCCGATGCCTTCACCCTCTTCGAAAAGTTTGAAGCCAAGCTGGCCAAACACAGCGGCCACCTGACCCGTTCGGCCGTCGAACTGGCCAAGGATTGGCGCATGGACCGCATGCTGCGCCGCCTGGAGGCCATGCTGCTCGTGGCAGACCGGCACACCAGCCTGCTCATCAGCGGCACAGGGGATGTCCTGGAACCGGAACAGGGCACCATCGCCATCGGTTCCGGCGGGGCCTATGCCCAGTCGGCGGCCCTGGCCCTCCTGCATAACACCGACCTCCCCCTGCGGACCATCGCCGCAAAGGCCATGGAAATCGCTGCGAATATCTGTATTTACACCAATAATAACATAACCATAGAAGAGTTGTAAATGGCTGAATTCACCCCACGTGAAACGGTTTCCGAGCTGGATCGCCACATCATTGGCCAAACCGAGGCCAAACGGGCGGTGGCGGTCGCTCTGCGCAACCGCTGGCGGCGCCAGCAACTGGAGCCGGGTATGCGCGAGGAGGTCTACCCCAAAAACATTCTCATGATTGGTCCCACGGGGGTGGGCAAGACCGAAATCGCCCGGCGGCTGGCCAGGCTGTCCGATGCGCCGTTCATCAAGGTGGAAGCCACCAAGTTTACCGAGGTCGGCTACGTGGGCCGCGACGTGGAGTCCATCATCCGCGATTTGACCGACCTGGCGGTCAAAACCGGGCTGGAGCGCTCCAAAAAAGAGGTGCGGCGCAAGGCGGAGGATGTGGCGGAGGAGCGCCTGCTGGACATCCTGCTGCCCAACCCGCCGGGCACTCAAACCGGCCGGGACAACTCCCTGGATCTCCTGTTCGGCCAACCCGGGTCGCCCCCCTCCCCGGAGACCACCACGCCGACGGATTCCAACACCCGGCAAAAGTTTCGCCGCCTGTTGCGGGAGGGCAAGCTGGACAACCGTGAGGTGGAGATTGAAACCCGGGAGGCCCGCAACACCCCCACCCTGGAGGTTTTCACCCCCCAGGGCATGGAGGGGGTGGGCATCAGCATCCAGGACATGCTGGGCAGCATGTTGGGCGGCGGCAAGCCGCAAAAACATCGGACCACCGTCCGGGAGGCCCTGGCCCTCCTGACCGACGAGGAGGCCAGCAAGCTGGTGGACCGGGACAGGGCCAAAAAAGAGGCGGTGGAGCGGGTGGAACAGTCGGGCATCGTCTTTCTCGACGAACTGGACAAGGTCTGCAACCGGTTCGAAAACGGTCGCGGCGGTGCCGATGTCTCCCGCGAGGGGGTCCAGCGTGACCTGCTGCCCCTGGTGGAGGGGACCACGGTCTCCACCAAACACGGCATGGTGCGCACTGACCATATCCTGTTCATCGCCTCCGGGGCCTTCCAGTTGGCCAAGCCGTCGGACCTGTTGCCCGAACTGCAGGGACGACTGCCCATCCGGGTGGAACTGAAAAGTCTGGGGGTGGAGGAGTTCATCCGCATCCTGTCGGAACCGGAAAACGCCCTGACCCGTCAGTACAGCGCCCTGTTGGCCACCGAGGGCATCCATCTGTCCTTCAGCGAGGAGGCCGTGCGGGCCATCGCCGAAATCGCCGCCCAGGTCAACGAAAGCACCGAAAACATCGGTGCCCGTCGCCTGCACACCGTCCTGGAAAAACTGCTCGACGAACTCTCCTTCACCGCCACCGAACGCCGCGGCGAAACGGTGATCATCGATGCCGACTATGTGCGGGCGCAGTTGAAAGAGCTGGCCAGCAACGAGGATTTGTCCCGGTTCATCCTCTGATCAGCCGCAGGCAAATTGGCGATGTATTTACACATTCTGTCCGGCCTTGATCATCGTCTCGCCCGCATCGCCACCCCTCGCCTCGGGGAACCGCGCCGGGATTGCGGGTCCAGGGGGGTCACCCCCCTGGCGGGTCCAGGGCAGCGCCCTGGGATTTTGCTGTTGCTGTTGATTGTAATAAAAAAGCCGAAGCCGGTTTTGCTTCGGCGTCCTCGGCATGCGCCGCAGGCAATCTGGCGAGACTGGCCCCCCCCCCCGCCCGGACACGG
>JAMOAX010000228.1:0-3149 GCA_039908555.1 Magnetococcus sp. DMHC-8
CCACCGATCCGCAGCTGACCCGGGAGACCCTGCTGCGCACGGCCCGCGAACGGGGTCATCCCGAGTTGGCCGTGCCGCGCAAGATTGTGCTGCTGGAGGCCATACCCCTCAAAAATGCGCAGACCGAACTTTTCAAACCACAACGTACGCACTGTTTCTGACAGCTTTTCGGCGCCGGCGATCACATACCGCAGGCGGAAAAAGTCGTAGGGATGGGCAAACTTGCCATAGTTGGCTAGGAAGGTGTTGGTGCCGAACAACACGGTGCAGGCCCGGTCGTAAGCCAGTTCCGGAATGAGCCGGTAATGCAGCGGTGAGGGATAGAGGAACAGACTGGTGCCACTGATGATCGGCAACAGGGCGCCTGCGGTCAGGCCGAAGGAGTGAAAAACCGGCAGGGCGTTCAACACCTTGTCATTGGGCGAAAAATCGATGACGGCCCGGATCTGGGCAATGTTGGCCAGCAAAGCCCGATGCGGCAGCACCACGCCCTTTGGTTGACCTTCCGAGCCGGAAGTGAACAGCACCACGGCGGCCTCCTCCGGTGAGGCAGGAACGGCAAAGCGGCGTGGCCACCACAAGGCGTAACCCATGAGCCACAGTTTGTCGCCTGTGGTGGCCGTGGCGCGCAAATCCTCGAGGTACAGCAGGCGGATGTCGCGCAGGACCGCGAGTTTGCCGGCCAGATTGGCCTGTTCGACAAAGGCCCGGGAGGTCAGGATGGTGCGTACGGTGGCGGCGGTGCAGGCGGCCTGCAGTCCGTCGCTGCCGGCGGTATAGTTGAGCATGGCCGGGACACGCTGCCGGGCGGAGAGGCCGAACACCAGGGCCAGGGTGGGAGCCAGATTGGGCAGAAGCAGCCCGATGCGTTCTCCCGGACCGACTTCCGGGGTGGCGCGTTCCACCAGACGGCCCAGCATCAGCGTCATCTTGAGCAGATCCTGGTAGCTGTATTCAGTCTGCTTGATGTCCTCAAGCAAACGGTGCCGACGACCGTGGATCTCGATGGCATCACACAGGGCGGCAAACAGGGTTTGTGGCGGATGGGAGGCGAAGAGCATCTCCTGCATCAGGCGACGCATGGCCTCGCCGGCTTGGCGACGGCGCTGTTTGGCCAGCAGCGCGGCAGGCATCGGTATCTGCGTGGGCGGCAGGATGGTGATGGTGATCCGGGGCAACAGGCGGCGTGGTGTCTTGCCGGAGATGCGGGCAAAGTAGCTGCGCGCCGTACCATCCAGTCGCACCGGCAGCACGGTGGCACCGGTCCTGGCGGCCACAAAGGCCGGACCGTCATAGACCTTCATCAGGCTGCCAGTGATGGTGATGCGCCCCTCGGGAAAGATCATCACCGGTCGCCCGGCCTCCAGCAGGCGGATGACCCGCTTCATGGCCAGCGGGCTGCTGGTATCCACGGCCAGATGATCGACCTGGGACAGGATGAGCCGGAAATACCAGGAGCGCACCACGCTGGTGTGGACGATAAAGACCGGATCAACCGGCAGAAACAGCCCAAGCAGCAACCCGTCGAGCAGGGACTCATGGTTGGCGACGATCAGCAGACGGGCAGCCGTGAAGGGATCGGTACTGCCGGTCACCCGCACGCGAAACAGCAACAGGGCCAGGGTGCGCAACAAGAGTCGGATCAAAGGACGCATCGGCAATCTCCTCAGCTGGTGGTGATTTGATATGATCATATAACGAAGAACGTCGACATGTAAAGCGAAAAAATTTTCAGGCGGAGTCGCGGATATGATTGGCCACGTTGGCCAGGACGATCAGCAACCAGTTGCGGTCGATCCAGAACCAGACCTCCTTGCCGATCTTTTCGGAGCGCAGGACGCCGGCCTCTTTCAAGACCTTGAGATGATGTGAGACAGTCGAACGCGAGAGCGTGGAAACCTCGGCAATCTGGCTGACATTAAGCCGTTCTCCCGGTTCAAAAAGCAGCAGGATGCGCTGGCGATGTTCATCTCCCAGGGCGATGAACACCTTCGAGATGGCGTGCCAGTTTTCGGGTATGGCGTGGCGGTAGTTGTTTCTCATGTCGAACAGTGTAGGTGGATCGTTTTATCTTGTCAAGTGCCATGCACCCCTGTCTGGTCGTACTGTCAGGTGCATGCTTGTGTGCCATGTCCTGAATTTTGCTGTCTGGTCAGGGACAGTACGGGAAGAAAGTGGTGAAGTTTCACTCTGTTGTCAGCGATTTTAGTAGCCGTTGGCCGATTAATCTGGTAGACTCCACGTGGGTAGGTGTTCTCGACAAGGTCGTTGATCCTGACCACCGGGCATGTTGTTCGCCCGGCATGGGTGGTGTGTCGCTGGTTATCACATCTTACCGCATTCTGCATGCCGGACAATCTGTTCGGCCATATCCCCATCAATGAGCACTGGAGAGAGTGAATGCACACGGGCCCGGATCGGCACCAACGCCGGTTCGTTGATCTCTCAGTGATTCAGGCCATGGGCGAGCAACTGTTGACGTGTTGTGGGTGGTGCGACTGCCCGCAGCGACCGGATGTAGTGGTAATGGCAGGAATAACCTATTGGTTCAAGGAGTTTGCATAATGTCCACCCGCGACCTGGCCGATCCGGTCGATGTGAAGATGGGCTTGCCATTTGGCCTGCCAGGGTTTTCCAGTTTGGCCAATCCCCCGTTGAACGTCATTGAGGAAAGGACATAACCATGCCCGTTTCTTTCGATAACGCCTTGTCATCGACAACGTTGACTGGGTTGGCGGATACCGAACTGGACACTCTGACCAGTGTGGCGCTGACAGGTTTGGCGGACACACAACTGGATGGTCTGATCTCGACGCAACTGACGGGTTTGACAGATACCCAGTTGGATGGCTTGACATCCACGCACCTGATCCTTCTGGTGGATACGCAGCTGGATGGTTTGCATTCGACGTGGTTGCAATCGCTTGGCGATACGCAATTGGATGGTTTGACCTCTTTGCAACTGGGTTTCCTTGCCGATACGCAGTTGAACGGCCTGACCTCGACCCGTTTGGCCGGTTTGTCGGATACCCAGTTGGACGGTCTGGGTTCTGGGCTGTTGAAGTCTCTTGCCGACACCCAATTGGATAGCCTGACCTCGACCCGTTTGACCGGTTTGTCGAATACCCAGTTGGATGGTCTGGGTTCTG
>JAMOAX010000003.1:0-59116 GCA_039908555.1 Magnetococcus sp. DMHC-8
ACGAGAACGAGTTCATGATGCCCCAGACCGTGCCGAACAGGCCGATGAAGGGAGTGGCACTGCCGATGGTGGCCAGGACGGTCAGGCCGTTTTCCAGATGGATGCGTTGTTCCCGCAGGCATTGTGCCATGGCACTCTCCAGGGTTGGCCGGTCTGGCGGGGCAAGACCATCCCGGTGCGGGCCCACGGCCAGCAGATGGGCGGTGGGTTGATCGGGGTTGACCGTCGGCAGGGGCGCACCCGACCGGCGACCGGCCAGTTGCCGGTTGACCTGACGTTCCTGCCGGTGCACGGCGGCCAATTGCCACATCTTGAAGGCGATGATGGACCAACTGAGCAGGGAGGCCAGGACCAGCGCCAGCAACACGCCCCGCGCGATCCAATCGGCGCCGTGCCACCAACCATCCCACGCGAGCATTGAATGGGCCATGGTTCATCCATTGGTCAGTTGAAAGCGGATGGGTACGTCCACCTGGGCACGCACCGGCGCCCCGCCGCGCTGGGCCGGGACGAATCGCCACTGCTGCACGGCCTGCAGGGCGGCCCGGTCGAGCAGTTCATGGCCGGAGCTCTGTTTCAGGGCGACGGTCAGCGGCAGGCCGGTGCTGTCCACCTCCACCGACAACAATACCACGCCTTCCGTGCCTTGTCGTCGGGCAAAAGCGGGATAAACCGGTTTGGGATTCTCCAGGTAGGCGGCCTTGCTGCTGGGGGGTATGTAGGTTTCGACCGGGGCAACCGGTTTTGCCTGCGGAGGGGCGGCGGTCTGCCGGGGGGGCGAGTCGGCAGTCACCGCCGGGGCGGGTTTGCTCGCCCGGGCGGGGGCAGGGGGGCGTGACGGCCTGGCCGGGAGTGCCTTGGCAACCGGTTGCGGCAGGGGTTTGAGCTGGGGTGCGGCCGGGGCCGGTGCCGCAGGGGGCGATGGGGGTGGCTGGGCGACCGGCGGTGGTTCGACGACCGGTTTGGGTGGTTCCGGCAGGGTGACCATCTCAAAACTGGCCATGGGCATGGCCCTGGGGGGCAGGATGGCCGGTTTGAGCAGCAGTGACCAGAGCAGCCCGGCATGGCAGAGCAGGGCCAGACCCGTGGCGATGCCTTTTTTTCCCCAGTGGGGGTTGGCAAACCAGGCCCCCTGGTCGATGCAGGATGGCAAGGGCAGGGAGAGAGTGGCGTGTTGGTTCATCTGTCAACTTCCCAGGTAGAGGCGGTTGAGACCCAATAACAACAAGACCGCGCCGGCGGCGGTTTGGGTGTGGCGGGCCAGCCAGGGCCGATCCCGATTGGCCTCGCCGCCCAGAAAGCCCAGCACGGGCAGAATGATCAGCAGGGGGGTCAGGGCTGTGCCCAGGCCGAAGGCAGCGCCGTAGCTGGCGCCGAGCCACGTGCTTTCACTCTGCACCCCGGCCGCCAGCAGGGCGGTCAGGGGGGCACAGGGGATCAGACTGAGGGAAAATCCCAGCAGTACCGGTGGATAATGGGCGGTCGTGCGGGCCGTCCGGCAGGCGGCCTGATCGGTGCCAGACGGGTGGTGGGACGGGGGGCGGGCTCGATTGGCCTGGGCGATCATCCAGCAGCCGGCGAGCAGGCTGCTGCTGCCGATCACCAGCTGGCCGGTTTGGCCGTCCAGGGTGGTGATGAGCCAGCGTCCCAGGCCGCCGGCGCCGGCCCCCAGCAGGGTGTAGGCGAGCAGTTTGCCCGACAGAAACCAACCGGTATCCCGCAAGGCGACCCAGCCGCCGCCCCCCCGTCCCAGGGCCCAGGTGCCAAAAAAAGGCAGGCAGGTGGCGGTGCAGGCGGTCAGGCCCATGGTGGCGCCTGCCAGGAACAGGGTCAGCAGCGAGGGGGGCAGTTCGGTGGTCATGGTGAGGCAGCGGGGTCGGCGGGGCTGGCGTGGCCGGGGTGTGCCCGATTGACCCGGCGGCTGCCATCCGGTTTTTCCAGGGCGCTGCGTCGGCGAAAGTATGACTGGGCGGAGTGGAACAGGGTCAGGGGGCCGAAGCGCACCTGGATGACCTGGTCGTTGGGGCAAAATTCCGCGCACCGGCCGCACAGGGTGCAATCCTCGTTGAAGGCGCGGCTCCCCTGTTGCTGGGAGATTTCCGGGATGTCCATGGGGCAGGCCTGGGTGCACAGCCGGCAGTGGCCGCAGTTGTGATGGGGCTGTTTGACCAGACGCAGCAGGGCGAACCGGCGGAACAGGGCATGCAGGGCCAGCATCGGGCAGATGCGGCAAAAGGGTTGCCGCACGGTCAGGGCGGCCACCAGGATAAAGCCGAACAGCAGGTTGCGGATGGCATCCAGGGCAAAGGCCAGCCCCCCCTGGGTGCGGACGGCCATCTCTTCCGTGCTGGCGGTCAACAGGGTGGTGAGCAGGCGTGCCGGGCAGATTTGACAATAGGGATCACCGACGACGGCCGGCGCCAGGCCGAGGCCCGCCAGGAGCGGCAGCAGCAGGACCAGCGAGAACAGGAGCAACCATTTGACCGGGCGCACCCGGTGCACCTGGGCGGGCGTGAGGACGTGGATGGCCTGTTGCCCGCGGCGTCCCAGCCGATAGAGCAGCTCCTGGGCTGTGCCCAGGGGGCAGACCCAGCCGCAAAACCCCTTGTTCAGGACAATGAAGAGGGCAAAAAAAGCCAGCAGGGTCGAACCGAGAGGCAGCAGCACTGCCAGGGTCAGTTGCCCCAGGCGGGCGATGACTTCACCCACCCGGTGATTGATCTGGTGTTGCAGGGGGCGCAGCACGCAGTAGGCGCTGTTCTGCTGGTCGTAAATGCAGGAGAGAGACGGGAAGGCCGTGGAGAGTTTGTCGGCCAGATAAGGTCCGACCAGCAGGCCGCCGTAGACCGTGCCGACCAGCAGGATGAGCTGGACCGTCAGCCGTATCCGGCCCAGGTGCCAGAAGGGGGTTGAACCGTTCATGGGTGCCTCGACGTGGGTTTGGAGCGGCGGAGCAGGGGGGTGGCGCACAGCATGCCCAGCAGTGCGAAGCCGGCGCCGGTGGCCAGACTCTTGCCGGTGTAGGGATCGGGGGCATAACCCTGGCTGAAGGTGGTTCGGTAGAGCTTGCCGTCGGCGAGATGGTCTGCCACCAGGGCAAACCGGGCAACCGGGGGGCCATGCCGGGCATGTCCCGGTTTGGCGGCCTGGTCCGCCGGTCCGGGAGAAGGCGCCGGCAGGCTGTCGGGCAGGCGCAGGTGGACCATGCCGTGGGCATCGCTGACCAGCAGGGTTGGGTCGCCCTGCTCGGTATGAAAATGGAGCGGTGCATGGGCCAGGGGCTGGTTGTGAAAGCGCAGCAGGAAGGGCCAGCGCTCACCGGCCCGGTAGCGGGCAAATTCCCGCGGCAGCGGCATGGGAATGATCTCCAGTTCCGTTTTGGCATATTGCAGCATGGTGCGCGGGGCGGGGGCCGGGTCGGAAAAATAGTGGACCGTGCTGGCTACGGTGACCTGGTTTTGTTGTTCCTGGCGGGCCTGCAGCCAGTGATATCCCCCCTGTTGCGGTCGGGGTATGACGGTGATGCCGGTGGCCGGGTCGGCTTCGAGCTGCCAGTGGCCGGCGGCCGGGGCCGGGTGCGGAGCGAAGAACGGGGAAAAGATCTCTACCGACGGCGTACCCATCTGCTGGGTCTTGAACAAGGCCCGCGTGCGGTCACCGCCGCCGTGGAGCAGCAGCGGCAGCTCGGTCCATGCCTGGGCAGGCCGGGCCATCAACATCAGCAAGAGCACCAAGAATCGCATAGCCATCAAAAACAATCAAAAAAGGGTGGGATGCCGGGGGGCGGTTCTTCGCCCACCCCCCCAGGGTTTTGTCCTGTCCTACCAGTTGACCTTCACCCCCACAAACAAGGTGCGGGCCATGCCGGCGAGGTAGGTGGGCTGGCCGGAGGACATGGCCGAGGTTTCGGCATGGTCGGTGTCGAACAGGTTGTTGACATTGCCATACACCTCCCATTTTTTGTCGATGGGATACTGGACGTGCAGGTTGATCAGATCGTGACCGGGATACTGGCCGGCGATATGACCGGCATCCCGCCAGTAGCGACCCAGGCGGGTCCATTCGGCCTGGATCTGGCCTTCGTTCATGAAGGTCGGGGTGGCGGTCAGGCGCGTGCTGGCGATCAGACGGGGGGCGGCCTCCATCTCGTTGCCGCTGTAGTCGGTCGTGCCGGAAACCGCCCATTTTTCATAGGTATGTTTGGCATATGACAGGCTGGAGTCCAGGCGCCAGGCCGGGCTGATGGGAATGCCCACACCGGCCTCGATACCCCGATGCAGGGTTTCGCCGGCATTGACCACGGTCCGCTGGTTGGTGACCGGGTCCTGGTAGGTGACGATGTCGTCGGTTTTGCGCATATGGTAAAGGGAAAATTCATAATCGATTCCGGCCCATTTGCCTCGCAAGCCCGTCTCCAGGTTGTCTACGGTGACCGGCTTGAGAGCCAGTTGTGACTGGGCCACCAGTTGGGCGGCGGCGGCGGTGGTTGTACGGGTGCCGCGAAACACCTGGCCTTCAGAGGGGGTGCGGAAGGCGTTGCTGTAAGAGACAAAGCCGTTGAGATGTTCCGTGAACTGGTAGGTGGCCCCCAGTTTGGGACTCAGGTGGCTGTAATGGGTACTGCCACTGGCCACATGGCCGAACCAGCCGGTGCCATCCGGGCTGGCGGTGGCGGCGTTGGTCAAATGGTTGTCGTACCGGTAGCTCATCGTATCAAGGCGCAAACCGGCCGTCAGCCGCAACGGGGTGATGGGCGATGTTTCACCCTGCACATAGGGAGAGAGGGAGGCATAGTCGACGTCATAATCGTAGACCCGGGAGCGGGCCCCGATGCTGGTGTAGACGGTCCCACTGCGGGTGACCTGCAGGGAATCCTCCTCGCGGGAGCCCGGGCTGTAATCCCCGTCCAGACCGACGATCAAGCGGGTGCGCCAGGGTTCAAAATCCTGGCGATATTTGCTGAGGATGCCGAACGAATCGTTGCGCACGGTATACTGGGTGGGGTCATAGCCCAGCGACCAGTTGGGAACGATCTCCATGGCGTTGTGCCGGAAATAGGGGGTGATCGACAACAGGGAGTGGGCACTTTCCTGTTCGTAGGCCGCCGACAGGCGGACGGCCTCCACCTTGCGGTAGGAGATGGGGGTATTGTTCTTGCGCCGGTTGTTGACGTAGTCCTGTTGATTCATATCCCCGACGTGGTTCTGGTCGATGAGCGCCACGGAGAGCACCGTCTTGAGCATTGAGGTGTCGGAGAGGGCCTGATCGACCCGCAGCGATCCCGTCTGTCGGTCATAGCCGGCATGATCCTGCCAGCCATCGGAGTGGGTCACGTTGAGGTTGGCGCGCCAGGCGGTGGACTCTTTGGTCGAACCGCCGGTGAGCATCAGCCGTCCCCAGCCGTAGGTACCCACCTCGCCAGTGGTCTCGAACTCATTGTTTTTGGGTGGCGGGCGGGTCAGGCTGTTGATGGTCCCACCGATGGCGTCCGAGCCGTACAGGGCGCTGCCCGGTCCTTTGGAGACCTCGATCCCGCCGGCCTGCGGCAGGTTGATTTCATACAGGGCGTTGTGGTTGAAAAAGCCGGTGGAGCGGGTTGGAATGCCATCCTCCAGGTAGAGATAAACAGGGCTGGTGGTCAACGGGTGACGGATGGCCGTCGAATGTCCCTCGCCCGACAGGTTGCTCACCCAGACGCCGGGCACCTGGTTCATGACATCTTTGGGATGGGTCGGGCGCTGTTTCTGGAGGGTATCCAGTTTGAGAATGGTGACGGTGGCCGGGGTTTCAGATTTCAACTCCCCTTCCCGGGTAGCGGTGACGCTGACCTCGGCCATGGTCTCCAGGGCGGCGGATTCCTGGGCCGTACCGGTGCTGGCCAACCCGCCGGCCATGGCCAGCAGGGCAATGGTCGAACGGGTCCGGCGGCGCAGGTTGGGTGGAGTGTCCATGGTCTGACGTATTCCTTGCGAGAGAGTCTGGCCAAGCGTGGCCGGGTTTTTGTCAAACCCCCTTTTTCGCAACTGTCGGGCCGTTTTTTGATCATGTTTATTATTGAATAGTTGTATCGTTTTGCTGTCCGCCGGCCAGCTGGCAATGCGCCATATCACACACCCAGAGTGTGGCACATCACACAGTCGGCAGTCGCTGTGTGTCAGGCGACATAAGAAACTGACCCCCTGACGACACGAGAATTTCAGCGCACCGGAGCAGACGGAGGAACGGGGAGCGTAGGCGCAGGAGCCTGCTGACGTCGTTCTTGGGTGGGGGGCTGTCTGTTGGTGTCATACCAACAGACATACCAACAAATATGTTGGTTGCAAGCGGTTTTCTTCGGTACTCTTCGGACACAAAAAAACCCGTAAACATTGAAATTTACGGGTTTTCTTGTCTTTTTCGGTACTCTTCGGAACAGAATATGGTGCCCAGGGATGGAATCGAACCAACGACACGAGGATTTTCAGTCCTCTGCTCTACCGACTGAGCTACCTGGGCGCGGCGACAAATGGCACCACACCGGGCCAGCGCAAGCATGCAAACCGCTGCAACCCAGCAACCCGGAGATTCTATCCGCAAAAACGGTGTGTGTCAATGCACTGATTTTGTCCGCACCCCAGGCGCCCGCCAGCACCCGCATTCCAACATGGCACAGGAATTGATTGGCTGGACACCATAGCGCCATCCGCAGACCGGGAAATGGGCGTCACCACCTCAATCCATACAACCCCGCTGGGAGAATTTGAATGGCTACCATTCCTCGGTTCGTCGCCATGGAAACCATACTGGAAAACATGACCGGTAAGCTGGTCGATGACGTCAAAATGGGCACATTGCCCATGAGCGAGCCTGTCATGGAATGCCTGGAAGCCCTGGTGGAAGCGACCAGAAAGCTCCAGATCGTGCGGGAAATGGCGGAATCTGATGAAGAAACAGGCAACCAGAAATACCGACTGGCATCCTGATCCCCTCGTTCACCGATCGATGCGCCCAATCTGCCTGGGCATTATCTGCAATAATTGCCCCGGGGCGGCAGATTCGTCCTGGCGCGGGTGGCCCCACCGTACACGCGCCCGGCAACCCCTGCCGTCCCCGTCACGTTTCCGCCCCCGCGTTAGCACCGAACACCCGCCACACATGACACCGGGGGGTCAATCCCCGCGCAACCGCTTCTTGTTCCCCAGGGATTTGGCCTTCTTCCTGGCCTTCTCTGCCGCCTTCCGCAACACCGCCTGCGCCGCCGCCAACCGGGCAATGGGCACCCGATAGGGGGAACAGGAGACATAATCCAGCCCCACCTTCTCAAAAAAGGTGATCGAGGCCGGATCACCACCATGCTCACCACAGATGCCCAACTTGAGACCCGGCTTGACAGCCCGACCACCCCTGACAGCCAACTCCACCAGTTGTCCCACCCCCAACTGATCCAGCGACACAAACGGGTCCTGCGTCAACACGCCCTGCTCCACATAGGCCGTCAAAAACCCTCCCGCATCATCCCGGGAAACGCCCAGGGTGGTCTGGGTCAGATCGTTCGTGCCAAACGAGAAAAAGTCCGCCTCCTGGGCAATCTGTTCAGCCCGCAACGCCGCCCTGGGCAACTCGATCATTGTGCCCAATAAATATTCAATGGTGACTCCGAACTCCTCCATCACCGCTTCACACACCGCCACGCACCGTTTCTTCAGGAGAGCCAATTCGGACCGGTAACCCACCAGCGGAATCATGATCTCCGGGATGATGGTAAATCCTTCCTCCTTGACCAGACGGCAGGCCGATTCCATGATGGCCCGCACCTGCATTTCATATATTTCCGGATAGGTGATGGCCAACCGGCAACCCCGGTGCCCCAACATGGGATTGGCCTCCGCCAACTCGGTCACCCGCCGCCGAATCTCCTCCACAGCCACCCCCAACACCTCCGCCACCTCCGTCTGCCCCTTGACATCATGGGGAATGAACTCGTGCAACGGCGGGTCCAGCAAGCGAATGGTGACCGGCAGGTTTTTCATCTCCCGGAAGATGCCTTCGAAATCACTGCGCTGCATGGGCAGCAATTTGACCAGGGCGCGACGCCGGCCTGCCTCGTCCACCGCCAGGATCATCTCCCGCATGGCCACGATGCGTTCCGCATCAAAAAACATGTGCTCGGTCCGGCACAACCCGATGCCCTCGGCGCCAAAGGTCCGGGCGGTGCGGGCATCGTCCGGCGTGTCCGCATTGGTCCGCACCCGCAAGCGACGCAGTTCATCCGCCCAGCCCATGTAGGTCGCAAAATCCCCCGTCATTTCCGCCTGACGGGTGGCCACCTGCCCCAGCAACACCTCGCCGGTGGAACCGTCAATGGTGATCCAGTCGCCTCGCCTGACCTCCATCCGACTATCACGACTTGCGCCATCCACCACGAACAGACCCGCCTCCATCTCCGGCCTGATGCTGCCACAACCGGAAACACAAGGTCGTCCCATGCCACGGGCGACCACCGCCGCATGGGAAGTCATGCCACCACGCACCGTGACAATGCCCTTGGCGGCGTGCATGCCATGAATATCCTCCGGGCTGGTCTCCTCCCGAAACAGGATGACGGACAGACCCTGGGCAGCCCACTGCTCCGCCTCGTCGGCGCTGAACACCACCTGACCCGCCGCCGCCCCGGGAGAGGCCGGCAGGCCGGTGGCCAACACTCGGCTTTTCTTGCGGGCCACTGGGTCCAGGGTGGGATGCAACAGTTGGTCCAGACTCAGGGGATCAATGCGCAACAGGGCATCCTCCCGGGTAATCAACTCCTCCCGCACCATGGCCACGGCAATGGTCAGGGCAGCCTGGGCGCTGCGCTTGCCCGTGCGGGTCTGCAACAGCCACAACTTGCCATTCTGAATAGTAAACTCCAGATCCTGCATGTCCCGGTAGTGCCGTTCCAGCAACTGACCGGTCCGGATCAACTCCCGACACAGCTTGGGAAAAGTCTCCTCCAGAGAGGGCAGATCGGACTGGTTCTTGCGCCGACCCTTCAGGGTGATCTGACAGGGGGTCCGCAACCCGGCCACCACATCCTCACCCTGGGCATTGACAAGATACTCCCCGAACAGGTCATTCTCCCCTGTCGACGGGTCCCGGGTGAAGGCCACCCCGGTGGCACAATCGCTGCCCATGTTGCCAAACACCATGGCCTGGACGTTGACTGCCGTTCCCCAGTGTTCGGGAATGCTGTTCAGACGCCGGTAGGTCACGGCACTGGGTTTGTACCAGGAGTTGAAAACCGCCCCCACGGCCGCCCACAACTGATCCCAGGGTTCATCAGGAAAATCCCGTCCGGTCTTTTGTTTGACGCGGGCCTTGAATTCGGTCACCAATTGCATCCAATCCTCGGCAGTCAACTCGGCATCCTCCGTCTTGCCAAGCCGCTGTTTGGTATGGCTGATGAGGGTCTCAAAGTGATGATGCTCAACCCCCAGCACCACGTTGCCGAACATTTGCACAAAACGCCGGTAGCAGTCATAGGCAAAACGTGGATCGCCCGACTGCAGAATAAGCCCTTGCACCGTTTGATCGTTCAGCCCCAGGTTGAGCACGGTGTCCATCATCCCCGGCATGGAGACCCTTGCCCCGGAACGGACCGAGACCAGCAGCGGATTGTCCGGATCACCAAAACGGCGCCCCATCACCTCCTCCACCTGCCCCAGTGCAGCCTTTACCCGCCAGGACAGATTGGGCGGAAAACGGCGGTCATTGGCGAAAAAGTCGTTGCACACCTCGGTACAGATGGTAAAGCCCGCCGGGACCGCCACGCCGATCCGCGTCATCTCTGCCAGATTGGCTCCTTTGCCCCCCAGCAGGTCCCGCATCCGCGCATCGCCCTCGGCCACACCGCCGCCAAAGAAAAAAACCATTTTCTTTTCGCTCATAAAACCCTCACGCAGTACCTCTCTGAAGGAAAAGCCACGTCTCGAAGTTCCCCACCGCCAACGCACACTGTAACACAGGTGCAAACGATTGTCTCCACTCCTCATATGGCCAACCATGGCAATCGTGGATCCGTTCCCTCAGCCCAAAACTGCCAAAGCCACGCAGTTCAACCCGTCGGCCACCCTCCAGCGAGCGAGCCATGGAGTCAAAAACGGCGTCGACGGCGGCCTCTGCGTCTTTGCAGGGGAGGTTGAGTTGCTGGGACAGATGGGTGATCAGTTGGGATTTTGTCATGGGGGGGCCCCTGGTATATGCCGAACAGCATCCATCAGATCCTGTTTGCCAATGGACTCTGCAACACGATGAATGGCATCCAACAGCGTCTGCTTCTTGATGGGTTTGGAAAGGTGCCCATCGCACCCGGCGGCCAGGCTCTCCTCTCTCCTGTCGACAGAAACATGGGCACTCAAGGCCATAATGGTCAGCGGATGGCGACGTTCCTCTCGTTCCCATTGGCGAATGGCACGGGTGGCAGCATAACCATCCATGCTGGGCATTTGGATATCCATCAGTACCAAGTCAAACGACTCTTCACGCACCCGCGCTACGGCCTCAAGACCATCATTGACCATCGCTACGTGATGAGGTGTCTTTTTCAGGTACGCATGAATCAGCATCTGGTTTTCTGGGGCATCCTCCGCAACCAAAATATGGAGACTCCTGGTGGGTATTACACTCGTTGTGTCGGTTGGAGCCAGCATCTGTGCGGTAGCCGTTACTGGACGCGATGGCAGGGTGAAAAAGAAAGTGCTGCCCTCTCCCGGTTGGCTTTCCACCCATATCCGGCCACCCATCAACCCCACCAACTTTTGGGAAATAGCCAGCCCTAAACCTGCACCACCAAAACGCCTGGTAATACCTGAATCAGCCTGCGTAAAATGCTCGAAGATGCGTGTTGCGTGCTCCAGGGCAATACCGATACCGGTGTCAGCCACGCTGAACAACAGGAATTCTGACTCCTGAGGATGAGGCGACAATCGCACAGACACCTGTCCATGCGGGGTAAATTTAATGGCATTGCCCAGTAGATTGATCAGCACCTGTCGAATACGACCATCGTCTCCAAGGACAGCATCCGGTATGTTTTGCGATATCTCCTCCGTCAGAGATAGTCCTTTACTCTCAGCCGTCATCCGCATCAGACGAACGATTTCTTCAACAACCTGGCGAGGAGAAAATGGCAGATCGGAGACAGCGAAACGACCAGATTCAATTCGGGAAAAATCCAGCACATCGTTTATCACACCCATCAGTGCTCTACCAGACCGGTGCATGGTCTGGACAATCTGGCGTTGCTCTGGATCAAGGTTGGTTTCAAGCAACACATCCGACATCCCCAACACCACGTTCATGGGGGTACGGATTTCATGGCTCATGGTGGCAAGAAAATCCCCTTTTGCTCGGTTGGCTGACTCCGCCTTTAACCTGGCCTGTTTGATCGCATCCTGGTCCTGCCAGCGCAACTGGAACAACTGCACCTCATTGGCCGAGAGTTGCAGTTGGACGACGTCCTGATCGTCGTAGGGGGTCTCCTTGTTCCCCACCCCGATAATCATGTGGATCAGATCCCCTCGCATCACCGGCGTGCTCATGTGGCGCATCACTGGAAAATGCCCCTCGGGGTAGCCTTTGCGGGTGGGGTCGTTGGGAAAGTTGTTGTGGACTACCGTCCGTCTCGTGCGCACCGAGTCGGCCCAGATACCGGCTTGGGATAGAGGGTAATGGGAGTTGTATGTGGCTCTGCATAGACCAAGCGCTGTTTGGTTCCACACCATGAGTCGGATGGTTTCCTGATCCTCGGCGACGACGTGCAGATAGCCAATCATGCTGTCGGTTACCGCCACGGCGATGTCCAACAACCGTCGGCACAGGTCAATCTCGCTCAAATGGAGCAGATCCTGATCCAACGCCATGATCATCCGCAATCGCTGTTCGTTTTTCAGACGAACAGACTGGGCTCTTTTCTGCTCGGAGATATCCTGCTGGATGGTCAGCCAGACTGTTCCGTATTCTGGATGATCAAAGCCGGAGACCGTGGCTCGGCACCACAGTGTACTCCCATCCTGACGACAATTGAGGAGTTCTCCTTCCCAGCAGCCCTCCCGCTTCAGGACCGCCATGATCTCCTGGGCAGTGTCCTCCGGGGACTTGTCGGTTCGAGCGTTGATGACAGCGATGTTGCGACCGTTCAAACCACCCGGAGAATAGCCGAACATACCCTCGAATTTTGGATTGGCATAGACGATTTCACCATCCCGGGCACGAATGAGAGCCACCCCCTCCGTCATATTGGTCAGGATTTCGTCGCGCAAGCGCAACCCTGTTTCGGCCCGCGTGCGTTCGCTCATATTACGGAAGATACCCTGCAGGATCGATCTGCCATGAAAAGTATGGACACTCCCGGTCACCTCCACAGGTATCTCCTGCCCGTCTGACCGCAGGACCGTCACTTCCATAGGTTTGCCTATGAATCCACTGGATCGCCTCGCATGCTCCTGGAAGACATCACGGACGTAGGCCTCAATGGCAGGAGGGTGGAGTTGGGCTTGATGCAATCCCCGGATCTCTTCCAGGGGTTTCCCGATCAACCGGCAGGCGGCGATGTTGGCATCCAGGACCAACCCCGAAACCGAGTCGGCAAGGAAGATGGCATCCGGGGCCGCCGCGAACAAGGCACGGTAGCGCTCCTCGCTCTCCTGCAAGGCGTTCTGGGCGAGAACCCGTTCGGTAATCTCCTCAAAGACCACGGCAAACCGGCCATGGCGTGGTGAAAAGGCATAAACATCAAAATACTTTCCCAACACAGCGCTGTAATTTTGAAAACGCGCTGTTTCTCCCGTCATGGCCACTTTACCGTAGGTTTCGATCCAGTATGTTTCGGTATTGGGAAACAGTTCCAGCACCCTCTTGCCAAGCACCTGTTGGGCGGTAAGGCCCGTCATGGCGGTAAAAGCGGGATTGATCTCCAGGAAACGGTAATCCACGGGGTAGCCCATCTCGTTGACGATGATCTCGTGCAGGGCAAAACCGTTGAGCATTGTGGAAAAAAGGCTGCGAAAACGCTCTTCGCTCTCCCGCAGTGCCGCCTCTACCTGTATGTGCTCGGTGATATCGCGGACATTGACCACGACCCCGCCGATGTCGGCATTCCCCAGCTGGTTCGAACCACGTGCTTCCAGATGCACCCAACCGCCACTCTTGCACCGGTGTCGGTACTGCGCACCACCAGACCCCGTCTCAATGATCTGCCGGAACGCAGCCAGAACCCGCTCCTGATCATCGGGATGGATCATCCGTTCGATCACCGGAATATCTACGAGTTCAGTGGGAGCGTAACCGTGGCACCGCTCGGCGGACGGGCTCACGTAGCGCTGGATGCCTTCAGCGTCAAGGATGACGATCGTGTCAAAGGAGTTTTGGATGAGCTGTGAGAAACGTCGATCACTTGCCTGCGCTTCCTGACGGGAGCGAAGCATCGCTTCCTTGTCACGCCGATGCTCCACCAGTTCGCGCATGAGTCGCAGGGTGTTCGTGGAGAGCGTGGAGTAGATCGACAGGATGATATCGATCAACGCGCGCGTCGCTCCCCCCATCTGTTCCTGGGCCCGAAGCTTTGCCCGTTCCAGAGGTAACCCTTCCTTCAGCGCCAGTACGATATAGGCCAGATGGCGATCACTCTCCAGGATGTGGGACGCCAACCAGCGAGCAAGAAAACCGAGGGTCTCTTCGGCCACTTCAGACAGGAGCTTTGATTCCCGGGACACATCAAGGCATGAGACTTCCTGCACAAAGGAGCGATGAATGGCTTGGTGTTCGACCTCGGCAGGGTCACCGGCGAGGTGTTCCCGCCAAACCGCCTCTTCAGTCTCGAAGTGATAAACCACATATTCGGCCAGTTCGGTAAAAATCTTATCCAGGACCTTTGTCTCGTCACTGAAGGCAACATGGCTTGCAAGGAAATTGAGTAACTGCACCAGCTTATGGTGCTGTGCATCGATTTCTGGCAGGCATGTATTGAAGTTATCGTCCCAGGGGAAGATATCTATATTGTTAACATTTTCGGTTATATATTGGTCTGAACTCATGACATGTTCTCGAAATCATGACGTATAGTGGTTCAATGTGAATGATACAAAGGGTCGTTGTGCGCAAACACCCCCTGGCACATTCCCGACACATCCACCCCATCCCATTACATACAAGCCGGCGCTACCCATGACAAAATATTGATTAATATGCATATTTTAATTTTTGCACAACGCCAGCTTCCAGCATGACATGATCAGACCGTCGATCAACAGCCAAACCAAATTGATATGCTGTTGACACACCGGGGGCGCCCACCACGGCCCCGCAATTCCTGCCTGGTTTTCTGGGGCAGAATGGTGGACGAAACGATGAGCAAGGTCCCAATCTTCTGCACGCCCGCAAATCAATGGTTGACCACCGGACGCGAACAATGATACGCTACAAACCAATTGGGCCGGGATGGCGAAACTGGTAGACGCACCAGACTCAAAATCTGGCGGGAGCAATCCCATGAGGGTTCGATTCCCCCTCCCGGCACCAACCCTTTCAAGTCGTCGACAAGACGGTTCGGTTTTTAACACCGCTCTTCAGGAGGATACCCGACCGCTCGGCGGTTTGTCTATCCCTCCAGACGCAACCGTTCAGATCCCCTGTCGTCAATGGCGTGTTTTTTGCGCACCGCACGCTCCCGGCGTGACAGGATCAAGCCGTCTGTGATCAGGTGTTTTGGCATGGGAGGTCTCAACGGTTACGTCGGGGGTAGGCACAGGCGCGCCGATGATCAAGCCCCCTCCTGAACATCAGGATACAAAATAAAATTTGACTTCTTGCCGACATGCGGCCATGGTGCAGGATTGGACGCACAATTTATTCACAGGGCAGGCGGCAGCGTTCAGGGATTGGCCGAGGTGCCCGGATTTTTCAAGAAGGTAATACGTGTCAGATTTTGCCAAGTTCAACCTGTTGTCTCCCATTGAAACCGCCTTGACCGAAGCCGGTTACTTCGTCCCCACCCCCATCCAGGAACAGACCATACCAACCCTCATGACCGGTCGGGATCTGCTGGGCATCGCCCAGACGGGCACCGGCAAAACCGCTGCCTTTGCCCTGCCCATTCTGGACCGACTGGGACGACACCGCGACCGGACCGGGCAGACCACCCAGCGCCACCGGGGCGTCTCGCCACGCAATACGCGGGTGCTGGTCCTGACCCCCACCCGGGAACTGGCCTCGCAAATTGATGCCAGCTTTGCCAAATATGGCCGACACCTGCGCATGGCGCGGGCCGTGATCTATGGCGGCGTCGGGCAACAACCCCAGGTGCGCGCCATGGAACGGGGGGTGGACATTCTGGTTGCCACCCCCGGACGACTGCTCGACCTGATCCAGCAGCGGCATGTTTTTCTCGACAAGCTGGAAATTTTTGTGCTGGATGAGGCAGACCGCATGCTGGACATGGGTTTCATCCACGATATTCGCCGCCTCATCGCCCTGCTGCCGGACGCACGGCAGACCCTCCTCTTCTCGGCCACCATGCCCAAGGATATTGCCCTGCTGGCGGAAGGCTTGCTGCGTGATCCGCTCCGTGTGGAGGTGGCACCACCCGCATCCACGGTGGAACGGGTCGAACAAAAGGTGTTGTTTGTGGACAAGGCCAACAAACGCCATCTGCTGCACACCATCCTGTCGCAGGAGGCGGTACGCCGTGCTCTGGTCTTCACCCGGACCAAGCATGGGGCCGACAAGGTGACCAGTGATCTGGCCTCCCGCAACATACAGGCGGTGGCCATCCACGGCAACAAGTCCCAGGGCGCACGGGAGAAGGCCCTGAGCGATTTCCGGGCGGGCCAGGTGCGGGTGCTGGTGGCGACTGATATTGCTGCCCGCGGGATCGATGTGGCGGGCATCACCCACGTGATCAACTACGACCTGCCCAACGAGCCGGAAAGTTACGTGCATCGGATCGGGCGCACAGCCCGCGCCGACGCCGACGGTACGGCCATCTCCTTTTGTGATGCCGATGAACGGCCTTTCTTGCGGGACATCGAAAAGTTGACCCGCCAGGAGGTGGCGGTGGACCTGGACCATCATTATCATTCGGACGTGGCGGCCAACGCCCTGGGGAGTGCCAAAAAACCGAACGGGCAAACGCCGCCACGACGGACGGGGGGCGGGGGTGGCGCACCGCCAAAACAGGGACGGACCACCACCCGGCGGTTTCATGCCCCGGCAACAGCCCGTCCGGCGCGCAGTCGGGGATCGTTGGACAGATAGTTAAGGTGTCATAGCGGGTCAACCAAACCTGATTTGACAGGTGCAAGCCGCTCCAGAATCGCCAGCTTGCCTGCGGCGCACGTTGAAAACGCCGCAGCAAAAAGCGGCTGCGGCTCCTTTGAAAAACAACGGCAACAGTAACGGCAACGGCAAAGTCCCAGGGCTCTGCCCTGGACCCGCCAGGGGGGTGACCCCCCTGGACCCGCAGCCATTTTTCAAAGCCTGTCAAATCAGCCTGGTTGAGCCAATAGGGTCCAGGGAAGATTATCTCCCCTTGCCCACCGTCACCGTATAAAACCGCTCGGCGTCCAGTATGCGTCGGGCAACCCGCATCACATCCTCCCGGGTGACGGCCCGTATACGGTCCGGCCATTTTGCCAGATAGTCCGTACCCAGTTGGTAAAAACCGATGGTTCCCCAGGTGGCGGACAACTTGCCCAACCCGTCCAGATGGAGGGGAAAAGAGCCCGTCAGATAGAGAATCACCTCCTGCAGTTCCGTCTCCGTAACCCCCTCCCTGGCCATGCGTTGCAACTCCTGCTGCAACAAGGCCAGGGCCTCGCTGGTGGATTCCGTTTTGGTCTTCATTGCCACGATGAACGGTCCCCGGTCCGACAGGGGCACGAACCGGGAATACACCCCATAGGTCAACCCGCGTTTTTCCCGGATTTCCGTGCTGAGCCGACTGTTGAGACCGGACCCGCCCAGAATTTGATTGAGCACATACAATGCATAATAGTCCGGGTCGTGACGATGGATACCCAGGGTGCCCAGCAGCAGGGTGGTCTGGGGCAGATCCATCTCCACATGCTGAGCCTGCGGAGCAGTGGGGGGAGCCGACGGCACCGGCGGCATGGCCGCCCGGGGCGAAGGGGTGGCATCCAGCCCGGCCAGATGGCGCGCCAGCCCGGCCTGCAGTTGGGGCAGATCCATATCCCCCGCCACGACCAGGACCATGTCGGGCGCATGGTAGGTGTCGGCATGAAAACGGACCACATCCGCCAGGGTGATGCGCGACAGGCCCTCCAGGGTGCCCACCACCGGCCGACCGTAGGGATGATCGGGATAGAGCATCTGGTGCAACAGCAGCGAGGCCCTGGTCTGGGGCTGTTCCTGATTCTTGACGATCAGGGCGCGCTGTTCATCCACGCCCCTGGCAAAATCTTTTTCGGCCATGCGGGGTCGCAACAGGGCATCGGCCAGCCGCGACCAGGCCTCCTCCAGATGCCCGGTCAGGGTGGTGAGCCTGACCACCACACTCTCCAGACTGGCGGTGGCATCCAGATGGATGCCGTGAAACTCCAGGCGCTCCTGAAAAGTGGCCGCATCCAGCGTGTCGCTGCCTTCATTGAACATCCAGGCAGTCAAATAGGCCACACCCGCCTTGCCCGGCGGGTCGGAGACCGAACCGCCCCGGGCAACCAGACGCATCTCCACCATGGGGTTGGCGTGGCTCTCCACAAGATGGACCGTCATGCCCCCCGGTCCCTGTACCGTTTGCACCATCGGGTCCGCCTGCACCAGCACGGCCCAGCCGCAGACCAGCCCCGCCAGCACCACCGTCCACAGCCTGCTGATCATGGCGTGAGCACTCCCACCACCAGGTGCCCGGGCCGCAAATACCGGGCAGCCACCCGCTGCACGTCCTCGGCACGAACCGCCTCTATTTTTTGGGGCAACTCTTCCACCACGGACAGCCAATCGATGCCGTTGGCACTCAGCAAACCGATGGCTGACGCCAGTTCATGGATGGAGTCGTGGGCAAACACATGCCGCGCGATCATGCCGTTTTTGGCCCGTTGCAACTCTCGTTCACTGACCGGTTCCCGGGCCAGGCGATCGATCTCGTGCAGGATGGCCTGTTCAATGCGGGGCAAGGCCGCCGCACCGGTCACGCCGGTGGCCGCGCCATCCGGTCGGGAAACGAGGGTTGGCTCCCCGTTCCCCTCCGGAGAGGCCGCCAGGGATGGTGCGGGTGGTCCGCCAGGCGATTTGGGGGTGGCCGACAGGGTGAACAGCTCCCAACTGCGGGAAAATCCCCCATAGTGGGCCGACACGGAGACCGCCAACCCCTCCTCCAGCACCAGTTTTTGATACAGACGGCTGTTGCTGCCGCTGCCCAGGATGGTGGCCAGCACATCCAAGGCGAACACATCCTCCCGGCCCTCGCTCAACAGCGTGGGAACCGGATAGCCGCCATACCACATGGGCAGGGTGACCCCCGGGTCCGTCACCGCCAGGCGTTGCGAGGCCGACAGTTCCAGAAGGCCGACCGGTTCGTCGGCAGCGGGCAGAGGAGGAGGTCGATAGGGGGAGACCAGGGTCTGCGGCAGATCGGGTCGGGCCGGCAGGTCGGCAAAATGATCCCGCACATGTTGGGCCATCGCGGCCAGATCCAGGTCACCCACCAGGACCAGCACGGCATTGTTGGGGGCATAGTGGCGCTGGTACCAGGCGCGCAAATCGGCAACCGTATAGTGCTGAATGTCCGTCATCCAGCCAATGACCGGTCGACCGTAGGGATGAGAGCCGTAGGCCCTGGCCTGAAATTTTTCCAGAAAACGGCCATTGGGATCGGCATCGGTGCGGGAACGGCGCTCCTCCTGCACCACCTGGTTTTCCGAACGAAAATGTTCCTCCTGCAGCGACAAATGCCGCATGCGGTCCGCCTCGAGACGCAAGGCCAGTTCGATGCGGTCTGCGGCCAGCTTGATATAATAGCTGGTGGCATCGTGGGTGGTGGATGCGTTGTTCTCGCCACCATTGCGCCCGACAAGACGATGAAATTCACCGGCGGGCACCGCCGGGGTGCCCTGAAACATCATGTGTTCCAGCATGTGGGACAGGCCGGTTTTGCCCTCCACCTCATCCACCGATCCCACCCGATACCAGACCTGGGAGATGGCAACGGGCGCCTTGGGCTCCCGAACCAGGATGACCCGCAAACCGTTGTTCAGGGTAAAGTCCTGATGCTCCAGCCCCTCGGCCCGCCACGACCCCAGGCACAACAGCACCACCCCGAGCAGCCGAACCCAGACCCGCCCGTCCGGCCAACGGGCCGCCGGTCTGTCACTTCCTGGCTTTGTCATCGCTGCCCTTGCCGCTGTGTTCCATCCAGGCCGGCAGCTTTTCCTGTTCGGTACGGGAGAGGGCGGGTGCATCCTTGTTCTCCGGGGAGTGGGTTGGCAGGTGAATGGTCAGGTCGCTGCCGGCAGCCGTTTTGCCAGCGGCGCTGCCAGCAGACTTGCCGGCAGCCTTGCCAGAGCCTGGTTGCGCCATCGACGGATCGGTCCAGAGCACCTTGCGGGCGCGATCCTGCTCCCTGGCAGTCCCGGACGATGGCAACGTGTTGAGATCCGGCGGAATTTCCAGAGGTTCCCGGGTGGCGATGCGGGCAGGATCAAGCAGGTTGCTCTCCCAGGGCAAAGAAATGTTGCTGGAACAACCAGCCAGACAGAGTGTCGATGTGGCATAGAGCCAGCAGAGCGTATGTTTCATGGTGATGTTGTCCCCGATGTCCGAAAGCTGTCCCACAAGAGCAGACCGACGCCCAGGCAGATGGCGCTGTCCGCCAGGTTGAATACCGGCCAGGACAGATCATGCCAGTGCAGGTGAATAAAGTCTACCACCCATCCGTTCTGCACCCGATCAAGCAGGTTGCCCAGGGCACCGCCCAGCACCAGTCCCAGACCGAAGGCCTCTAGGCGGCGGTCGGTTTTGCGCAACAGGAGCATGATGAAAAAGGTGGCGAGCAGCGCCACCCCGATCAAAATCACCCCGCGCCAGACCGGCGACAGGTCCGCAAACAGGCCAAAGGCGGCGCCCTGATTATGCACCAGTTCCAGATCGAAAAAACCGGGCAACACGACCACACTCCGCTGTGCCAGTACCCCGCTGAGATACCATTTGGACAGTTGATCGAGCACGAAGACCAGACAGGTCGTCCACAGGCCGAACGGACGCAGGGTTGGTGCCAATCGCGGTGCGTGCTCCGGTCCGAGCGGTACGTCGGCGGGAGGAAAGATGGCGGGTTCCACCGTCATGCTCCCACGGCCGGGGTGGTGCCGGTCTGCGCCAGCCCGATGACCACCTCCCGGCACCGGGGACACAGATCAGGGTGATCGTCCGGTTCGGTACCGGTTGACCGGTGGGCGTGCCACGCCCCCCAGTTCCAGCAGCGAACGCATTTGCTCCCCTGGCTGCGGCGGAAGACGATCTGCAACTGGGGCAGTTCGGCACAGGGTGACAATTCGTCCGGCGCCTCTTCCCCCCGTGCCAGGGTGACGCTGGCCACGATCAACAGGCGGGACAATCCGGCAAACCGCTGCAGCATCGACCAGAGGTCGCCGCCGGCATACAGGATCAGGTCCACCTCCATGAAGGAGCCGACCCGCTTGGCCAGTCGTTCCTGTTCCAACACCCGGTAGACAGCGGTGCGCACCTGCCGGAACTGTTCCCATTCCGCCGCCAGAGCCGGATTCCGCCACTCCGGATGGGGCTGAGGAAACAGGGTCAGATGGACCGACTCCGCCCGGGGCTGGCCGCCCGGGGCCGCCCGGGGCATGAACGACCAGATCTCCTCCGCCGTAAAGGAGAGGATGGGCGCCATCAACCGCACCAAAGTTTCGCTGACATGGCTCAACACGGTCTGCGCCGCCCGGCGCGACCGGGATTGCCGACCATCGCAATAGAGGCGATCCTTGAGAATGTCCAGATAGAAGGCCCCCATGTCCACGGCGCAGAAAAAGTGCAAATCCTGGTAGACACGGTGAAAGGCATAACTGTCGAAGGCGGTCTCCACCTGCTGGATCAGGTTGGCCAGGCGATCCAGCGCCCAACGGTCCAGGGCGGGCAATTCCGACAGGGGTACGGCATCCCGTTCCGGGTCAAAATCGTGCAGATTGCCCAGCACAAACCGCATGGTGTTGCGAATGCGCCGGTAGGCGTCGGACAAACCCTTGAGAATTTCATCGGACAGACGAATATCCCCCGAATAGTCTTCGGCAGTCACCCACAGGCGCAAAATGTCGGCACCGTATTGCTGGATGACCTTCTCGGGGGCAATGACATTGCCCAGGGATTTGGACATCTTGCGACCCTGGCCATCCACCACGAAACCGTGGGTCAGGACCGCCCGGTAGGGGGCACGGTGGCGGGTGCCCACCGAGGCCAGCAGGCTGGAGTGAAACCAACCCCGATGCTGGTCGGACCCCTCCAGATAGAGATCAGCCGGCCAGTGCAGGGACTCTCCCTCCGCGGCGCCCCGTTCCAGGACGGCGGCATGGGTGACGCCGGAATCAAACCAGACGTCCAGAATGTCCTGCTCCTTGGTGAAACGGTCGCTGCCGCACCGGGGGCAGGCAAAACCCGGTGGCAGAAAATCCTTGGCCTCCCGGCTGAACCAGACGTCCGCGCTGTGCTGTTCCACCTCGCGGGCGATCCGTTCGATGCCGGCCTCGTCCGTGACCAGGGTGCCGCAATCGGCACAAAAGAGCACAGTGATAGGCACCCCCCAGGTGCGTTGCCGGGAGACGCACCAGTCGGGCCGTACGGCCACCATGTTGCGGATGCGGTCTTCGCCCCAGGCGGGAATCCACTGGGTGGCCCGGATGGCCGCCAACGCCTTCTCCCGCAACTGGTTGGTTTCCATGGAGATGAACCATTGGGGGGTGGCGCGGATGATGATCGGCTTGTGGCAGCGCCAGCAGTGGGGATAACTGTGGGTCATGGGCCGATGGGCCAGCAGACGCCCCTGACGGTCCAGCAGGGCAATGATCTCCTGGTTGGCCTTGAGAATGTGCTGACCACCAAAATGGGGCGTCTCCGGCAAAAAGCGGCCTGTGTCGTCCACCGGGTTGAAGGGGGTCAGCCCATGCCGCTGGCCGACGGCAAAGTCTTCATGGCCGTGGCCGGGCGCCGTGTGCACACACCCTGTACCGGCCTCCAGGGTGACATGTTCCCCCATCAGGATGGGGGCATCCTGTTCCAGATAGGGATGCCGGAACCGTCTGCCCGCCAGGGCTGCGCCATTGAAACGGGCAATGACCCGGGTGCGCTCCGCCGGCAGGCCGATGGCGGTCAGGGTCGCATCCCGCAGGCCATCGGCCAGAATCCAGATCTCCCCCGCCCCCATGCAGGGGTGGTCCCCGGCCTGGTCCAACTGCAGGGCCACATAGTCCAGGGCGGGGTGAAGACAGACGGCCAGATTGGCGGGAATGGTCCAGGGGGTGGTGGTCCAGATCACGACCGAGACCGATCCGGCAGCACTGACGGCAAAAGGCAGGGACTCCCCATCGGCCAGGGGAAATTTGACATAAATCGATTGCGAGGTGTGTTCCTGGTATTCCACCTCGGCCTCGGCCAGGGCGGTGACATCGTTGATGCACCAGTAGACCGGCTTCAACCCCTTGAACAGGCCGCCATTCAGCAAAAACCGGCCCAACTCCCGGACAATGTCCGCCTCAAAATGGTGGGACATGGTGAGGTAGGGCTGATCCCACCGACCGATCACCCCCAGACGCTGGAACTCTTCCTTCTGGATCGCCACCCACTGTTCGGCATAACGCCGGCACAGACCACGAAATTCGTTGATGGGCAGATCTTCCTTCCTGCGCCCCTGTTTTTTCAGTTCCTGTTCCACGTTGGTCTCGATGGGCAGACCGTGGCAGTCCCAGCCGGGCAGATAGTTGGCATCAAAACCGCGCATCTGCCGGGCCTTGACGATCACATCCTTGAGCACCTTGTTGATGGCATGCCCCATGTGCAGGTGGCCGTTGGCATAGGGTGGACCATCGTGGAGAATGAATCGAGGCCGGTGCCGGGCTTCGTCGCGCAGGCGGGCGTAGAGGTCCAGGGTTTGCCACCGCTGCAAAACGGTCGGCTCCATCTGGGGCAGATTGGCCCGCATGGGAAATGCGGTCAGAGGAAGCTGAACGGTATCCTTGTAATCCATGACAATCAACTCCTGCCCGCGGTTCTCGTGGCAAAAAAGGTCTGGGCCTGTTGTACATCGACGGCAATCTGCGCACGCAGGGCATCGCTGTCTGCAAAGGATCTCTCATCCCGCAAACAGTGCAGGAACCGGACCCGCATCACCTGGTGGTACAGATTGCCACAGTCGGCCAGAAGATGAACCTCCAACTGCGGATGCGTACCGCCGAAAGTGGGGTTGCGTCCCAGGTTGGCAACGGCAGGCAGCCACTGCTCCTGGAGCCGGCTTTCGACGACATACACACCCAGAGGGGGGTGCAGCAGATCGGTCAACGCCAGGTTGGCAGTGGGAAAGCCCAGGGAACGCCCCCGCTGGTGGCCATGGATGACCCGTCCCTCAATTTCGAACGGTCGCCCCAGCAGGGTGGCGACCTCGGCAAACCGGCTGGTTTTGATCAGTTCGCGAATGCGGGTGGAGGAGATTACCTGTTGCCCATCCTCCAGCAACGACTGACAGTAGACCGCAAACCCCCATTCCGTGCCCAGGGCGGTCAGGGTGGCGCAATTTCCCTGTCCTCCCGCGCCGAACCGGAAATTGGTTCCCACCAACACGGCCCGCACCCCCAGGCCATCCACCAGCACCTCGCGGACAAACTGCGCCGGAGAGAGAGCGGCCAACCGTCGGGTAAAGCGCAGCACGAACAGGCCGTCCACCCCGCTGTCGTCCAGCCATCGGGCCTTGCCGCGCATGCCGGTGATCCGCTCCGGCGCCTGACCGTGGCTCAACAATTTGAGCGGATGGGGTTCAAAGGTGATGGCCAGGGTCGGCACGTCCCCCAATTCGACCGCCCGCTGGCGCAACGTGTCCATCAGAGCCCGATGGCCCAGATGGACGCCATCAAAGTTGCCGATGGTCACGACAGCCCCCCGCAATCGGGACGGCATATGACTGGTTCCGCGGATGATGTACATGCCGGTCAGTGGGTGCGTTGAACAACGAAAACGACAGGCTACCCGAAAAAGGGGCAACAGGTCAATGCTGCACTGCGCACGCACGCCAGCCGTCCTGAACCACCATAACAAACTGTAAAATAACATACCAAAGACAAATAATTTGCTTGATTATTGTGGGTAATAGCCGTTAAAATACGTGCCTCTTTGGTATAAATCGTGCCAACCACGGCAGTTTTTATACAAATCACGGTCACGGGGGAAGCCGACGGGTGAACACGGTCAGCGCCAAAATCAAATGGTCGGTCGCCGTGATGGCAGTGGTCCTGTCGGCAACGGTCCTGTTCAATTATTGGACCGTGATGTCCTCCAAGGAGCGTTACCGGCAGGTTCTGGCCGCCAATTTCCAGGAGGTGGAACTGGCCCATGACACCGGCAGCGTCATGCTCCGGGCCCATGACGAGTGGGAAAAAAATATTCAGGAACCGGAACACATTGAAAACCTGCTGCGTCTGTCCCTGCACAGTGCGGTCACACTGCAGCGTCATCAGGTCGATCACGGCCACGCACAAGGTGCAGAGTTGACATCGGCCATCATGCAGGAGATGCAGGCCTTCCGGGACTCCTTTCGGACGCTGGTCCGTGCCTGGCAGATCAAAGGCTCGGACCATGAATCAGGACTGTTCGGCGTCATGCGCGAGGATGCCCACGCCCTGGAAAGATTGCTGGGCAATTTTGATACGGCACCGCTGCAGGGCATCCTGGGTCAGATGCGGGCCAACGAAAAAAATTTTGCCCTGCACCATCAACAGCACCTGCTGGGCGACATGCACCGCCTGCAAAGACAATTCCAGCACTACCTGGACCATTCCACCCTGACGGAAACAGCGCGGGCCCAGGTCGGCCAGGCCATGCAAACCTACATGGAAACGGTGAACCAGTACGCCGGGGAACGGCTCAAGACGGAGGATGCCACCTGGGAGACCGCCCGTTATCGGGAGATGGACGAGGCCTCCCACACTCTCCACGTCCTGCTGCAAACCCTGTTCGTGCCCAATGCCCTCAGCGACTATCTGCAGGCCAGGCGCCACGAGAAGGACTATATGGCCCGCCTTGATCCGATCTACATCACCAAAATGCACCATGTCCTGGAAACCCTGAGAAACAATGTGCGCGACGCCCGGATAAGCGAGGAACAGAAAGGGTGGATTGTTGACAAGACCAATCAATACGAGAGCATGTTTCAACAGGTGGTTGAACAGGAACAGGTGATTGCCCGTCAAAATATCGAGATGCACATCCGGGGAGTCGCCATCCGGGACCTGATCCGTGATATCATTCAGCGGATCCGGCAACGACTGGATGATGCCTCGGATGAGATGGACCGGGAACTGGAGCGGGCCATCCGCAGCGGCCTGGTGATCTCGCTCGCCATTTTCATCATGGCCCTGGCCACGATCTGGGTGATCGCCGCGCGTCACATCACGGCTCCCCTGGAGACCATCAAGGCGGCAGCAACCGCCATCGGACACGGCAATCTGACCACCCCCGTACCGGTGCATCATGACGACGAGATCGGTGCGGTGGCGGTGGCCCTGCGGCAGATGGCCGGGCGGTTGACCGAGCAAAACCAGGCCCTGGCCCATGCCCACCTGTACAATGCCAACATTCTCTCTGCCATCACCGACACCTTGATCATTGTGACACCAGACGGATTGATTGAACGGGTCAATCGGCTCGATCTCCTGGAATGTGACCCCCAGGCGCTGCCCGGCACTCCGGTCGGGGAGATCATACTGAACGCCGCCGGGGTGCCGGACCACACCTTCGTGACGCACCTGATCCAGTGGCATTTGGGCGCCAGTACCGAGGCCATGCTGCGGGGCAAGGCGGGCCGGTTCGTGCCGGTGCTGGTCTCCGTGGCCGCCGTACCGGACCTGTCGGGCCGCGCGCAAAACACGATTCTCCTGGTCAAGGACATCACCACAATCAAGGAGTTCACCGCCAGTCTGGAACAGGCGAAAAGGGAGGCTGATGCGGCCAACCAGGCCAAAGGCCTGTTTGTGGCCAACATGAGCCATGAAATCCGCACCCCCATGAATGCCGTACTGGGCATGACCCACCTGTGTCTGCAGACCGAGACCACCAACCAGCAACGGGATTATCTGGAAAAAATTTACAGCTCGGCCCGGGGTCTGTTGCGGGTGATCGATGACATCCTGGACTTTTCCAAGATAGAGGCCGGCAAAATGGCGGTGGAGTCGGTACTCTTCCACCTGGATGACGTGTTGCGCGACCTGGCCACCCTGACGGGCATGAAGGCCCATCAGAAGGGGGTGGAGGTGATTTTCAAGGTGGCCCGTGGCGTGCCCCGCACCTTGCTGGGAGACCCGTTACGCCTGGGTCAGGTGTTGACCAACCTGGCCAGCAATGCCATCAAATTTACCGAGTCCGGCGAGATTGTGCTCGCCGTGGAACGGGTGGAAGAATCGACCACCTCGACCTTGCTGCTCTTCAAGGTCCGGGATACCGGCATCGGCATGACCGAAGAACAGGTGCGCCATCTGTTTCATGCCTTCTCCCAGGCGGACGGGTCGACCACCCGGCGCTATGGCGGCACTGGTCTGGGACTCAGCATCAGCAGACGACTGGTGGAGCTGATGGGCGGCCAGATCGAGGCCGACAGCCGCATCGGCGTGGGTACCACCTTCCGGTTCACCGCCCGGTTCGGCACGCCGGAGCAATCGGTGCGCCGCTCGCTGGTCACCCCCGACCAGGCGGTCGGCAAACGGGTGCTGGTGGTGGATGACAACCAGACCTCCCGGGAGGTGTTGCAGGGAGCCCTGCACTCCTTCTCCCTCGATGTGGAAACGGCGGCCTCCGGACCGGAAGGACTGACCAGACTGGCAGAGGCGACCCGCCAGGGCAGGCCGTTCGACCTGCTGCTGATCGACTGGCAGATGCCCACCATGAACGGTGTCGAGGTGTTGCACCATCTGCAGGCCGACGCCACACGCCCGCCGTTGCTGACCATCCTGATGACGACGACCCTGGATCGGAGCGCCCTTGCCCAGCAGGCCCAGGCAGTCGACCTGAACGGGCATCTCGAAAAACCGGTCAGCATTTCCGCGCTGTTCGACACCATCATGACGGCCTTCGGGCAGGAAGCGTTTTTGCACCCCCGGCCCGGCACCGCCGCCGGACGGCAAGCCATCCTGCAGGTCATCGGTGCCCGGGTGTTGCTGGCGGAAGACAACGAGATCAACCAACAGGTTGCCAGGGAGTTGCTGGAGTTGGCCGGCATCACGGTCACCCTGGCCAGCAATGGCCAGGAAGCCGTGGAGCAGGTGCGTACCGCCTTTTTTGACCTGGTGTTGATGGACATGCAGATGCCGGTCATGGATGGTCTGGAAGCAACCCGCCTCATCCGCCACACCCATGATGCCAACCAGTTGCCCATCATCGCCATGACGGCCAACGTGATGGCCGATGACATCTCCCGCTGTCTGGCAGTGGGCATGAACGATCATGTCGGCAAACCCATCGATCCCAACAAACTGTATGTCACCCTGAACCTGTGGATCAAGCCCCGGGCCGGGCTGGGCAGCGCCACCCAGGCCCGGCATGACAGGCCGGCCGGCCAGGATGCCCTTCCCCACCGCCTGCCGGCCCTGCCGGGGATTGATGTGGATCTGGGGTTGGCCAGGGTATCGGGCAACGTGGATCTGTTCAAAGGGCTGCTGCGCAAATTTGCCGCCCAGCACGCCCAGATCATCGCCGAAATCGGTGCGGCATTGGCGGAAGGGGATCAGGCCCTGGCCGGTCGACTGGCGCACACCCTGAAGGGTGTGACCGGCAGCATCGGTGCCAACCGGCTGTATGCGTTGGCCGGGGAGCTGGAAGCACGCATCCAGCAGGGCACCGCCGAGCTGTTCTCCGCCGAGTTGAAGGAAGAGATGGATTTCGTATTGCAATCCATTGCCCGTCTGGATGTGCCGGCCGACCGGGAGCAACGGTCGGATCAGGATGATGGAGACACCGTGGACACCGTGGCTGTACGACAGTTGTTGACCACTCTCAGACTCCACATGGAGCGGCGCCGCCCGAAAGAGTGTGCGCCCCTCCTGGAGACGTTGGGGGGGATGGCCCTGCCGGCCATCATTGTCCAGGAGGCCAAAGGGATCGTGCAGATGGCCAGGCGATATCAGTTCAAGGAAGCCCTGGCGGCGGTGGATGTCGTCCTGGCCAAACTGGACACGACCCGGGCCGGGCGCGTGATTTGAGGCAACCCGGTCGACTGCCGCGAACCGGCCGCCGACCGGATGGAATGGGGGGGAAAGACAGGATGACAGAGCAGGAGTTGCCAGTCGTGCTCATCGTGGATGACACGGAAACCAATATTGATATTCTGGTCGACATACTGGCCGATCAGTATGACGTCATGGTGGCCATGGATGGCGACAGCGCCATCGAAATGGCGGCAAACCGGCCGGACCTCATCTTGCTGGATGTCATGATGCCTGAAATGGATGGCTATGAGGTGTGCCGACGTCTCAAGGCCAGCCAGGAGACTCGGGACATTCCCGTCATCTTTGTCACGGCCAGGACCGAAGTGGCGGACGAAATCCGGGGCTTCGATCTGGGAGCCGTGGATTATATCACCAAGCCGATCAGTCCGCCGGTGGTGAAGGCACGGGTCAGGACCCATATCCGCCTCAAACAGTCGACAGATGCCCTGGCCCAGCAAAACCGCATCCTGGAAGAGAAGGTGCAGCAGCGGACCGCCATGCTGCAGGCCACCCGTCTGGAAATCATCCACAAGCTGGGACGGGCGGCCGAGTTCAAGGACAATGAAACCGGCCTGCATGTGGTGCGCATGAGTCACTATGCCAAAATTCTCGGCATGGGGGCCGGACTCGGTGCCACCGAGGCCCAGACGCTGTTCGATGCGGCACCCATGCACGACATTGGCAAGATCGGCATACCGGACAATATTTTGCTGAAACCGGGGCGCCTCACCGATACCGAGTTTGCCATCATCCGGCAACATCCCCAAATGGGGGCGGACATCATTGGCAGCCATGAGTCGGAGCTGTTGCAGATGGCCTGCCTGATTGCCTACACCCATCATGAAAAATGGGATGGCACGGGTTATCCCAGGGGGCTGGCCGGGGAAGCGATTCCGCTGGTCGGTCGCATTGTCGCCATCGCCGATGTGTTCGATGCCCTGGTCTCCGACCGGCCGTACAAGGCGGCCTGGACCATCGACGCAGCGGTGGCCCTGGTTGGACAGGAGGCAGGAAAACACTTTGATCCCCGCCTGGTGGCCATATTCAACACCGTCCTGCCTGAACTGTTGACCATCAAACAACGCTTTGAAGAGTCGTCACGACCGGCATGAACAGGCAACCGGGAAATTGCCAGAATCGCCAGACGCCAGCTTGCCTGCGGCGCATGCTGAGGGCGCCGAAGCAAAACCAGCTGCGGCTTTTTTTGCAAAGCAACGCCAGCTTGCCTGCGGCGCATGCTGAGGGCGCCGCAGCAAAAACCGGCTGCGGCTTTTTTAAAATCAACGGCAACGGCAACGGCAAAGTCCCAGGGCGCTGCCCTGGACCCGCCAGGGGGGTGACCCCCCTGGACCCGCAGTCACCATACCGGGCGGTCCCGTTGTGCCCCCGCTCCTGTCAACCCAGCCACTGGGCGACCAGGTCGGGATGGAATTTCAGGGCAAAAAAGCCGGCTGTGCCCGAAATGGCGCCAAACAGGCCAACAAGACCGGCCAGGATGGCCATCCACCGCTTGCCCGTCAGACTGCTGACCCCCAGCATGGCGATGGCAATGTCGATGCCGGCCTCCGCCATGTCAAACTGGTCATCCCGGTAGTTGAGGGCCTCGTAATTTTTTTCATGCTCTTCCGCCTGGACCTTGATCTGCTCCTTTTCCTTGTTCAACGTCTCGATTTTCGCCCGCAGGGCGGCAATCTCCTGCTCCAGGGCGGCGTTGAACTCGGCGGGGTTGCCCTTGAGCTTTTCCAGACGCAGCACCTGCAGGGTGTTTTCCGCCACGTGCTGCTTGGTGCTCTTGGCCTGGAAATAGGCCCAGGCGTCCACCGCCTTGGACTGCTCCTGGCCCATGGCCTGGGTAATGTTGCCCCCCTTGACATTGAACACGCCCAGCAGGGTGGCCAGGACCGTGACAGCGGCGGACACCTCCAGATTGAAACGGGCATCCCGGTCTTTTGCATCGCCTCCCGGCGGGTTCCCGTCGGTCGTGGCCGTATCGACAGTGCTGGCTTGGCTCATGGCTGGTCTCCTTCGTGAAGTCCGGTAATATCCCCTGGGTTGAACGGCGGTTGTCATTATAGTACGCCATCTTCACCGGATCCACACCCCCGTTTGCCAATCATGGAGAGGAAGAGCTCAGCCTGCTGCCTGCAACCGGGCAACAACCGTTGAAAAGATCGGGCAGGGGCAGTACAATGGGCGTCGCGGCAGGCCGTGCCCGGTCTGGCCGTCTCAATGTCGGATGCCTGGAGTGCCATTGTATGCTGAATCTGATGCGTCGTGCTGCCAACACCTGGATTATCAAGGGGCTGTTGATACTCATCGCCTTGAGCTTCGTCATCTGGGGGGTGGGTGATGATGTCAACAGGGAGAGCCAACAGCCCGTGGCGGAGGGGGGTAACTGGGCCATCCAGCCCCGAGAGTTTGCGTTGGCTTATGACAACGAGTTCAACCAACTGAAAAAGCGATTTGGTGATGCGCTGGACAAAAAAACAGCGGAAATTATGGGGTTGAAACAGCGAACCCTGAATGCGTTGATCAATCGCCACCTCATCCATGCTGCCGGGCAGGGGTGGCATCTGGCGGTCTCGCCGGAGATGCTGCGCAAGCAGATTGCCAGCACGCCCGCCTTCCTGAACGGCGACCGCTTTGATCCGGAACGGTACCGGCAGTTGCTGCGCAACAACCGCCTGACCCCCCGTGAATATGAAGCCCAACTGGCAGAAGAGATCGTGACCGGTCAGATCTATCGCACCATCGGCACCGTGGTGGCCCTGCCCGAGCTGCTGCTGCAGGATGTCTATCGACTGGAAAACGAAAAACGGGTGGTGGAAATGCTGAAGCTGAAGAGCAAAACTCTGGAAGCCGACCTGCCGGTGACGGAGGAACAGCTGACCACTTTCCTGCGGGACCACGCAGACCGCTTCATGCACCCGGTGGAGGTGAAGCTGGAATATGTGGTCCTGGATGCCGCCGGGGTGAAGGATGCCATCCGCATCACGCCCGAGGAGATCAAGGAGTATTATGACGAAAACGCCGGGGATTTTCGCCGGGAGGAGCGGCGTCAGGTCAGCCACATCCTGGCGCAGATGGGACAGGATGCGGACGACAAGGCGGCCATGGAGCGCATTCAGCAGGCCCGGGCCCGACTCGACAAGGGGGAGCCATTTGCCGAGGTGGCCCGGGCCCTGTCCGACGATGTTTCCAAATCACAAGGCGGTACGTTGGGCGAATTCACCCGGGAGACCATCGACCCGGCCCTGGAGGGGGCTGCCTTTTCCCTGCCGGTGGGTCAGGTTTCCGCGCCGGTCAAGAGCGAATTCGGCTACCATCTACTGGTGGTGACCGCCATTCAGGCGGCAGAGATCAAGACGTTGGAGCAGGCTACCGAAGAGATCCGGGGACGTCTGACGGAGCGCAAGGTCCAGGAATTGGTGTATGAGCGCTCCAACCTGCTGGAAGACCGGGTAACTGCCTCCGGCAATCTCAAGGCCGTCGCCGACGATCTGAAATTGCGCTACCGGGTAACGGAATTTTTCAGCCGGGCAGAGAGCAAGACCGGAGAGGAGATCGAACGGGAGGACAAATTTTTGGATGCCGCCTTTGCCACGCCTGCCAAATCGATGAGCGGCCTGGTGGAAGTGCGGGAGGGGCAGTTTGCCGTGCTGCACGTCCTGGAAAGACGGGAGCCAACCCCGAAAACCCTGGCCGAGGCCAGGGATGCGGTCACCTCGCTGTTCAAAACGGAGCAGGCCCACCGGCGAGCCACCGAGTTGATGGGCCAGGTGCTGCAACGGTTGCAGGACGGCAAGAGCTGGACGGAAGCCGCCCAGATCCATCCGGCCATTCGTGCAGAGGTTTCCGAGCCCTTCGTGCGCAACGGCGGCAAGAGCGGCCCGCCGCCGGCAGTCCGCCAGGCGGCCTTCAAGCTGGACCCCGCCAAACCGCTCCATGGCGAGGTGCTGGAGGGGCTGGAGGAGATGATTGTGGTGCGTTTGCACAAGATTGAGGCTGTAGATGCCAAGGAGATGGGTGAGGGACTCAAAAAATTGCGGCCCACCCTGGAAGGGACACTGGGACAGGAACAGATTGCCGCTTTCCTCGGCGGACTGCGCCAGGAGGCCCGGGTCAAGGTACATGCCAAGGTACTGGAACGGTTTTGATGGCTGCAACCGGCAAGCCCATCGGCATCCCCATCGTCGAGGAGAGTACCGGACGGGTGGTCGGCGGATTTTGTGCAACCCAGGAAGCAGTCTCGGCCCAGGAACTGACGGCCCTGGCCCAGTTGAAGCGGTTGCGTGCCGAGGCCGACACGATCAAACGGCAGTTGCATGAAGGGGCAGAACAGGAAGCCCTGCTGCAACGCCTGACGCAGTTGCGTCAGGAGGCCGCGGTCTGGCGGGCCAGACGGGAACAGGCTACCCTGGAAAAGCATGTGGCATTGGGACATGCGACGCTGCCTGTGCGGCAGTTTGAGGTTGGCTAACACATATTCACGGTCAGGAGGCACCTCCCATGATAAGCACCGAGCCAACGACGCCCCACCCTGCCGGGCGATTGCCCGGCAAAAAGTTAAAGACCCTGATTGTCGATGACCACCCTGCCTCCATTCTGCTGCTGCAGGACATGTTGACGGGGTGCTGCGAATGTTTCGCCGCCACCGCCGGTCCCCAGGCCATCACCCTGTTTGAAAAGGCCCTCCAGGATGCGAAACCGTTCGACATCGTGTTGCTGGACATTGAAATGCCCGGCATGAACGGCATCGAGGTATTGAAGGAGCTGCGCCTGCGGGAGCTGGACTGGCGCAAGCAAAACCTGCTGTATGACGACAGAAAATTTGCCCGCATCATCATGCAAACCGCCTCCGACAAACCGCAGGATTTGTTCGATGCCTATCTGAAGGGCAAATGCAACGGTTACATCAACAAACCGTTTGACAAAAAAGAGTTGCTGGACAAGGTTCTGGCCAGTCCCTGACCAGGGGACCGTTTCACCCACCCTTTTCACTGGTTTGTCACCCATGGTGCATGGCGATCAGCAGTTCATGCGGCAGGCATTGCGTCTGGCGGGCCGGGCCACCGGTCGTACCCGGCCCAATCCCCTGGTGGGGTGTGTCGTCGTGCGGGATGGGCGAGTGGTGGGCAAGGGGTATCATCAGCGGGCCGGGGAACCCCACGCGGAAGTGCTGGCCCTGCGTCAGGCGGGTGCGGCGGCCCGCGGTGCCACGGCGTATGTCACCCTGGAACCCTGCTGCCATCATGGCCGGACGCCGCCCTGTACCGACGCCCTGCTGCAGGCCGGGGTGGACCGGGTGGTGGTGGCCATGGCCGACCCCAATCCGTTGGTGGCCGGCGGGGGATTGCAACGCCTGCAGGCCGCAGGCATCGCCGTGACGGTGGGCGTCTGTGCCGAAGAGGCCGCAGTTCTCAATCAACCATTCATCACCTGGATCACCCGGGGACGACCGCTGGTCACCCTGAAAATGGCCGCCTCTCTGGATGGCAAGACGGCCACCCGGACCGGTGAAAGCCAATGGATCACCGGCACTGCGGCCCGTCAGCATGTGCAACGGATGCGGGCCCGCCATGATGCCATCCTGGTGGGGATCGGCACGGTGCTGGCCGACGATCCCCGCCTGAACTGCCGGCTGCCTGGCGGTCGGGACCCTGTTCGGGTCGTGGTGGACTCCACCTTGCGCCTGCCACTGGACGCCGCCATCCTGACCGCCTCCCCGACGACGGGCACCTGGATTGCCACCACCGAACAGGCTCCGCCGGACCGGTGGGAGGCGTTGCAACGTTTGGCACAGGAGCGGGGCTTTGAGGTGCAACGACTGCTGTGCCGCACCACGCCGGCCGGTCGGGTCGAGTTGACCGACCTGATGGTCCAACTGGGCCAACGGGGCATTCTGAGTCTCCTGACGGAGGCGGGCGCCATCCTGAATGCCGCCCTGCTGGATGCCGGCCTGGTGGATCGACTGGCGCTCTTTCTGGCGCCACAGTTGATCGGCGGTCAGGACGCGGCCGGTCTGCTGCATGGCGAAGGGGTGGCCTCGCTGGCCGACGCCCATCGCCTGACGGCACTGCGGGTCACCCCGGTGGGTGACGATCTCCTGCTGGAAGGCGCATTGGTGAATCCATGTTTACCGGCCTGATCGAAACGGTGGGGACGCTCCACGCCATGGATATCCAGGGCGAAGAGCGCCAGATACGCATCCACAGTGACCTGCCGCTGCAGACCGTGGCTCTGGGAGATTCCATTGCCGTCAACGGGGTCTGCCTGACGGTGACCGACCGGGCCCAGGAGAGTTTTGCGGTCCATCTCTCCGCCGAGACGCTGCAGCGCACCACCTTTGCCCACCTGCGGGTGGGCGCAACCGTCAATCTGGAACGGGCCCTGGCACTGGGAGGCCGGTTGAACGGCCATCTGGTGCAAGGCCACGTGGATGGCATCGGCCACGTGGAGCAGTTGACCCCCCGCGGCCATTCACTGGCCATCGGCTTCCGGGTGGACGGCACGGTGGGACGCTATATCGTGGCCAAGGGCTCGATTGCCGTGGACGGCGTCAGCCTGACAGTCAATACCGTGGCGGACGCGGGCAGCGTCACCCGGTTTACCGTCAACATCATCCCGCACACCCGGCACAAGACCACCCTGGCCCTGTTGACCGTCAACCGGCCCGTCAATATTGAAACCGACCTGCTGGGTCGCTATGTGGAACGGTTGCTCGGCACCGGCGGTGGACGGTGCAGCCAGACGGGCGGCATGGATGAAGCCTATTTGCGGGACAGGGGTTTCTGATCGGGCACAGGCACGATGATCAAAATCGGGAAAGGTGGCCTGTTGTCCCGGCTGCCGTTGGGTGCTACAATCAATCGGATGGATGCTTTTTGGGGGTGGGTCGATTGTGACGCCCCACCTGCTCAACGGACAAGGAATGTGGGAAGATGGCCTTTCAGTTTCACTCCATCCAGGATATCATCGAGGAGTTCCGTCAGGGCAGGATGGTCATCCTGGTGGATGACCAGGATCGGGAAAACGAGGGAGATCTGGTCATTCCGGCCGATTGCTGCACCGCCGAAGCGGTCAATTTCATGGCCCGGCATGGACGGGGGTTGATCTGCCTGGCCTTGACCCGGGAGCGGGTGCGTTACCTGCAGCTGCCCCTCATGGTGGTGGACAACAACGCCAAATTCAAGACTGCCTTTACCGTTTCGGTCGAGGCCAAGACCGGGGTCACCACGGGCATCTCTGCCCAGGACCGGGCCCGTACCATCGCGGTGGCCATCGATGACAACAGCACGCCCTGCGACCTGGTGCGACCCGGACACGTCTTTCCCCTGGTGGCCCAGGAGGGAGGGGTGCTGGTGCGGGCCGGCCATACCGAAGCCTCGGTGGACCTGGCCCGGCTGGCCGGTCACAAACCGGCGGCGGTCATTTGCGAAATTCTCAAAGATGACGGTAATATGGCCAGGGTGCCGGACCTGATGGTCTTTGCCGAGGAGATGGGACTGAAGATAGGCACCATCGCCGACCTGATCGCCTATCGCACCTCCCATGAAATGCTGGTCCACCGGGCCGTGGAAACCCGTCTGCCCAGTTCCCTGGGCGGGGAGTGGCAGTTGCTGGTCTACACCAACGATGTGGACGATTTCCAGCATGTGGCCTTGATCAAGGGCCATATCGATCCGGAGCAGCCGGTCCTGATCCGGGTCCACTCTGAATGTCTGACGGGCGATCTGTTTGGCAGTCTGCGTTGCGATTGCGGGGACCAGTTGCATGCGGCCATGTCCCGGATCGGTCGGGAGGGTGCCGGTATTCTCCTCTACCTGCGGCAGGAGGGGCGCGGCATCGGCCTGATCAACAAAATGCACGCCTACAATCTCCAGGACCGGGGCCTGGATACGGTCGAGGCCAACACCCGACTGGGATTCCCGGCCGATCTGCGCAACTATGGCATTGGTGCGCAAATTTTGCGGGACATTGGCGTGCGGCGCATCCGTATCCTGACCAACAATCCCAGAAAGATCATCGGGTTGGAGGGATACGGACTGGAGGTGGTGGAACGGGTGCCCATCGAGGTGCCGGCCCAGGAGGACAATGCGGCCTATCTGGAGGTCAAGCGGCACAAAATGGGGCATATACTGCATCAATTTACCGACTGGCAACACAAGGAGACCCCGGCCGATGAGTGACATCCACACCCCTGTGCACGGACGCGAGGCGGGTGGTCCCGTCCTGGAGGGCCTGCTGGATGCCTCCGGGGGGCGATTTGCCATCATCGTCTCCCGTTTCAACAGTTTCATCACCGAACGGCTGCATGAAGGGGCGCTGGACTGCCTGCTGCGGCACGGGGCGACCCGGGCAGACATCACGCTGATTCGGGTGCCGGGCGCCTTTGAAATTCCGCTGGCAGCCCAGAAAGCGGCGCAGAGTGGCCGGTTTGATGCCATCCTCTGTCTGGGCGCCGTCATCCGGGGGGCCACGCCCCATTTTGATTATGTGGCGGGCGAGGTGACCAAAGGGGTGGCCCAGGTTTCGCTGGCCAGTGGGCTGCCCATCGGTTTCGGGGTGCTGACCACCGATACGGTGGAACAGGCCATCGACCGGGCCGGCACCAAAGCGGGCAACAAGGGATGGGAAACCGCCATGTCCGCTCTGGAGATGGTCAATCTGTTGCGACAGTTGTAGCAACTGCCCGCCGTGGCTGCTGCGCACCCCTCCATCAACAATGCAGGCAAGACTTGAAGCGGAGTTTGACTTTGTCATGATCAGCGGCCAACCCGACCATGCTCCCCCCGATCTGCACACCGCCGATCAGTCCGCGCCACCACCCCGGCGGGGCCGCGTGAGCGGCAGCCGGCACAAGGCACGGGAATTGACGTTGCAGGCCTTGTATCAAAGCGAAATTTCCGGGGATGCCATTCACCGGGCGGTGGATCAGTTGTGCGAGGAAAATGCCGGCAGTCACGCGGACCTGCTCTATTTCAAAACGGTGGCAGCCGGGACGTGGGACCGGCGTGCCGAACTGGACGAATGGATTGCCAAGGCAACCGTCAACTGGTCGCTGCAACGCATTTCCACGATTGATCTCAGCATTCTCCGCCAGGGCGTGTATGAGCTGCTGGCAGAGCCGGAATTGCCCATTCGGGTGGTGATCAACGAGGCCATCGAGCTTTCCAAGCGGTATGGCGGGGATGGGTCCCGCCTGTTCGTCAACGGGGTCATGGACCGTTTGGCCAGTCAAATCCGACCGGTCGGCGTGGAGGCCGTCCGGGTGGCGCCACCCCTGTGTCACGAGGCGGATGCCGCGCAATCCGCCACCACGCCGTGAAGGAGATTTTCTCATGACGTCTGCTGGAGTTGCGGTAACGACGGAAACGGTGGCCGTGATGGGGGAGTTTTCGCTGATCGGGCGCCTGCTGGCGGCGGCGGTCGGTTCTGCCGCCCCGGGGGTGGTCGTGGGCGCGGGGGACGATGCCGCCGTGGTGACGGTGCCCCGCACCCAGCAACTGGTGGTGACCACGGATACCCTGGTGGAAGGGGTCCATTTTACGGCGGATGCGGACCCGGTGTTGCTGGGTCGCAAGGCGCTGGCTGTCAATCTGTCCGACCTGGCGGCCATGGCCGCCCAACCCCGCTGGTATCTGTTGTCCCTTTCCCTGCCCGGGGAGACGCCGGTCTCCTGGGTGGATGGTTTGCTGTCCGGCTTGCAACAGGCGGCCAGACGGCCCGCGGGTGAGGTGATCCTGATCGGAGGCAATACGACCAGCACGGCGCCGGGCACCATCAGCATTACCATCACCCTGCTGGGATTGGTGGGCAAGGACCGGGCGGTCACCCGGGGGGGGGCCCAGGTGGGGGATCAACTCCTGGTCACCGGCACCATTGGCGATGCGGCGCTGGGATTGGCCATCCAGCAGGGCAAACTGACGGACATGGCGCCCGAAGACCGATCGGCCCTGCTGCGCCGTCACCAGGTTCCCGAACCGCCGGTCGAGTTGGCCATCGCCTTGCAAGAGTCGGCCTTCAGCCGGTCTGCCGTTGATGTGTCCGACGGGTTGATCGCGGATCTGGGCCATCTTTGCCGCGCTTCCCGCGTTGGCGCACAGGTGGCCGCTGAACGGGTACCCCTGTCGGTTCCGGTCCGGCAGCAGGTGGCGCGGCACGGTCTCTCCCTGCTGGCCCGGTTGCTGGGCGGGGGGGAGGATTATGAGCTGCTTTTTACGGCCGCCCCCACGGCCGTGCCGGGCATCATGGTGCTGGCGGAGGCGACGGGAACACAGGTGACGGCCATCGGCGTGATCACCGCCGGGTCGGAAGTGGTGGTGACCCATGACGGCCAACCGCTGGCAGTGACAGCGGCGGGGTGGGACCATTTTGGCCTGATTGGACCTGAACCCGCCTGACGAACCCCGGCACACAAACTCAAACCGGAACCCGGTGCCCCTGGCAGACGGGTCCCGGTTCAATACGCCGTTCACCATGGCCTGCCATGGGAACGGTCCCTATCACACCTGACCACGCAGTGAGACCATGAAATCATCCACCATGAATCGAATCCGCCTGTGCATCCTGTGCCTGTCGCTGGGACTCTGTGCTCCGGCAACCGTTTTTGCCGGCCAGAACGATCCGTTTGATGTCTCCACCCTGGCCATGCCGGTGCTCACCAGCAAGGCCGGCTTTGTGGACTACATGAGCAAGCTGTCGGGCCAGGACAAAAAAATGCTGGCCCTGCGTTTTGACCGCTTGCTTGCCCTGCGGAACAACAAGGATGTCTACACCGAAAAAGAGGAAAAGGCCTTTCTGCTGACCGCCCGGGAGTCTTTTACCCTGGATCGCAATCTGCCCCGCGCCTATGACCATGCCTTCCTGGATATCGGCTACGGTGTGACCATCTCCGGCCCCCACCTGGTGATGCGCATGACCTCCGCCTTGGACGTACAGCCTGCCGACAAGGTGCTGGAGGTGGGCACCGGTTCCGGCTATCAATCGGCCATTCTGGCCCACCTGTCCAACCATGTCTACTCGGTGGAAATTATCGAACCTCTGCACGAACGCACCAAAAAGCTGTACGGCAAGCTCGTGGAGGCCGGCAATGCGGAGTACCGGAATGTTCATCTCAAATCGGGAGATGGCTATCACGGCTGGGAAGAGAGTGGACCGTTCAACAAGATTATTGTCACCTGCGCCATTGATCACATTCCGCCCCCGCTGCTCAAGCAGTTGGCTCCCAACGGTGTCATGGTCATCCCGGTGGGTCCCCCGGGCAAGCAGACCCTGCTGAAAGTGCAAAAAACGGTTGACGCGGAGGGCAAGACCACCATCACCCGCAAGGATGTCTACAACGGCAAAAAGTCGGTCTCCTTTGTGCCGTTCACCAAGGAAGGCGGTGGTACCTGGAGCGGCAGGGGTATTCGTTGAGCAGTCAACCATCCGGCATGACTCCGGAGGTCGCGGCCCGGAGTCATGCCTTCCTGCTGGCAGTTTTTTTGATTGCCGGCGCCATCATCGCCCTGCAGATTACCGTCATGCGCCTCTACTCTGTCTCCGGCTGGGCCCATTTCGGCTCGCTGGTGGTGAGTGTCGCCATGTTCGGCTTCGGGTTTGCCAGCACCGTCATGTGTCTGGGACAGGGCCTTTTTGAACGCCGGCTTGAAGGAATCGCCCGCATTGCCCTGCTGCTGTTCGGTCCCCTGACGGTGCTGGGCAATGTGGCCGCCCAGTACGCGCAATTCAATCCCATTTTTCTCCTGACGGACAGCCGGCAGATCCTCAATCTGAGCATCAACCTGCTGGCCTATGCGGTGCCCTTCCTGACCGGGGCACTACTGCTGGGCCTCTGTTTTCTGGCCGGTCGCCACCGCTTTCAGCTCACCTATGCAGCCGATATGACCGGCTCCGGCGTGGCCGGATTGCTCTGCCTGGCCGGCATGTACTGGCTCATGCCGGAGTTCCTGTTGCTGTTGCCCCTGCTGCTGTGGTGGGGCGGGGCGCTGGCCTGGTTTCATGCCTGGGGAGACCGGCGGGCCCCGTGGCTGGTCTCCCTGTCCGCCCTGTGCGCGCTGCTGCTGCTGGTCTGGCTGCCCCAGATTCAGGTGTCACCCTACAAGGGGGTGAGCTATGCGGCCAAATTTCCGGATGCCCAGCGCCTCTACCATGCCGCCGGCGCCCACGGTCTGCTGGAAATCTATGGCAGCTCCTACTTTCACTTTGCACCGGGCCTGAGCGACATGGCCTCCGTGACCATGGCAGAACTGCCGGCCAACACCTACCTCGGCCTGTACGTGGACAGCGACGGTCCCATCGGCATCATGAAGGCCATCCCGCCGGACCAGAACGACTATTACCGTTTTCTGCCCATGTTCATGCCCTACCTGCTGCATCCGCAACCGGACAGCGTGTTCGTGGTGCAGTTCGGCGGCGGCATTTCCACCCGGGTGGCATTGGCCAGCGGCGCCCGGCGCGTCACGGTGGCAGAAGGCAACCCCATGCTGCCCGAAGCCTTTGCCAGCGATCCGATCAAACACTTTACCGGCCAGCTCCTGGCCGATCCCCGGCTGACCCTGATCCCCATGGACGGCCATCTGTTCATCCGCAGCAATGGCCAGCGTTTCCAGGTCATCGATCTCAGTCTGGCGGACTCGACCGGCTTGTCCAGCCCCGGCGGTTTCTCCGTCACCGAAAAATATACCTATACCCGCGAGACCATGACCGCCTACATGAACGCCCTGGAACCCGGCGGAATACTGGCAGTCACGGTATGGAACAAGGAAGATCCGCCGAAATCCACCCTGCGACTCTTCAACACCCTGGCCGAGGCCGGTCGCGCCACCGCCGGGGCACTGACCCCCGATTCTTTTTATGTGGTGCAAATGTTTCTCTCCACGGCCACCGTCTTGTACAAAAAGGGGGGATTCACACCCGAGGAACTGGCCAGACTGGACGATCATGCCCAGCAGATGGCCTTTGATGTGGTCTATCGACCCGGGCAGCGATTCCAGGGGGAGGCCGCAGCCCTGTTGACGGGATTCCAGCAGGTGGTGTTGGGACGCAGCAGTCCGGCCGACACCCCGACCGGCACGGATCAGACCGAACCGGAGGGTGAGGGGGTCGACCTCTCCGTCCCCTCTCTCTACCGCCTCATGCTGGATCGCATGATGCACAACGAGCAGCAGGGGGAGATCCAGGCCTATCCCTTCGACATCACCCCTCTGACCGATGACCGGCCCTATTTCGCGGGTTTCGTGCGGCTCAACGACCTGCCCGCCTTCCTCAGCCGCCTGGAGGTCATCTCCGACGAATGGGGATATCTGCTGTTGTGGTTTACCCTGGGACAGGCGATACTGGCCGGGGGGCTGCTGTTGCTGCTGCCCATCCTGTTTGGCTGGCGGACCATTTTTGCCCCGCAACCCGGCAAGATCGGCATCCTGGGCTATTTTGCCGCCCTCGGGTTGGGATACATACTGGTCGAAGTGGCCATGATCGGCAAGTTTATCAGTGCCCTGGGCAACCAGGTGATCTCCACCAGCGTGCTGATCACCGGCATGTTGATCAGCACCGGTCTGGGCTCGCTGGTCTCCGGGCGCTTCGTGGAACAGGCGGCCCGCTTCATGCCGCGTGTTTTTCTGGCCATCGCCGGACTCCTGGGGTTTTATGGTCTCGCCCTGGATGCGTGGATGCCGGTTATCGGCACCCTCTCCTGGCGCACCCTCGCCTGCATCCTGCTGCTGTTCCCGCCGGCCTTTCTCATGGGGTTTCCCTTTGCCACCGGGATGGCATGGCTGGCCAAATTGAACAAGGAGCCTTTCTTTCTATGGGCGTGGGGCATCAACGGCATGTTTTCTGTCATGGGCGCGGTGCTGGTTCCCATTATCGCCGTGAACGTGGGTCTGTCCGCCAACCTTTACCTGGCTGGCCTCCTCTATCTCATGGCATGGCCCTGCTTTTTCGCCTTGCTGCATCCCTCTTCCATGCCCGCCGGCTCGTGCAGGTCGGCTGCCTGATGGGGGTATTGCTCCAGGACGGACTGGCACTCGCGACACCACCGACCGACAGCCATGACGTACTCTGCCGGCGCACCCCCTCCTGCCGGGTCACCCTGATGGCCCGGCTGCCCCATGCCCCGTTTCCCTATGCCGGGGCAGTGGGTGATACCGACCAGCCCTTTTTTGACCGTGTCGACCCCGACAGCGGCCAGCGCCTGCACACGGTCAGCGAAGAGGTCTGCTACCCGGAATTTCCCCATTACCAGGACAACCGGGTATTGATTCATCTGCCGCCGACCTTCAAACCCGGCGCACGCTTTCAGATTCTGGTCTTCTTCCACGGGCATCATACCGAGCTCAACCGCACCCTGGTGGAAGAGTGGGCGCTGTTGCGGCAGGTGAACACCTCGGGCCGCAATCTGGTGCTGGTGGTGCCCCAGATGGTGCTGGATGCGGCGGATTCCAGCCCCGGCAAGCTCTATCGTCCCCAGGGATTTGCCAACCTGCTCCGGGATGTCTCGCTGGTGTTGAAAAAAGAGCTGGGCAAGGGATTTTCAGACCTGTTCAAGCAGGCGCCGGTCATATTGACGGCCTACAGCGGCGGATATCGCGCCCTGGCCTATACCCTGGACCGGGGGTTTGCCAGCGGGCAGGAGCGTGACCGGCGATTGCGCGGGGTCATCCTGCTGGATGCCCTGTACAGCGAGTTTGACAAGTTTGCGGACTGGTTGCAGCATCCCGGGCGCCGGGGCTTTTTTGTCAATCTGTATGGTCCTTCCAGCGAACCGCTCTCCCGGCAACTGGAACTGGCGCTTGAGGAGGCGGGTATGCCCTGGTCGGACACCCTGAAAGGCCGGCTCAAACCGCGCCGGATTTACTCGCTGGCGGTCGATACCCCCCACCAGACCCTCTTCATGGAGGGCCCCCCCCCCGTGGCCTCTGGTCAAACTGCTCCAACGCGCCGGCGGCCCGGTGCCCCCATGACGACCCGGGCATGACATCGGTCTGCCGGCCATCCATATCGTGGCGGTGTTTCCCTATCTCCCCCGTTGGCCGCCCCCCGCCATCACGACGGCCACCATGCCGCCGACATCCAGGCACAGTGCCACGGCAGAGAGTGTGTAGTCGCCCCTGTGGAATTGATAGAGATCATCCACCCATACGTTGCCCAGGATGACCACGAGCACCGCCGCCAGCAACAGGCCCGGCCAGGAGACCTCGGCCCGTGACCACGGCACCCGACGCAGCAGACCATCAAACAATTTGGCCACCAGGACATGAAAACAGACCAGGAAAGCCGGCAGCAACCATGCCAGGGCGGCGACCATGGCCATGCTGGCGACCAGCCCGGGAGAGTGGGGGGCACCTCCCCCCATGATGCCGACAAAGACGACCAGGCACAGCACGACGGGCAACAGCAGTCGGTTGAGCCGCCAGAATCCCTGGTTGATCACGGTCAGGGGGATGATATGAAACATGTGGGGTACACCTGCACACCAGCAATCGTCATTTTTCCAGTTGTCTGTCGGGGCCTTGCCCATCGTTCCGTCCGGCAGGATAACCCTTTTCTGCTGCTGCGGCAATTGTCGCCTGTTGCGCCGCTTTGCATCCCTCCCTTATATTCTGAACCCGTACGACGATCCGGAGGGATCGGCTGACCGGTGGCGGACCATCCGCCGGCGTGGCATCAATCGGGCTGACTGGTGAAACAGATGACGATGGTTGCAGAACATTTTCCGCAGGGGATCACCCGGATCGATACCGGTTATTTACGTCCCGGTTTTGCCGCCGCCTATCTGCTGGTGGAGGCGGGGCAGGCGGTGTTGGTGGATACGGGGCCGGGCCGGGCGGTGCCGGCTGTGCTGGCCGCCCTGGCAGAACGGGGCTTGGCCCCGGAGGCGGTGCAGGCCGTGATCGCCAGCCATGTCCATCTGGATCACGCCGGCGGGGCGGGAGAGTTGTTGCAGCATCTGCCCCGGGCCCGACTGCTGGTCCATCCCCGGGGGTTGCCCCATCTACTGGACCCGGCCAGACTGCAGGCCGGCGCCGAGGCAGTCTATGGCCGGGCGCGGTTTCAGGAGATTCTGGGCGGGGTGCAACCGGCGGACCCACAACGGACCCGGGGGACGGCAGACCAGGAAACTGTCAATCTGGCGGGCCGTCTGCTGACCATCCTGCATACGCCTGGCCATGCCCTGCACCATCAGTGCGTATGGGATGCGGCCAGTGGCAGCCTGTTTACCGGAGATGCCTTCGGAATCTCCTACCGCGTATTCGATCAGGGGCAGGAACGCTTGATTTTCCCGGCCACCACACCGGTCCAGTTTGACCCGGAGACGAGCCATCACACCCTGGACCGGTTGGCTGCCCTCGCCCCGGACTGGCTGTTTCCAACCCATTTTGGCCGGATGGCCTTTGACCACCGGTTGACCGAACGTCTGCACCACCTGCTGGACCGCTTTGTCGCTCTGGCCCTCGCCCATCAACACCAGGCGGAGCCGACGGGCCTGGAGTCGGCGTTGCACGCACTGATGGAGGAAGAGTTGGCCCGGTATGCCCCCCCGGTGACGGCAGCGGTGGTTCGGGACTGGCTGGCCATGGATTGCATGCTGAATGCCCAGGGATTGCGGGAGTGGCTCAGACGCCGGTCATGATCAGGCATTTGCTGCTGTTTCTCTTGCTGCAACCGACCGGGCTGTTCACCCGGATGCGGGGTTACGATCTGTTTCGCCTGGCGTTGCTGCTGCAATTTTTTCGTTGGCAATCAACGGCGCTCACCACCATGGTCTCCCTCTACCAGGAACGGAGCCCCATGTTGCTGCCCGTGCCCTTTGGTCTGGACCCGGAGCTGTATCGCCTGGTGGAAATTTTTCTTTATGGGCCGTATGGCCTGGTGATCATGACCGGTATCGTCTATCTGGTCTGGGTACGGGGTGCGCCCCATGCCACCATCAGGCCGATGACCTTTCGCAAGACCTGGGAGTTGGTCGGGCTCTGTTTTTTTGGCCCCTGGCTGCCCAGTTTGTTGTTGGATGCCTGGCTGGTCAAGATGGGATGGGGGGGGCCGGCGATCATCATTCCCTGGCATGTCACCATTCTGGGGGTTGAGGTATTGTTGACTGCGGTGGGTTTGAATGCCGTGTTTGGCATTCCCCTGCCCAGGGCGGCCTGGCTGGGTGGTATCGCCGGTGGGGCTTTCCTGGTTTTTGCGGGCATCCTGATCCGTTGATGTGGCCGCCCGGTCGTGTCAATGCCTGAACAAACATTTCTCTCCGACGACAATCATGGCTTCCCTTGCCGTCTATAGCGGTACGCAGGCAACGCATCTGCGTTTTCCTTTACCCACAGGCACCAAGGAGTCATGATATGAGAATGTTTATACTGTTACCGATGCTTGCCATTCTGCTCATAACAGCTGGTTGCCATGCTCATCACAGGCACTCCACTGCATATCCATCGTCCCATTACCAGGCCCAAAAACATCGCGGCCATGATCATGGCAACCGGAATGGTCAATGGCATGACCACCATGAAGGTCACAGGCATGGCTGGCGTGGCGGATACTGAATACCGCGTCGAGCCTCTCCCGACTTGCCTCGAAAGATGTGAAAGGAGAGTGTCTGGCCCCCGATTGCTTGGAAACAGTCAGTAAAATGGGCCTGCAAGGCCGCCATGGCGTGAGGAACGCGCATCCCGATCGAAACCTCGCACCCTGGCGGGCAAAGTGGTTTTTGCCCGGATCGGGTTTTTTCCAGGGGACTCACTATTGGATCGACAGACATCGTCAGGTGCGCTGCACAGGAACAGACAACACATGAACTGCGACAAATTTATTGTTTCCGCCAGTGGTGTGCGCATGCCCCGGATTATCTACGGGACAGCCTGGAAAAAGGAGCGCACGACTGCTCTGGTGGTACAGGCCATCGAGTTGGGGTTTCGTGGCATCGATACTGCTGGCCAACCCAAACACTACGATGAGGCGGGCGTTGGACGCGGCGTGTCAGTCGCTTTGCAGAGGGGATTGGGTCGCGAAGACCTTTATTTGCAAAGCAAATTCACTCCATTGGGTGGCCAGGACCCTCTGCGCGTGCCCTATGATCCCAGTGCCGGTGTTGCCGAACAGGTGGCACAGTCGTTCCAAAGCTCCCTCAGAAACCTGCAAACCACCTATCTGGATGGCCTGGTGTTGCATTCGCCCCTGGCGGACAGCGCACAGATGGAGAAAGTGTGGCAGTCAATGGAAAAAATTTTTGACGGGGGAGGGGCAAAACAGTTGGGAATCAGCAACTGTTATGATTTTCGGCAGCTCGAACATTTGTATCGAACGGCCCGTGTCAAACCGGCCGTGCTGCAAAATCGCTTTTACGCTGATACCGGGTATGATCGCATCATCCGTGATTTTTGCCGCCACAATCACATTCTCTACCAGAGTTTCTGGACCCTGACGGCCAATCCCTGGATTTTGGTGCACCCCGTGCTGCGAACCCTGATGGAAAAATACCAACGCAGTGCCGCACAGCTGTTTTTCCGTTACTTGAGCCAAATGGATATCATTCCCTTGACTGGCACAACATCGGCGGCACACATGGTGGAGGATCTGGCCATATTCGATTTTGCGTTGACCGGCGATGACTGTGCAGCGGTGGGAGCCCTGCTTTGACGGAGTGCCCAGGCTGGCATATCAGGCAGATTCCCCCGTGCATGTTTGATGATCGCCGGGGAGGGTGCCCGTTGTCTCCCGGTTTTACGGTTGAATGAGAATTTTGAGTGTTCCTTTTCGCCCTGCGTGTTCGATAGCCTGGATGGCTTCTGTCAATGGATAACAGGCTGTGATCAGGGATTCCACCGGAATGCGTTGCTGTTGCAAGAATTGGATGGCAGGCGGGAAAGGGCCGCACCGGGAACCGATCAGCTGGATCTCCCGAACCACCCAATCGGCCAGATGGACGGGGAAAGGTTCCGGAAAGGTGCTTTTCAGGACCAACCGGCCACGGGGCCGGAGCAAGCCGAGTGCCCATTGCACGCCAGATGGTGTGCCGGTACACTCCACGACGGTATCGGCGGCATATCCCGGTGGAATGGCACTCTCCAGACAGGTGGAGATGGCCAATTCGTGCAGGATGGACCAGTGTTCTGGATGACGTCCCACCACCAGGAGATTGCAACCGGTCAGAGCCAGGACGTGGGCCACCAGTAGCCCCAGCCGACCATCTCCGATCAGGGCCACGGTTTCACCGGGATGAATGTGGATTTGCTGGGTGATGCGCAGGGCGGCAGCCAGAGGTTCGACAAAGACCGCTGCCCGGTCACTGAGGGTGTCCGGCAGAAGGTGCAGGTTGGACAACGGCAGCAGGCAATAGTCGGCAAACACCCCATCCCGCCCCAGAATACCGGGCACTGTGCGCTGCGGGCAGTGGGCAGGCTGACCACTTTGGCAAAACCGGCAGCGACCACAGCCGCAGTTGATCTCTCCCACCACCCGCCGGTTCAGCCAGGCGGGTTCCGAGGCTGCCTCCACGACGCCGACAAATTCATGTCCCAGAACCCCCTGAAAGGCTCGGTAACCGCGCAAAATCGCCAGATCGGTGGCGCAGACCGCCGCCAGGGAGATGCGAACCAGTGCCTCCCCATGTGAGGGAACGGGACAGGGATGGTCCTCTGCCAGTCGAAGCCGGTCCCTCAGGTATAATGCGCGCATGACAGGGTCACCGTGCGTGTCGTTGCGGTTTGCTCAGTCCCAATGACGCCAGTGATTGTGCCTGTGGTGGTGCCCGTGGTGGTGTCTGTGACGATCCCGATGGTGGTACTGTCTGTGGCGATTCCATCGGTGCTCCTCTCGGTAATGAACCGGTTCTGCACGGCTTTGTCCTTCTGCATCAATGGCGGCACCCAGCAGAGCCCCGACAACGGCACCGATCACGGCATGCTCAATCCGATCATCATCTCCTGGCCCCATCAGGCTGCCTGCCATGGCACCACCCAGTGCCCCCATTTCGACACCACCCTCCGCATGGGCAAGAGTCGGCACAACCAGGAAGCTGGCCACAACCAGAGCAGCAGTCCAATTTTTCATGTGTTTATCTCCTCGCCAGGCACAATCAGGCCAGAACTGGGGTGATTTGGTGTTGGTGGGGGGCGTTGTCCGCCCCCCGGCCTGCAGCACTTCGCCGGCAACCGACGAGACTACTTCTTGACGTTGTTGTCCTGGACTGCCACCGGTGCAGGGGTGCTGCTCTTGGCATCAGCCTTGGCAGTGGTTTCGGGCTTTTGCTTGTTCGCATCGTGTCCGGCCTTTTGTTCCGTCGTGCTCTTTGCGTCCGTGGTCTTGGTATCCGGAGTGGCCTTTTGCTCCTTGTTGTCTGTGGCCGCCGCCATCAACCGACCGGAGGCCTCTTTGCTGGCCGTTGGAGCCACCTTGGCATCGGCCACCGGAGCCACCATCGGACGTCCGCTGCTGGCCACGGGCGTTTCGCTGCCAGCAAAGGCCGCACCAGACAGGGCCAAAGAAGCCACCAACACCGTCATGCCCATCGAAATCTTGTTCATCATTTTTTCCTTTGAGTGATATTTTGGATGTCGTCCAATCGACTGGTCTGTTTTTTGAACCGACTCTGCGTCGGTCTTGCCTGTATGGACGGACCCTCGGGGAGATTTTGTCGGGGCTCCCCATTTTTTTCTTCCTTGTTCGGAAATGATGCGTGATTTCTCCTTCTGCAGCGCGTGGTTCAGTCTGGTATGGTTTCGGCGCTGATTGTACCCGCAGGCAAGCCGGCGGGTTACCCTGAATCCCGGCGTATCCCCGTCAAATCAGCCTGGTCTCCCCCCTATGCCTCTGCAATCAACCCGTACTCCTTCAGCTTGTCCAGTACCATCTGGCGGGTGATCGGTTTGGCCAGATAATCGGTGCAGTAGCCCTTGAAAAAAGCCTGGGTGACCGCATCGGGCGAGGTGTCGGCAGAGACCATGATGATGACCGCCTCCTTGCTGTGGTATTCCTGTTCCCTGGCGCGAATGGCCTGCAGGGCGGTTTGTCCGTCCATGTTGGGCATCATGATGTCCAGCATGATCAGGTCATAGGGTTTTCCTTCGGTCAGGGCCGCCTCGACCCATTCCAGGGCCTCCACTCCGTCGGTGGCCACGTCATAGTGGCCCAGCGGCGCCAGGATGGTGCTCAGCATCATGCGGTTGCCGACCAGATCATCCACGATCAATATTTTCACTGTTTGACTCCTTGGCCTGAATGGCCTGTTGTGCTGCCTGGCAATGTGCCGCCAGTATGGTCAGTGTCTCCCGGGCGGCGGTCCAGTGATTTTGTTCGGCCTGGCCGCGCAGGCGCATGGCCTGGAGGGGTACCTGCCAGGCGCCAATGGCCCGGGCGAGATCGCCAAGCTGCTTGACCCATTTGGCCAGCAGCAGGGCGTTCTGATCGGCGACGGCCTGTTCCATGTGGTGCAGATGGCGGGGAAACTGGTCGACAAAGGCCGTACCCTGTCTGGTGAAGGCCGACGCATCCAGGCCGATCTCCTTCAGCACCGCGACCGCTGGTCCCTGGCCCGTCGGGGGGGTGGCCTGCTGTTGTCGCTGGCGGACGATTCTGTCGATAATGTTGAGCAAATCCTGGGACCGATAGGGCTTGCGCAAATAACCATCCATGCCGACCGCCAGGCATTGCGCCTCCTCGTCACCGGTGGCCTTGGCCGTAACGGCAATGATGGGCGTCCGGGGGTTGGCGACGATGGCCGGTTCGACCTGGCGGATCTGCCGGGTAACCTCCAGGCCATCCATCTCCGGCATTTGCAGATCCATCAGGATCAGATCGTAGATCCTGGTCTGCAACAGGGTCAAGGCTTCCCGGCCATGGTTGGCGATGGTGACCGTGTGTCCCACCTGTGCCAGAATGGCGGTCGCCAGTTGTTGGTTGTTGGGATTGTCTTCCACCAGCAGAATGGTCAGGGGGGGGCCCTGTCGGGTCATGGCGGGTGGGGCATCGATGCCGGATTCCGTCGCAGCCTGGTCGGAGAGAAGGTGCCGTATGGTCTTCAGCAGGCGATGCTTGAACACGGGTTTGCCGGCCGCCCGGGCGTTTTGCAGGTGGGCAAGGGGGGTAAAGCTGGCCAGGCTGATATGGGAGGGCAACAAAAGCAGGATTTTTTCCCGGTCTTCTCCCGGTTGTTCCAGTGTACCCGGCAACGAAAAATCCGCATCCGCCAGACCGTGATCCAGGATCAACAGTGCGTCGGGTTGGCCATTGGCCATGGCGGTGGTCCGTTGCTGTCGCAGGGAGTCGGCATCCACCGCCTCGGTGACCACCATGCCGACCGCCGACAGGATGGTCCGGACGATGGCCCGTCCCGTGGCATGGCCGTCGGCCAGCAAAACCCGCACGCCTGCCAGATCGTCATAGGTCGGTTCGCCCCGCCGCTCCTCCCGTTCCGGGTGGACCGCCGCGGACCGGGACCGTTCGGCCACCCCAAACCGGGCGACAAAGTGAAACAGTGATCCCTGCCCGACCGTACTCTCCACCGCAATCTCCCCACCCATCAAGCGCACCAGATGCTTGCTGATGGAGAGTCCCAGACCGGTGCCGCCATGCAGGCGGGTGGTGGAGCCGTCCACCTGGGTGAATTGTTCAAAGATGGCCGGTATTTTGTCCCGGGGAATGCCGATCCCGGTATCGGACACGGCAAAGCGGAGCCACAGCCCTTGCGCGTCGACCGGATGACCAGGCATGGTCACCGGCGCGGCCCGCTCCACCCGCAGGACGACCTCCCCGTCCGCCGTGAATTTGATGGCATTGTTGACCAGGTTGACGAGCACCTGCCTGAGTCGCAACGGGTCTCCCACCGCGGTGACCGGCAGGTTCGGGGCCAGGTCGCAATACAGCGCCACCCCTTTCTGGTGGGCCTTGATGGCCAGGGTATTGCAGACGTTTTCCAATTGACCGGACAGATCGAACGGAATACGCTCCAGGGCGATCATGCCGGCATCCATTTTGGAAAAATCCAGAATGTTGTTGATCAATCCCAGCAGCGACAGGGCGGATTGCAGGACGATTTCCAGATTGTTTCTCTGTTCTTGCGGGGCAAGAGGCACGGTCAGGATCAGGTCGGTCATGCCGATGATGGTATTCATGGGGGTGCGGATTTCATGGCTCATGTTGGCCAGAAACTCGCTCTTCAGCCGATTGGCGGATTCGGCCACGGTCAGGGTCTCCTGCAACGATTTCAGCAATTGCTTGCGTTCGGTCACGTCGTGCAGGAAGGCGGTATAATAGCGCTGGCCGGACAGGGAGAGGCTGATCAGCCCCACCTCCATATCGATGATGTGACCATCGGCACGCACACCGGGCAGATCCACCTTGCGCTTGAGATTGACCCATTCGCCCTGCTGACTGGCATGGCGCAGCAGGGCCTCCTTGTGGGCCGGGCGCAGGGCCGGGGGGATGATGTAGTCCGCAATATCCTGGCCCAGCAGGGTCTCCCTGGCATAGCCGAACAGGGCCTCCGCTGCCGGGTTGAGTTCCACCACCCGGCCCTGGGCGTCGATGGTGATGATGGCATCCAGGGCATATTCCTGGGTCAACCGCAACCGGGCATCCCGGTCCCGCAAGCCGGCATAGGCGGTGGCCAGGCGGGCATCCAGGCGATCCAGCAGCTTGCCAAACAGCGTGATCAGCCAGAGTCCGCCCAGGATACCCACCACGATGCCCAGGGCGATGATGCGCTGGGATTGATGGATCTGGGCGGTGGCATTCTGCACGATGACCAGGAAGGCGATCTCCCGGTCGTGGTTGTCCAGGATCGGCAGGCGGATGATGTTGAAATGGTCATCATCCCAGGGGGCATTATGCCAGGTCTGCTCTCCCGGAATGGCCAGTTCCATTTCGACCTGTTTCAGGAAGGGAGGCAGGTTGGTCGTGGTTTGCTGGATGAGCACATGGTCGGCAAAGGCGTGCCAGTCGGCCGACCTGCCCAGCATCTGCATGCCCAGGGACCATTCCGTTTGTTGGAGGTGCTCCTTGGCCACAAACAGCAGGATGTCGGCATGAAACTGCTTCTGAAGGGGGGTTGCCAGTCGGCCGATCTCCGTGCCCAATTCCAGGAAACCGATCAACCGTCCCTGGTCGTACCAGGGCGTGACGGCGCGCAGGACCAGCATGCCCATCGGTCCCAGTTCGAGTCCCGCCACCGGTTGGCCGCCCTGCCGGGCCTGGCGGAGGGTATGGCGCTCGATCCGATCACCGTACCGGTCGGGCTGATGGACCCGCAAAAAGTTGACCTGGTCGGGTTGGTGAAAATAGAGATGGGTAATGCCATGGCGGCGGCTGAATTCCGCCAGCAGTGGGGCGGCCAGGGCCTGCAGTGCGTCCCGACCCTGCCGGAGATAGGCCGCCCGGAGGGTGTCCATGTGTCCCAGGGTGCCCAGGGCGACCTGCATGATGGCGGTTTCCTGTTGCTGGAGACGATCAAAAGCCATCTGGCTACCGCGCGCCGTCTCCTCGACCCACTGTTGATTGTGGGTTCTCTGTTGCCAATAGATGCCGATGGACCCGCACAACACCACGACCAGCACCAGTACCACAAACCACATGGTCAGATCGCGCTTGGCCCTGGTCAGGGTTTGTTCCACGCTACTCCTCCATGGCGGAGATCATGGCAGGCTGGTTGGTGGATTGCCAACGCTGGCCTGCCTTGGCCGCATCGGCCTGGCTGGTAAACGGGCCCAACCGGACCCGGAAAAAGGTGCGACCGGAGGCATGTTTGATGGAGCTGACCCGGGGATTGGGCGCACCCTGACTGCGCAGGCTGTCGGCCAGGGCCGTGGCATTCTTCATTTCGGACAGAATGGCGATCTGCACTTGATAGCTCTTTTTCCTGGCCGCTTCGCCGGTCGGTTTCTGGGGCTCGTTCGTGCTCTTTTTGGGATCGATGGCCGCCTTCTGGGATTCTGACGACGATTTTTTCGCCTCGGCAGCCGTTTTCTGGGGCTCGTTGGCCGGTTTGGGTGAGGTCGTCTTGGACGCCGTCTTGTCCATGGCCGGCGTGCCATCCGGCCTTTTGGCGATGGTCGAAGTGGGCGAGGTGCCGGCCAGAAATGGGGGAATGACCCTCTTGCCGGGCGGTTCTTCCGGCAGGATCATTTTTTTCATGGCCAGGCCTTTGTAAAAAGTCAGGTCCATCTCCTGTTCCCGCAGTTTGGGCGGCAATGCATCCGGCAGGGGATGGAAGCCGGTCTCTTCCTCGCTGGCTTTGGGTTGGGGCAGGAGCGGTCCCTGCCGGGCCTCCGGGCCGGGGCTGGACGCCGTGCCCGGTTTGGTTTTGGCCTCTCCCCCGGTCTCTGCCTTGGCCTCTGCCTTGGCCTCTGTCCTGGCCTCGCCCTTCCGGGGGCCGGGTTCCGGCCTGGTCTCCGGTTTGGCCTCGGTGCGGGTTTCCGGCTTGATATCCAGTTTGATCTCCTGCCGACCGGTCGGACGGACCTCCGGCTTGACATCCTGTCTGGCGTCCGGTTTGTTGACGGGTTTGGCCTCCGGTTGGGTCGCGGGCGGCATGTTCGGCTTGGTGTCCGGTCGAACGGTCGACTGCAGGTCCGGTTTGCTGTTCGGGCGCGGGGCGGCCTGCAGGTCCGGCTTGGCCTCCTGTTTGACTTCCGGTTTGGCCTCCTGTTTGACTTCCGGCTTGAGCGGCAGTTTGGCCTCTGCCCGGGGCCGGGATTTGGTTTCCGATTTGGGTTCCGGCCTGGTTTCCGGTTTGACTTCGGCTTGTGTGACGGGCACGGGGGTTGATGGCCGGGGGGCAGACTGCTCCTGTGGCGGTCTGTCGACCGTGTCGGCCGGCGTCGGGCTTTTGGAACGAAATACCAGAAACAACCCGCCACCGACCACCAGTCCGGCCAGCAGCAGGCGGGGCAGGAGATTGTGGCGGGGGGGATGGCGACGAAAACGTGCAGAGGTTGGAAAACGGGGATTCACATCTGCTCCGGGGCGTGCACGCCCAGTAAGGTTAAACCATTGGCGATCACCAGACCCACTGCGCCGCTCAGGGCCAGTCTGGCCTCGCGCAACGCGACATCCTCTTCCAGAATCTTGTGGCCATTATAGTAGGTGTGAAAGGCCGCTGCCAATTCCAAAAGATAATACGGGATTTTTTGCGGCTCTTTTTCCAGGGCGGCCAGTTCGACCACCTCCGGGAAGCGGCCCAGCAGGCGCAGCAGCTCCAGTTCGGTCGGGGCTGTCAGACGGTCCAGGTGGGGGGTGGGTTGTGCCAGGTCCCATTGCCAGCCCCTCTCTTGCAGTCGCCGCCGGATGGAGTGGACCCGGGCATGGGCGTACTGGACGTAAAAGATGGGATTGTCATTGGTTTTGGCCATGGCCAGTTCCAGGTCGAAATCGAGTCCGGCCCCCGCCGAACGCAACAAAAACCAGAACCGTACCGCATCCGCGCCGGCCTCTTCCACCACCTCCCGCAGGGTGACGAAGGTGCCGGAGCGCTTGGACATGCGCACGGGCTGGCCACCGCGAAACAGATTGACCATCTGGACCAGACGGACTTCCAGCAGCCCGGACTGGCCGGTGAGGGCGGCCAGGGCGGCCTGGACCCGTTTGATGTATCCCCCATGGTCTGCGCCCCACACATTGATCAGGGCGTCAAAGCCCCGTTCCGCCTTGTGGAGGTGATAGGCAATGTCGGCGGCAAAATAGGTGTAGGTGCCATCCGATTTTTGCAGGGGACGGTCCACCTCGTCGCCGAACCGGCTGGAACGGAACAACCGTTGCGGCCGGGGTTCCCAGTCGTCGAGCTGTTTGCCTTTGGGTGGTTCCAGGACGCCTTCGTAGAGCAAATCCTGCTCTGCCAGTCGGGCAACGGCCCGGGCGATCATGCCCTCTTGATGCAATGACCGTTCCGAAAACCAGGTGTCAAAGGTGATTCGCAGTTGGGCCAGGTCGGCACGAATCCAGCGCAGGCACTGTTCCATCGCAAAATGGACCACGGCCTCGGGGGGATCGGTCGGGAAGCTCTCCGCCAGCCACCGATCCCGGTCCCGGTCGCGCAGGGCCTGGGCGATTTCCAAAATATATTCACCAGGATAACATCCGTCCGGCAGGGTGACATCCCGGTCGAACAAGGCGTAATAGCGTCCCAGCACCGAGCGGCCCAGCATCAGGGTCTGGGTGCCGGCATCGTTGATGTAATATTCCCGTTCCACCGTGCAGCCGATGGCCTGCAACAGTCGGGCGATCACATCGCCGAGCACGGCGCCGCGACCATGTCCCAGGTGCATGGGGCCGGTGGGGTTGGCAGAGACGAACTCCACCTGTACCCGGCGTCCTGCACCGGTGGTGCTGTGGCCAAAGCGCTGGCCGGCCGCCTGGATGGCGGTGATGACCGTGTGCAGGCTGTGGGCCGACAGGAAAAAATTGATGAATCCCGGCCCGGCCACCTCCCATTTTTCCACCTCGGTCTGCCCGGCTGGCAGGGCGGCGACGATCCGTTCGGCCAGTTGGCGCGGCGGCAGACGGGCCGCCTTGGCCAGCACCAGGGCCGCATTGGTAGCAAAATCGCCATGATTTTTGTCCCGCGGCCGCTCCACATGAAAAACCAACGGCCAGTCAGGAGGAAACACCCCCTCGTCACGCAGCCGCTCCAGGGTGGTTGTGACCAGTCGTTCGATAATGGTGCGCACCGTTGCTCCCGTTTGTTCAAATGAATGCCAGACCGAGCAGTTTAACGATATTCAGAGCTGGTTGGCAACGGAGACTTTTGTGCATCGTTGCATTCGGAGCTTTCGCGTGCGTGGGGGATGCTGGTATAGTGTGGCCGTTTCGTTTTCATCCAATCGAGGTCATCCCAGATGATTGACAGAGAATTATTGACCATTTTGGTCTGTCCGCAGTGCAAGGGCGACCTGGTGCTGGATCGGGAGGCCGGTGAGCTGGTGTGCAAAAAAGATCGGCTGGCCTTTGCCATTCGGGATGGCATCCCCGTCATGCTGGTGGACGAGGCGCGGCGTCTGGAGAATACGTAATACCGGCGAGGGTGGCCAGTTGCGCCTGGAGCCAGACCGGTGCCGTCGGGAAGACCATCTCCATCTGCAACACGAACAGTGGCAGGGTGGGGGTGAACGCCTCCAGCCAGGCGGGTGGGATCTTGACGGCATCCTTGGCGGTGCAGACCAGGGCCTGCGCCCGGGTGGCGTGTCCCTGCCGGATGAGTGTCGCCAGGGTCTGGCGGGTAAAGGCAAAATGGTCCGGAAAGATCTGCCATCCGGTGACGGAGGTGCGGGTTTGCGCCAGCAGGCGGGCGAAGGAGTCGGGCCGGGCGATGCCGCAGAAGGCCAGCACCGGTGTGTCCGCCAGGGTGGAGAGGGGCAGGGTTTGTGCATCGCCCGGTTGTTGCCAGGCGGTAGGCTGATGGTCGGCCTGCAGGATGGGTTTGTCGGGGGCAAAGCGGGCCAGGGTCGCGCTGGCCTGCGCGAACAGGGCCGCATCCCCGCAGCGGGTCACCACCAGTCCGTCGGCGCGGTGCAGGGCCTGCGGTCGTTCCCGCAGGATGCCCCCCGGCAGCAGGGCACCGTTGCCCAGGGGATGCCGGGCATCCAGCAAGACCAGGTCCAGGTCGCGCTGGACCCGCAGGTGCTGGAAGCCGTCATCCATCAGGATCAACCCGACGCCGTACTGTGTCACGGCAAAACGGATGAGCCGGGCCCGGTCTGCCCCCGTCAGGATGGTGACCCCGGGCAGGTGCCGGGCCAGCAGGGCAGCCTCGTCGGCGGCCCGGGGTGGATGGATGCGCACCCCGTCGGGGTCGGCCACCACGGTGACCCCTTCGGGTTGGCCGGGCTGGGAGGCGGCGGGGGTGCCATAGCCGCGGCTGACGATGGCCAGGCGGTGCGGACCGTGTGCCAACTGTCGGGCCAGCCAGAGCACCATGGGGGTCTTGCCGGTGCCCCCGGCGGTCAGGTTGCCGACGCTGATCACCGGGCAGGGGGCCCGGAAGGAGGGCAATATCCGGCGGCGGTACAGCCCGGCGCGTCCCTGCATGATGGCACCATACAGATGGCCGACACCGCCCAGCACCTGCAGGGTGGTGCGGGCAGTGCGGGTGGTCGGCGTGGCGCGACCCTCCAGAAGGGGCAGCAACCGTTTCATGGATTCGGGAGACTTTCCAGCAGGGGCTGGATGGCCTGGATGGTGCGGGCCACGGCCCCGGTGTTGCGGGTGATGACTGCCCGGGCCCGTTCCCCCATGGCCCGCTGACGCGGGCCGTCGGCCAGCAATCCCTGCATGGCGGGCAGCAACTCGGCGGAGTGCTGCAGCGGCAGGGCGGCCTGATCCTCCAGGAGTTGCTGAACAACCTCCCGGAAGTTGAAGGTGTGGGGACCGAACAGGATGGGCAGGCCCAGGGAGGCGGGTTCCAGCATGTTCTGTCCGCCGTGGGGCACCAGGCTGCCCCCCACGAAGGCCAGGTGGGCATAACCGTACAGGCGGGTGAGCCATCCCACCTGATCGACCAGCAGCACTTCGTCCTGCCAGGTGCCGTTGGCCTGGGAAAAGCGGGTGCAGCCGCAACCGTGCTGCCGGACCAGGGCCTCGACCGTCGGGCTGCGTTCCGGGTGCCGGGGGGCGAGGATGAGGCGCAGGGTGGGCCAGTCGTCACGCAGGCGGGTGAAACAGGCCAGAATGATCTCCTCCTCCCCCGGGTGGGTGCTGGCGGCCAGCCAGATGAGGCCCGCCGGGCGGGGCAGGTGACGGGCCAGTTCGGCCATGCGATCCGGGTCCGGCGGTTGCAGGGCCTGGTCATATTTCAGGTTGCCGGTGACCAGCAGCCGTTCGGGCGGGGCGCCGATGGCCTGCATGCGCTCCGCGTCGGCGACCGACTGCATGGCAAACAGCCGGACCGGCGCCAGCAGGGGCCTCATGGCCCGCCGGACCCGGTGGTAACGGTGGAAGGATCGGGGTGACAGTCGGCCGTTGACCAGCATGACCGGTACGCCTGCGTCGGCCATGGCATGGAACAGCGCCGGCCACAGCTCGGTTTCCAGTACGATCAGGCAGCGCGGTTGCAGGGCGCGAATCACCCGGCGCACGATCCAGGGCAGGTCCAGGGGCAGATAGAAGGTGGCCTGCAGTTCCGGCATGGTGCGGGCGATCTGCTGGCCGGTCTTGGTGACCGTGGAGAGGATGATCGGGTAGTCGGGAAATCGCGTGGCCAGTTGCCGGACCAGCCCCTGGGCGGCCATGACCTCGCCGACCGAGACGGCGTGGACCCAGATGGGCCGGCCGGGTGGTCGGGCCGGCAGCCGGCAGCCCAGCCGTTGGGCCACCGTGTGCCGGTATTTGGGCGTGCGCAGATAGCGCCAGACCCACAGGGGCAGCGTGACGAGGATGACCAGCAGCAACAGCAGGGCGTACAGGGCATGCAGCACGTTGGGGGTTGTCCCGGGGAAAAGGTTCCAGACCAGACCATACGATAGAGGAGCGAGACGTGACTTTCCAGGAGTTGATTTTTGCACTGCACACCTATTGGTCGCAACAGGGGTGCGTGGTATTGCAGCCCTACGACATGGAGATGGGGGCGGGCACCTTTCATCCGGCCACTTTCCTGAAGGTGCTGGGACCGGAGCCCTGGAACACGGCCTATGTGCAGCCCTCCCGACGCCCCACGGACGGACGGTACGGGGAGAATCCCAACCGGTTGCAGC